>JANXBD010000009.1 GCA_025057635.1 Thermoflexus sp. | reverse complement strand
TGATCCGAGAAGCCCTGGAAAGGCCACCCGTGCTCCAACAGCCGCCGGAACACCCGGGCCAGATCGCGCCGGGTCGGCAACCGGATGGCGATGTGATACAGCCCGGTGGTGCGCGGCGGTCGAGGCCGCGCATCCCGGCGCTCGGTCAAGGCCAGCACGGGAGGCAGGGACCCAGTGGCCGACAGCAACATTGAGGATCCCTCGCGGCCGATCTCCCGAAACCCCAGGAGATCCCGGTAAAACGCCAGGGAACGCCCCAGATCGCGAACCTGCAGATGGGCGTATCCGACGTGAGTGCCCGGCGGCAATCGCTCGCTCATGGGATCAGACTTCCAGTAGAAGGATCCTCTCATTCACGAGGCATGTGTCTCATTCGCGGATGACCTTGCCCTCCAGGGGCGGCAACGCCCGCTCGATCTCCCCCCGCATGGGCTCCAGCCAGTCCGGCAACATCAACCCGGTCCCCAGGTGCTCCGGCGCTTCATCGATGGTGAATCCGGGTGGATCCGTGGCGATCTCGAACAGCACACCGCCGGGCTCGCGGAAGTAGATGGAGCGAAAATACTTCCGATCCATCACCGGCGTCACATAAAGCCCCAGCGCCTGAAGATGCATCCGCCAGGCCTCCTGCTCGGCGTTGTTCCGCACCCGCCAGGCCACGTGGTGCACTGTCCCCACCACCACGCGACCACGGGTTGCCCGAGGATCCACCTGGAGATCCACCCAGGCCCCTGGCCCGCCCGGCCCGACCGCCAGGCGGATTCGACCGCCCTCCTCCTGCACGAGGCGGAACCCCATTCCTTCGATCAGGAAGCGGAGCGTGGGCTCAGCGATGGCTTCCCACATCGTCACCGTGTGAAGGCCACGGATCCCGTATTCTGGCGGAACCGGCCCTTCTGGCCATCCCGGTCGCGTCTCCGCCAAGGGATGCGCCGCCAGTTCCAGCCATAGCCCATCGGGATCCTGGAATCGCAGGACCACTTCCTCTTCTTCCAGGCGGGAAGCGGCGCGTTCCATCGCTACCCCATAAGCCCGCAATCGCTTCTCCCAGTAACCGACGGCGGCCTCTGGGATAGTCAAGGCGGTTACAGCCACCTGCCCAACGCCTACCCGCCCCGGACGCGTCCCTGGCCAGGGAAAGAACGTCAACAGGGTCCCCGGTCGCCCCAGGGCATCCCCGTAATACAGGTGATAGGTCCCCGGATCGTCGAAGTTCACCGTGCGCTTGACCAGACGCAATCCCAGGACCTCTTGGTAGAACCTCACATTCCTATGGGGATCATCCCCAATGGCGGTCACGTGATGGAGCCCGAGGAGCCTTGATGTCTCGTCCATTCGGCCTCCACAATTTGAATTTAAAGTTAAGTTTAATTTGTGTCAAAGTTTATCGCCATCCTTCTCTCCCGTCAAGAACCTGAAGTGCCTTCTCCACTTCGCATGGGATAAGAGCAAGAGTTCGGAACGGAGGCAGGGGTGGGCGAAGAATCGCATCTTTGTTCACCCTCGCCCCGAGACGTTGGATATAATTCGGGTGTGATAGGGAAGGGGCTCGGGTAAGCCATACGCGTAGGAACTCAACGAATCGTCGGCGCGGCAGAGGATTCCCATCGTGCTTCCCGATGAGGGATCAGATCCCCAAGTCTGATTAGTCCTCTGCTTCCGACGATTTGGGGATTCTCAGGGAAGATCAAGAAGAGCGCGCGATGGGATATTGTCCCCTGCATCTGTCGGTGGAGAAGTGCGGCCTGTATCCTGGGGGAGGTGACGCTGATGCATCGTTCCATGAATCGCTGGCTGGCATGGGGGATAGGTGGACTGATGGTGGGATTTCTGGTTTGGCAGTTCACCCTCTTTCAGCAGGAACTTCAACGAATTCCCCGCACTTGGACTGTAGCCGGGCTGGCCGTGGGCGGCCGCTCGCTGGAAGAAGCCATGGATGCCGTGGAGCAAGCCCTGAAGACTCCTCTTCAGGTTCGCTATCGCGATCAGACCCTGATGCTGGATCCCGCTGATCTGGAGGTGCAATTAGATCGGGAGGCCAGCCGAGGGCTCCTGAGAGAAGCGCTGGCGGAACGTCAGCGCCCGACAGCCTTCCTACGGTTCCTGTTCCGTCAGCCTCCGCCCCCGCGCGATCTCCCGATCGCCATCCAGGTCTCCATGGAGCGGATCCGCCTCTGGTTGCTGGAGGTCGCCCGGCGGTACGACGAGCCGCCCGTGGAGCCCCAGCCGGATCTCGAGCGCTTTGCGTTCCTACCGGGCCGGCCAGGTCACGTGCTGAACATCAGCCTCTCCGCCGAACGGCTTCAGGCCGCCTTATCTCGGGCGACCCCCCGTGAGGTGGCGCTGGTTGTGGATGAAAAGCCCGCGCCCGCCCTTTCGCTCGCGGCGTTGGGACGGTTCTTCGAGACCTATCTACAGTCCTTCAATGGAACAGCCGGGATATTCGTAAAGGATCTGCGAAGCGGACAAACCTGGATGTACAACGGGGATCTGGCCTTCTCCGGCGTTGGGATGATACGCCTGCCTGTAGCCCTGGCCGTCGCCCGGAGCTGGGATCTGGCGCGCGAGGAAGCCCGCCGTGCTCGGGTGTTCCAGATGCTGACCGATGAAACCGCCCTGCCCACCCTTCAGGAGCTCCTCGCGGATCTGGGCGAGGGCGACCCGGCGAAAGGCGCAGAGCAGACCACCGCACTCCTTCGGGAGCTGGGCTTGGTGAATTCCTTCATCGCATGGCCCTTTGATCAGCCTGGCGCTCCGCCAGCCGTGGTCACCCCGGCGAACAGCCGCTCGGATCTGCCCACGCATCCCGACCCGCGGCAGCAGACTACGCCGGAGGACACGGGAGTGTTGTTAGAGATGCTTTATCAGTGCGCGCGCAGCGGCGGCCCCCTGCCGCTGGCCTCCGAGGGGGCCATCGAACCGGCCGAGTGCCAGTTCATCTTAGAAGCAATGGCCCAAAACCGTCTGGTAGATGCCCAGGGTCAGCCGACGCTGCTGGCCGCCGGTCTCCCTCCTGGCCTGTCCTTTGCCCGCCGATCTGGATGGACGAACGAAACCCGCGCGGATGCAGGGATCGTCCTAACAGGCCAGTCCAATTTCGTATTAGTGGTCTTCCTGCATCGCCCCTTGCTGATGGAGTGGGAAGAAGCCGTTCGCATGATGCAAGATATGTCCCGCATGACCGTCCAATTTTTCTTGGCGGAGGCCCAATGAGACCCGATGGATCGCAAAGCCGCAACTGGCACCTGAGCGACAGACACTATCCCGCGCGAGGCAGATGCTTTGGGGCGGAAAGCAGGCCCGTAGGAGACAGATCGCCCTCGGGGTCTGGGCCTAAAGGAAGCTGCTAATCTGAAGAAATCCTGCAGAACGATTCATTATCTATATCTATTGGCTCGAGGATTGTCGGACGATCTCCGCACACCGGACAATCTGGACGCGGCTCTACTTGAACCGCTAACCAGTCCCCGCGAAGTCCGTCGAAGACCAACAGACGACCTGCCATGGAGTTGCCCAAGCCCAGCAGCCACTTTAAGGCTTCAAATGCCTGCATCGCGCCGATGATGCCGGGCAGTGCTCCAAAAACCCCGCCCTGCTGACAATCCGGAACTTGATCGGGCGAAGGTGGATGGGGTAGCAGACAACGATAGCATGGCCGCCCTCCTGGAGGCAACATCCCGATCTGTCCTTCATACTGGAAAACTGCCCCCCAGATCAGCGGCTTGCCCTCCCGGACGCAGACATCGCTGGCCAAGTATTTGGTAGGGAAGTTATCACTTCCGTCCAGCACCAGATCATACTCCGCTACCAGCCAGCGCGCATTGGTTGCCGTGAACCGTTCCGCGTAAGGGATCACAGTAATATCCGGATTGAGGGCCTGAAGTCGTTCCCGGGCGACCTCTACCTTAGGACGACCCAGGTCTTCGGTTCGAAAAAGAACCTGCCGCTGCAGGTTGCTGAGATCCACCTTATCATCATCGATAATCCCAATAGTGCCCACGCCTGCAGCAGCGAGGTAAAGGGCAATCGGACAACCCAAGCCACCGGCGCCGATAATCAGAACTCGGCTCTGGAGGAGCTGGCGCTGTCCTCGTCCGCCTACCCCAGGCAACACAATATGCCGGGCATACCGACGGATCTGAAGCTCACTCAACCGAAAAACCATCCTAGAGTCCGAACCCAGTGATGGAAGCCTCCTCCCGCTTAGACGGGATGAGCCCCTCTCTGGTAGTTTAGACGGCCTCCTAGAAGGATTTTAATATTACCAGCACCATCGCAAGCATGTAGGGGATTACGGATTTTCTGAAGGTAGCAAACGACTTGTTCCCTCGAGAGGATAAACCCGCATTCCTAAAGGGAGATTCCTGTCTCATTCGTGGGGATGGCCGTGCTCTATCTCTTCCGAGGTGGCAGGGCGTAGGGCCAGAATTTTCACCGTGAAATGAAGATCCTCCCCGGCTAACGGATGATTGAAATCTAGGGTCACGGTGTCTGGGCCGACCTGCGCGATATAGGCCGGGAAGGCTTCACCGGTCTCCGTATAGACATACAGGCCAACGCCCGGGGTCAGAGGGAAATCCTCTGGAAACTCGCTGCGGGGGATGACCTGGTAGGCCTCCGCCCGCCGCGGCCCATAGGCATCCTCGGGGGCCAGCCAGATCTCCTTCTCCTCCCCCACCGCCATCCCATAGAGGGCTTCCTCGAGAGCGGGGAGGATCTCGCCGGCGCCCTGAATGAAGGTGATGGGCTCGCTCTCTTCGGAGGACTCCACGACCCGGCCATCCTTCAGGCGGAGCGTATAGGCCAAGGTTACTACCATATTGTCCCGAACGGTCAGACGTTCCTGTAGCATGGGTTCAAACCTCCATGAAAGTTAACAGGGCGCTCTCCCGGCTTACGGAGAGCGCCCTGTTCCAAAAAGCCCCTGCCGCAAAACCGGCAGCGCCATTGTGCTTATCATAATCGAATCTCGCTAGAAAGGCAAATCTTCTCGGAGCTTCCACACGTTTCGAAATACGTATTTGGGAAGCACATTCCTGAGTGAAAATCGGCGCTCCAACGCGCCCGCCAGGCCTCTTCGCCTGATTTTTCCTTCTCTTAGGTCTTATGGTAAAGATATATAATATATAACCAGCTCAGGAACGCTAGGCTGCGTATGACTGGATAGTTTATCTGGATTGGGACGAGTACAGCAGGTAGGGAGGATGTCGCCCTCTTTAGGCGGGTTTCGCTCCCTTATAGTTTGGAATTCCACGACAGGCGGAAAGTCATTCGAGATCAGCACACTAGCAAACTTAGTGGGGGAAGCAAAATTGAACGCCAAGAAGATCCTGATTATCGAGGATGATGCAGAACTAGCCCGCTTCCTGGCTTGGCAATTAGGGCAAGGTGGCTATCAGGTTTTGATTGCCCATACTGGCCAGGAAGGATTAGAGCTCCTACGTTCTCAGAACCCCAACCTGATTCTTCTCGATTTAATGCTCCCTGGGATAGACGGATGGGAGGTTCTCCAAGCAATCCGCTCGACCAGCGAAATCCCCGTGATCATCGTCAGCGCACTGGGAGCTGAATCCGATATCGTGCGGGGCTTGGAGAATGGTGCGGATGATTATCTCACGAAGCCCTTCGGACCCCGCCAGCTCCTCGCCCGGATTCAGGCTGTCCTGAGGCGATACGAATCCTTAGCCGCTCGCGGGATCTACGATAACGGACGCCTATATGTGAACCTGATCACGCAGGAGATTCGGTTGGACGGGCGTCCTATCAATCTAACCCCGACGGAGTTCAAGCTTCTTTCTACCCTCGTCCGCTTCGCCGGCCGTCCGCTGACTCATGATTTCCTGCTAAAAGCGGTGTGGGGGGAGGGACATGCCCGAAATCGGGCTTATTTGAAGCTATATATCTGGCATCTCCGTCAGAAGATCGAGCCCGATCCAAATCATCCGATTTTCATCCAAACCGAACGCAGGATCGGCTACCGGCTGGTCAGTCCAAGCGAGATCGAGATGCTGAGGTGAAGGCATCACAAGCTGCTTCAGGCATTGAATCTCAGCCGGAGCGCTTTTGGGAAGTGGGAAGAGAGGCGCTAGACTTGGTTTCCTCCACTTGGCTCCAAAACTTGTGAGAGGTCGTGGAGGAGCCCGTGAATTTCTTAGGATCTTGGCGATTCGATCCGATCTCTGCCCTCATCGGAGCCATCCTTGCTCTGTTGAGCGTGGGGCTACTCTACAGGAACCGGCGTCCATTGAGACGACTCTATGAGGAGGTGCGGAGACGCCTGGATCAGGCCTACCAGCGCTTACGTCAATCGACAGAGGCCCAGTATCGACAATGGTTGCTAAATCAGCTTCCGAGCTGGATTGCTTGGTCAGCGCTAGATCCTCGCCTTGCCCAGCGTTTGCTGGAGCCGCTTCTTCGCTTTCCCTTACCCTACCCGAGCACCCAGATCCAGGACTTTCCCTCAGAATCCGAACTGACACTGGGCCAAGCGGTTGAAGTGGCCTCGCGGCTGTTGCTATATGGGCCGCCTGGAAGTGGACGGACCGGTGCCCTTTGCTGGTTGATCCAAGAGATCCTCGCTGGACGCCTGAAGCTGAAGGATCGAACCTCGCTTTTGCCTTTTTATATCCACCTCCCTCTACTCGATCCCGATCCTCTGGCCTCCCCAGAAACCACTCTGGTAGAAGCGGTGAGCAGGGTGGTCCCCCTCGTCTTGCGGCCCCGCTTAGATCCGATGATCCGGGCTGCGTTACGCGATGGCAATGCTTTTTTGCTTCTGGACGAATGGGAAGAGATCCCAGCCCCGCGTCGACCAGAGATCATGCGCTGGTTGCGAAAAATCCTGGAGAGCTATCCGAATATCCAGTTGGTGCTCGCTGGAGACGAAAGTGCTGCCCGGTTGGTGGACGAGTTAGGGCTCCTTCCCCTCGCCCTTGCGCCCTGGTCTGAAAAGATGGTCAACCGATTGGCGGAACGATGGGCTGAACTCAGCGGAGCCTCTGTCTCCGATCTAAAGACACAATTGAAGGCATGGCAGATCCCACGGCCAGTCCGGTTGCGTCCTGCAGATGTGGCTGCTGCCGTGGCGCTAAGATGGGATCGCCCGTTAGGGCCAGACCTCTATGATGCGATCCTAGACCGAATGCTTCAAGGGATCGTCGGTAAAACCGTGCTGACTTTGCCTACGGCCCGCCTGATCCTAGGTCAATTGGCCCTTCAGTTGCTGAATGAAGAGCGTTTCATAATTACCTTGGAGGATTTGGAACGTGTGATGACTCGTGTGATCCCCGAGCTGGCACTGCCGGCGGGGCGTCGGCATTTGGACCGAGCGATTGAGACATTGACGACCGCCGGAGGGCCGGTGGTGCCTATCGACGAGCGGCGAGGATATTTCCGCCATCCCTTGCTTCGAGCGTACTTGGCGGCCTGGACTCTGGCTCAGTTCGGCGATAATACCGTTCTGATGTCTCATCTGGATGATCATCGATGGGCGGAGGTCTCAACTTTCCACGCAGCCTTTGGCCCTATGGCTGGGATTATGGATCGAGCTCTCAATGAGCCGGATGATGTCTTCCACACCCGATTGTTGCGCGTCGCGCGATGGATCGCTACGGCTTCCCCTCAGGCTCCGTGGCGTCCCCAAGGCATGGCCGCCATAGGCCGAGCGTTCCTCAGACCCGGATTGCCAATGACCCTCCGGTTGCGCCTTGCAGAGGCTCTGGTAGTCACGCGGGATCCCGGTGTGGCCGTTCTTTTTCACAAAGCCCTGCGTCATCCGGACCGAGAAATTCGCATGGCGGCTATCCGGGGTCTGGGATGGCTGGGTCAGGAAGGCGATCTACCTTTTCTGGAGCAGGCTCTGACCGATCCTGATCCGGAGATTCGCCGCGCTGTCATCGCTGCTCTCGGAGAGCATGGCACCGAGACCGCTATGAAACGCCTGGTCCTTCTTCTGCTGGAGGATGAAGAGCCGTTCCGCCGTGCAGCGGCGGAGGCCTTGCGGATGTATCATGATGGTCCTCAGTTGCTTCAAGAAGCCACAGAAGAGGCGGATTGGCGGACTCGCCGGGCCGCGGTGTTTGGATTGGCCATGATCCCTGAAGACTGGGTGAAAGCACGCTTGGAGGCCATCGCCCGGGAGGATCGGGAATGGCTGGTACGGTCGGCTGCTCTGGACGCCCTGACGCTCTGGGAGAAGAACCGCCAGCCGCCCGTCCTCGATCTCCGCCCAGTTGTCGTGGAACAGCAAGGGTGGCTGATCGAGTGGGCTGTGCAGGAAGGCGAGGCTATTGGAGCGCGGTCCTCCGCGATCCACAGCCTCTATCGAGCCTTGGAACGCGGCAACAAAGGAGTGCGTCGAGCTGCGATCCTGACGTTGGCACGCATAGGGGATCAGGAGGCCCTGGCACCCTTGCGAAGCCTCGCTTTCGATCCTCAGGTCGATCCCCTCACTCGTGATCTCGCCTTTCGAGCGCTAGAGGTCGTTAGCCGCCGCACAGGAACTCGGGTGGTCTAAAAGGCCGGATCCACGATCATAGATCTAAGGATCACAGAGCATAAAGCAAGGAATGAAACCATCCAGCCCACTCCCCAGCCTTCCCGTCCTGAATTCGGGGCATGGTGAGAAGGGGCATCAAAACTCGGATGATAGTCTGTGCCCCCTCACCAAGTGTCTCCAAGACTCCCAAGATTTTCCCGGAATCTCTGGGACGGTCACCACCAACTCTCCTGAAAACTCAGTTCGCTCTAGGATCACGCGACCCTCTCGATCCCACCACTCCAGATGCCCTGGCTCACAACGAAACATCATCATAGAAACTGAGGATTTAATCCGATCCCATAGAGCTGGGAAGGCTTCCGGAATCCCTACCTCTAAATCCAGAGCAATCCATGGCCGGATCGTTGTCGGGAACAGGCGAGGAACGTCGAGGAGGAGGGGGCTGACCTCTGAAAGCCGTAGCCACAGAATCAAGCGCAGACTCCCTAGAACGGGGAGAAGATGCTGAATAAATGGGATCGCTTCTCCAGGTTCCCAATGATCTGTTCCTTCCAGAAGCAATCCATGAGCCCCCAAGAAGGCCGCCGCCGTTGCGGCAGTCGATGCATACCGCTGGATTCGAGAAACATTCTCCTGTCGGGGGAGGCGCGGAGCAATCCCCCAGGCGATAAGACGAACCCCCGCCCTCAGACGCTCAAGACGCAGACCCCACAAACGCGAACGGCTGTAATCTAGCGCCTCTGCCCATTGCGACACCTCGCGCCAGCTGTCGAGCTCCCTGCCTCTCCGCCATCCTAGATTCCATCTCCGCGGGGGGCGCAGGACTTCATCGCGCATAACGAGGCGAACGATCTCCATGCGCCGCGCTTGCTCGAAAATCGTCTCCGGGAAAGACCCGGGAAACGAACGATCGGAAAGCGCCAGCCTCCACATGTATGCTCTCCATTTCGATCGGGAGGACAATCTGTTCTTCGCCTACCTGAAAAATAAAGGCAAGGTGAGTCCTCCGCCCCAGAGGCCATTTTATTTGACGGATCTAACATGGAGAAACACGATGATCATCAAATTCGCCAGTCCTGCACTTGAGGTATAAAATTATGAGACAGAAGGCTTCGTTGGGGAGCAGGGGAGATTCTTCATCATTCAGACGGGATGGTGAGATCGTTATGGTTCTCCGAATCACGGAACGCGCACAACGAGCTTTGGATGAGCTGCATCCCAAACATCGAGAACAGGTTATGCGGCGGATTCGTCAGCTGGCAGCGGCTCAGCGTCCGCTGTTGACGAAAATCCGCCATGACCGGGGCGAAGTATTATCATATCGCGCCGGGGAATACCGTATTTATCTCAAATGGGAAGATAAAATATTGCAAATAGAGGATATAAGAAAGAGAAATGATGCTTATCGCTGAAGCTGAGAAGGAATCATCGCATAGTGCGAAAACAAAGCGCCGCAGCCGTTGGGCTGCGGCGCAGTGGGCGAGGAGGGACTCGAACCCCCGACCTCACGGATGTGAGCCGTGCGCTCTGACCACCTGAGCTACTCGCCCTTCGCTACAAAATTATAGCAGTGTCCTATCTTTCAAGCAACTGCCTTCTGGATCAGCGTGACAAGCACTTGGGTGATACGGAGAAGCTCGGAGATCGAAATGTGTTCCTCTGGCGTGTGCGCCACGGTCAGCGAGCCCGGCCCGAAGACCACCGCCTGGGCTCCGGATCGGACAAACGGCTCTGCATCCGTCCAGCTAGGCATCCCGCTCAGGCGGATGGGAAGCCCCGTCTCGGTCAGCGCCGCACCCAGGAGCTGCACGATCGGGGCCTCGACCGGAGTCTCAAAGGGTGCCGAGAGATCGATCACCCGCCAGATCACCTCATGGCGGGATAATGTCGCCTCGATTTCCCCCATCAAGGTCTCCTGGGAAATCCCTGGTAGCCATCGAATGTCTAAGTGAAGCTCGCAATGATCAGGAATCACCAGTGATCGCTCGCCGCCTCGGATGAACAACGGAGTCACGGCGCCGCGACCGATCAGCGGGTGATGGGCCTGAATGGAAGGAAGAGATTCCAGCTCACGTAGGAGCTCCATCGCCCCTTGGATGGCATTCCGACCTCTCTCTACCACAGAGCCGTGGGCCGAACGTCCACGGATCTCTAGCGCGAGCTCCACAGTCCCCGCCTCCGCAACACTGATAGTGAAGTCGGTGGGCTCAATGGCTATCACCGCCTCTGGCCAGCAGGCCCGGGCCAGCGCTTCTGCTCCACGCCCCATCTGCTCCTCATCAACGGTAAGAGCGATGCTGATCGGGGAGCGCATGAGGCGATCTGCGCCGACGATATCCAAGGCGACCATCATGGCGGCCAGACCGCCCTTTACATCCACACTGCCTAGCCCATATATCCGGCCCTCTCGCTCGATAGCCACATAGGGTCGAGGATGAGCCAGCGGCGGCACCGTATCCACATGCACGGTGATCAGGAGCTGGGGACGCGGCTGAGGGTGGATGAGCAGATTGGGCCATGGGTAGCCGGGAACCGGGAAACGAGCAACTGGGAAGCCCCGGACTCGAAGCCAATCCTCTAAGAACGCAATTAGGGATCCCTCTTCACCGTTCGGCGAGGGGATTTCGATCAATCGAACCAATGTAGCGCGAAGGTAGCTTTCCAGATTCTCCATAGCCATTGAACACGAGCCTGTTGAAGTATATGGAACCCCGCGCCAAGATTCAGATTGAAGACAGAGCCACGAACTTCCCCACGATCTGCCCTATCTCACGAAAACCTATTGTAGCTGCTAGCTGGGGATAGGCCAAGATCAGATCCAGGAGCCCGTAGAGGGGCTACCGATGCCACTAAGATCACTCGTTGAATTGCCCTCAGCGCAACTCGAAGAGAACGGAGCTGGCCGGCAAAGAAGGCCATCAGCGTCCCACCGGCCAACCCAATACCTTACTCAGAGCCTGTAACACGAGAGTGGTCACAAGCAAAGCTCCCATCCTACAGGCCGGATTTACGATGCGAAGGGACACTCAAGCAGGATACACGAAGTGCAGAACGGAGCATATCTTTCAGTGGGGGCGGGGAGAGCGAAGATCCACGCGGCAGCGCCACCTAGAACGCCACTGATCCACAGGAGATCGTTTCGAGTCTCCAGACTTGCCCGGTACCCCCAGGAACCCAAGGGTCAGTTTCCTCTTAGGAATCGGAGATATCCTCCACTGCGAGCAAGGCTCCAAGGTTCACCATGCTAGCTGACGGAGATGTAGGTGCAGAAATGATGGCGCCTGATTCTCCTGAAGCTGGAGAGTTCGGTGTCCTATTCTTGCCCTCAGGACCTTCGGCCTTGGAGAAGCATGGGAGATTCCGCAGGTTGCGCCCGGATGAGTATTAACATCGTAGATGATATCATCCTTCGCCACATTCGCCTAAGTTAAGTACGGTAGCTACTGTTGATGCTTACATAATCATGGGAAAGATCGCATGTCCATACCCAATCCTCTTCTTCACCTAAGCCGAGATCGAGAAGCACCCGAAGGAAGGGTGCCTGAAAGATGCGACGAGCTTCTTCCTCCGTGTAAAAGGCAGGAGACCCTCGATCGAAAAGCAAAAGTGGGGCTCCGTTCTCATGCTGGACCCATAGGGAGAGTGCATCAGCGTTGAGGGGTACGCCCGCCGCGCCAGCGGCGGCTAGGATCCGCCCCCAGTTCGGATCTCCGCCGTAGAAGGCTGTTTTCACCAGCAACGAGCGAGCGATATGGCAGGCAATTCGACGGGCCTCCTCTGACGTGCGGGCGCCCTGCACTCGGATCTCCACCAGCTTGGTGGCTCCTTCCCCGTCCCGAACGATGGCCTTTGCCATTTCAACACAAAGATCCGTCAAGGCTTCTTCAAACAATACCATCGAGTCCTCATCCACTGCTACCCCAGCAGCTCCGTTGGCCAAGATCATCACTGTGTCGTTGGTGCTCTGATCTCCGTCAATGGTGATCCGATGGAAGCTGGCATCGACCGCCGATCGAAGAAGGGCCTTCAGGCGATCTGCATCGATCTCTGCATCCGTGGTGATTAGAGCCAACATGGTTGCCATGTCGGGGTGAACCATTCCCGCTCCTTTGGCCATCCCGCCGATGGTCACGCGAACCCCACGGATCGAGAGACGCCGAATGGCCATCTTGGGATAGGTGTCTGTGGTTAGGATAGCGCGGGCAGCTGCCTCACCGCCTTCTTCCGAGAGTGTAGAGACGGCGCGCATTAAGCCGGCGCGGATTTTTTCGACTGGTAGGGGCACACCGATTACTCCTGTGGACATCATCAGGATGGTATCGGGAGGAAACCCCAGAAGGGAACCGGCCAGTTCAGTCACGTTATAGACATCTAAAAGCCCTTTGGGGCCCGTACAGGCGTTAGCGTTCCCTGAGTTAATTACCACAGCCCGGAAGCCAGCACGTCGACGGGCCAGCATGGTCTGATTGTAACGAATCGAGGCAGCCTGGATCTGATTGGTGGTGAAGACCGCCGCTGCTGTGCATGGATGGTCGCTGGCGACCAATGCCAGATCCAGTGCTCCGCTTCCCTTGATTCCGCAAGCGACACCAGTGGCTCGAAATCCTCGAGGTGCGGTGACACTCATTGATTCTCCTCCATTGAGAAGCCAAATGGACGTCCCTGTGGCCCATCCCGTCACCCGGATGCCGAAATGGACATCAGGATCTATCTACCTCTTGCTATCCTCCATAAGCATATCCGAGCAACCTAGGAGTCCACGTGAATAATTGTATCGTAGATTAAGATGATAAGAAGAAAGGTGCGCAGTTGGCCTTTGAGATTGTCGATCTCATGCCTGGGTCATCACAATCTTGCCACATGATCTAAATTTGGAGAAAATTATTCATAAGAGAACATCTGTGTATCCATATGGAATGATCCCAGAGAGCTACCAGATGGCTCTAATGGTGATTGGCAGGCCCTCATCGAGTAGAATGGAATGAACCTCATTTAGTCTTGGGCAGAGTAAGCAGTCAAGTTCCGATAGAATCTGCATCGAAATCCCCATGGAGCATGGTTGCATTCCTCGCACGGCAGGAGATAGAATGGGATTTGAGGATGTCTACTGTTAGGTCTAGGAAACGATTAAAAGGGCGGCTATGGAGGTCCGATGGATTCTGTGATCTTATATATAGAGGACAACTTTGAAAACCGGTTGCTCGTTCGTCGGATCTTAGAGGCGGAGGGCTATCGAGTGGTGGAAGCAGAGGATGGGCCCAGTGGGCTAGAGTTGGCCCGCTCTATGCGCCCGGATTTGATCCTTGTAGATCTTCATCTCCCCGATATCGATGGTTACGAGCTCGTTCGCCGGTTCAAGCAGATGCCCCATCTGCATGGCGTTCCGATCGTAGCCCTTACAGCGGACGTGATCCGCGGCACACGAGAGCGCGCGCTGGCCACTGGCTGTGACGGATATATCCCAAAGCCGATTGATGTGGATGCCTTGCCAGAGCAGATCGCGAACTTTCTGAAAAATGAGGAGGCGCCTTATGGCCAGTAAACCTACTCCGCCTCCAGTGGAACCTCGTGAGGCAACTGTCTTAGTGGTGGAGGATAATCTTCAAAACTTTGTGCTGATTGCGCGTCTTCTGGGTTATCTCGGCGTTCGAAATATCCAGTGGAAGGCCTCGGGATGGCATGTCCTGGAGTTCGCAGAGCAGTTACCCCGAATTGACCTCATCCTGTTGGACATTCATCTCCCGTATGAGGATGGATACGATGTGCTTCGTCAAATTCGCACAGACCCTCGCTTCCGTGGTACTCGTGTGGTAGCAGTATCGGCCGAGGCAACAGAAGACAATATGCGACGAGCTCGGGAGGCTGGTTTTGATGGTTTTATCGGAAAGCCCATCGATCCTGAAGCCTTTCCGGATCAGATCCGGCGGATCCTTGCAGGTGAGGGAGTATGGACTTTGGGATGAGGAGGAACGAAAATGATGCAAATAGGTTGGAGTTCATGGCCGCTACGTTGGAAGTTCATGGTCGGATTTGTTCTGATCGTTCTGATCAGTATAGCCGGGACGACGGTTGTGGCCATGCGCCTGATGGAGAGCTCCATGCAGTCCCGGATCCTTGAGGAATTTCAAGAGGTGGCTCGTATCCAGCGAACCGGCTTGGAACAGAACTTAGTTCACCAGGTTCAAATTCTCAGCAGCCTATCCGAACAAGATATTGTGATCGCAACAGCGGCTGAACACTCCCTGCGATACGCCGATCCTAACCGGCGCGCCCAGAAGATTGCAGAGGAAGAGGAAATCTGGATAAGCCAACCTGATTCTGGGATCCGCCGCAGCGTTCTCGAGAATCCAATCGCTGATCATCTGCGTGGCTTTCGTAATCGGTTTGCCGGTCATGATCATCTTTTACTCACAAATGCATATGGCGTCCTGGTCGTGACCACAGAGCCCACACGTCGCTATCATTTTGAGCAGGAGCCGTGGTGGAAGGCCGCCTGGAATCAGGGCATGGGTGCTCCATATGTGGGAACGCTTCAGTTTGATGAGGATTTGCAAATGGAGGTGATTTATATCGCTGTTCCGGTTTACCGTTGGGGGACTCGTGAGGTTGTGGGAGTGCTGCGAAGCGCTTATGGGGCCTCTCATCTCGTTCGACTCCTCGGCCAATTCCGGATCGGGCAGACAGGCCGTGCCTTGTTGATCGATCGGAATGGAAAAGTGATCTTAGATCCAGACGCACGATTCCCTCGAGGACATTCGATTATCACTTCTGGAAGTGCAGGTCTTCCCACAGAAGGCGAAGCACGAATCTCCGACCTCCTGATCGCATATAGTCATGTGGGGACAGGGATCCAACAACTCCTCCCATCCGTAGCAGAATACGGATGGGTTATGGCGGTATTACAGCTTGATGACGAAGCGATGGCCCCAGTGGCGCAGCTGGGCCGCCAGGTTCTGATTTGGGCCCTAGCAATCGGCGGGATAGTGATTCTCCTCTCCCTGGCAGCCTCCATTTCTCTCGTTCGACCCCTCGTTCAGCTTACCGAAGCCGCTCGGGGATTGGGCGCTGGGCAGCTAAGCGCTCGCGTTCCAATCCCTTCGCGGGATGAGCTGGGGACATTGGCGGAAACGTTCAATCATATGGCGGCCCGTCTCCAGGATCTTTATCAAAACCTGGATCGCCGAGTCAAGGAGCGCACCCATCAGCTTCAGACCGCAGCGGAAATGGGCCGTTTAATGACTTCTATGCTAGATCTCGATGAACTTCTACAGACGGCGGTAAACCTGATCCGGGATCGTTTAGGGTATTACCATGTCTCGGTGTTTTTGATTGATGAAAGCGGACAATGGGCAGTGTTAAGGGAGGCAACTGGAGAGATCGGGCGGAAACTGAAAGAACAAGGTCATCGTCTGGCCGTAGGGGGTCAGAGTCTGATCGGTTGGGTGACCTCGCATGGGCTCCCCCGCGTAGCCCATCGCACGGCCGAGGATTCCTCCTACTTCAAGAGCGAATTGCTTCCGGAGACCTATTCGGAGGCCGTTTTCCCCTTGAAGATCGGAGAACGAGTCATTGGTGCGCTGGACGTTCAGAGCATGCTAGAAGAGGCCTTTGATGCTGGTGCGCTGTCGGTGCTACAGATCATCGCAGATCAGCTTGCCGTGGCGATCGAGAACGCCCGACTGTACCGGCGAACTCAGTTCACCCTCGAAGAGACCCGGGCTCTTTACCTCGCCACTCGTGATCTGACCTCGGCGACCGCTACTGACGAAGCTGCTCAGGCATTGTTGGCACATCTGCCCACTCAGGGCGTAGATCGTTATATATTGACTTTGGTGGAAAACTTGGATGCTCACCCAAAGGATCGAGCCCTACAGGTATGGCTGATCTGGGACCGGGAACAGGGAATGTCTGGGAACGGGCAACGATATACCAGCGCGGATGCACCTATTCTCATCCATGAGCCTGCCCGGGAGCCCATTTTCATCACGGATGTGGCAACAGATCCACGCCTGGACGAGATCAGCCGCTCATTCTATCTTCGACATCAAGTACGTTCCGTTGCTCTTTTCCCCCTCTGGTCAGGGGACGTATTCTTAGGCTGGTTGATGGCCCAGGGAATTCGCCGCTCGCTAGAGCTGAGCGAATCGGTGGTCGGCGATCTGCGCGCGCTGGTAGATACTGCAGCTGTGGTCTTTCAGAATCGGATCCTAATAGAACGCCTCCAGAGGCAACTGCATGAACGAACCCTGCTGCACGAGGTTTCTTCCGCTCTTACCCAGGCGGGCGATCCGACAGAGTTTACGACTCAGATCTGTCGGGCCTTTACGATTGGATTAGGGGCCACAAGCGCATATATAACCCATACCACCCCAGACGGTGATTATTTCTTAGTCATCGGCGAGTTCCATGCCCCCGACGTTTTACCGCAAAAGCAGGCTTCGAGCGTCAACCCCTACCATCGCTATTCTGATTATCCCATTTATGCCCAGATGCGATCATCCCGACAGCCGATGGTCCTCTATCGCAGTGAGCTGGAGGCTCAGAAGTTGCCGGAAGCGAAGCTGCTTGCTCAGCGTGAGGGGCGAACTGTGCTCCTGATCCCGCTGACGGTTGGGGAGCGATATTATGGTCATATAGAAGTATGGGATAGTCAGCGAGAGCGCCGGTTCTCCGAAGAGGAAATCCGACTGGCCACAACGCTCGCTCAAGGTGCCTCCTTAGCCATCCAGCGGATGGAGCTCTTTGGGGAGACCGAGCGTCGCGCCCGCCTTTTGCAAACCGCATCAGAGGTTAGTCAAATTGCCGCCACGATTCTAGATCCTGAGCGCCTAATGAATGAGGCAGTGGAGCTAATCCGGGATCGGTTCGGTTACTATTATGTCGGCTGGTTTATCCCAGATGCGGAGGGGAGGTGGATGATCTTGGCCGCGGGGACAGGGGAGCCAGGCCGGATCATGAAGGAACGAGGTCACCGGCTCGAGATCGGAGGGCAATCCATGGTGGGTTGGACTGCCGCCCATCGTCGAGCACGGATTGCCCTGGACGTCGGCCTCGATCCTGTTCGCTTCGCCAATCCACTTCTTCCCCTCACTCGTTCCGAGATGGCTCTGCCGATGATCGTTCGGGGAGATCTGGTAGGAGTTCTGGATATCCAGTCGGAGCAGCCAGCGGCGTTTAGCGAGGAAGACGTCCGAGCCCTGCAGGTGATGGCCGATCATTTAGCAACAGCTTGGCAGAATGCCCGCCTTTATGCCCAGGCTCAGGATCAGGCCCGGGAGCTGGCGACTCTTCATCGCTTAGCCATCGAGTTCTCCCGTTCCCTGAACTTGGTAGAGATCTTAGAATCAGTGTGTCGAGCGTTTGTGGAAGTGCTAGAAGTAGATCACAGTGGGGCAGCCCTTTGGGAGAAAGGGCAGGACTATGGGGTTACGGTCGCCGAGTATCCACCGAAGGGCTTCTTGGGGGCTCGCATCCATGCCGATAATCCTTTCGCCCGTCAGGTCATCGAGACGGGCAATCCCCAGTGGGCCACAGATGTGCTTGAGGATCAGCGCCTCGGAGCATTAGGTTCTTCTTTAGCCAGCTTAGGCGTCCGATCTGTTGCTCTAGTGCCTCTCGTGGCGCGGGGAGAGGTGATCGCTACTGTAAGTTTAGAGTATATGCAGACCCCTCATCTGTTCAAGCTCGAAGAACTGCGCTTGGCGCAGACGATCGCCCAGCAGGCAGCGATTGCGTTAGAGAATGCTCTCCTATACGCTCAGGCCCAACAACAGGCTCGACGAATTCAGACGGCAGCCGAGATTTCCCGCATTATTGTTAGTGTCCTGGATTCGGGGATGCTGTTGCAGCAGGCCGTGGATCTCGTGCGCGATCGCTTCAACTATTACTATGTAGGAGCCTACGTCCTAGATCCTTCTGGCCGGTGGGCGATCTTACGCGCAGGCACAGGCGAGGCCGGGCGTCAGATGGTGACTCAAATTCATCGCTACGAGGTTGGTGGGGATTCCCTAATTGGTCAAGCCTGCGCCCGCAAACAACCTGTGATCGTGCAGGACCTGAGCAAGCTGGAAGCCTATTCCACCAATCCTCTTCTTCCTCACACCCGTGCGGAGATGGCTCTACCTCTGATCGTAGGCGATCATGTGTTGGGCGCCCTGACGATTCAGGCCGATCGTCCCAATGCGTTCTCGCCGGAGGATCTCACTGTGCTGAGCATCGTGGCAGATGGTTTGGCAGTGGCCCTGCAGAACGCAATGACGTTAGAGGAGCTGCGTCAACAGGCTCGAGAGGAGGAGGCATTAAACGAATTCGTCGCTCAGCTGTTGCAATCTAATACGGTTCAAGGACGCCTGCAGGCCGGATTGGAGATGATCGCTCGCCTAACCGGGATCACCCCCTTGACGGTGTGGATCGGTCAGCGGCCTGACCGAACGCAAGATCGCTCGGTTGGAGCGTAGCTTCTTCGGCCGTGTATCCAGTCGCTTTCAGTATTTCCAGTCGTATAAAATTGAGTCGAATATATTCACAATGAAGCTCGTATCTAAAATAAGGAGGGCTAAGGCCATGAATGAAAGAGTTGATTTTCAAATTGATCGCCCAAACCCAGGACGTGTGTATGATTATGTACTGGGCGGATCTCATAATTTTGAGGCCGATCGAGAAATGGCGGAGTTTATGATTAGCCTGGTGCCCTCCACTCGAAAATGGGTTCGGATGCTTCGGGCGTTTTTGCAGGAGGCCGTGCACCTGCTTGTGGAAGAGGGTTTTGATTGCTTCCTAGATCTCGGATCGGGTTTACCCACCATGGAACACATTCACTCGGTTGCTCCGCATGCCCGCGTGATCTATATTGATATTGATCCAATCGTCGTGGCGTATAGCCGAGAGATCTTAGGAGATAACCCCCGGGTTCGATATCTCCAGGCAGACATGAAGCAGCCACACACCTATCTGAATGCCCCGGAGATTCAAGAGCTCTTTGGGGATCAGCGGCGGATAGCTATCGGATTTAATGGTATTTCTCCATTCTTTACCGCCGAGGAAATGCGTCATGTGATGCATGCGCTCTACGAATGGGCGGCTCCAGGAAGCAAGATGTTCGCCACCTTCGAGACCAAGGAGCCTGATAAGATGACGCCCCGGATGGCTCAATTCCTATCGATGTTTGAGCAGATGGGGCAGCCTTTCTACTTTTATACCTTTGAGGAATGTCAGCAATTGGTTCGCCCATGGCAGCCCGATTGGCGGGGCTTTCAACCGCTGGTGCGCTGGTTGCACCTATCGGACGATTATATCACCGAGGAAGATCGGGAGGGAGTGGGTATCGAGTTCTACGGAGTGATTTTAGAGAAGCCTTAGATCCCGAAAATCCAAGCCCTCCTGATTCCCGATCCTTCGCCCTTCAGGGGAGATCCAAGCAAGGCTGCGAGATTCAGTGCTGACTGGATCCCATTCCTAAGAATGAGTGTTTGATATCGTTGAAGCGAAATCTAAACGGCTTAAAGGAATAGAAGATAAGGTATGATTAAGGAGGCAGCAATGGGAGAAATGATTTTGAGCATGGCATGGTGGAATCGCCATCGTCATTCTCTCACCCAGGAGATCTTGGACCTCCTTCGACGACGCTTGCTGGAGAACACCGGTTTGATGACCTCGCATCGAATCCTTCCGTCGGTAGCGGAGCGGTTTGTTGCTGTGGTGGAGGGCGTCCTGAGCGGAATGCCGATCATGGAAGAGGCAAAGGCCTCCGCTCGTGAATGGGGCTTTCAGGGAATGTCACCGGCCGTGCTAATGCAGGCTTTCGAACGGCTGCGGGAATATGTGCTGAGGACAGATCCCGCTGCGTATCTCGGGATCATCCATCGCTTGATCTCTCTTGAGGAGTCGATGGTATGCGAGCTGGTTGAAAGCCGGGAGCGCTATCGGATTCAGGAGAACGAACGAATTGCGAAAGCCGCTTCGGCCGCTTTGGCATCATCCTTGCGAGAGACAGCAATCCTTCGCCAGCGAATCGAAACGCGCCTAGACTGGAGCCTGCGGCTTTTACAGATCATCCCTTATATTTCAATGGCTCAGACAGTTCAAGAGGTGATCGGCAACTTGGCCAACGGCCTTCGAACACATCTCGGTTTGCCCTTCGCCCTGTATCAACGGGTCGAAGGTCATCGATATCAGGTGCTCCTCCGAGAGGACGAGCGATTTCCGGAGTCCTTTGATTGGGATCAGGACGAGCTGGGGGTTAGCGTTATAGGATCCTTCAAGATCGTGCGGTGCGTTCTTCCATCCCAGCGGCCACAGATCTCTGATTCCCCTCTTCGATCTCTGGCCCTCCTGCTGGATATCGGGATGGACCTACAAAGCGAGGATTTCGAGGATCTCCTTCATATTCTAGGTCAGGCTATAGCCCTAAGCGTAGAAAACGCTTTTCTATGGGAGCGCACTCAGCAGGCCCTCGATGAGTTGCGTGTTCTCACGGGCCGAATGATCACGGAGCGATGGCTAGCTCCTGGACATCAAGTCGGATATGTCTTTACCGGGCGCAGTATCCAACAGTTGCAAGAGCTTCCCCCAGATGGTAAGCGCTTTCCCCTCAGGCTAGGGAATACAGAGATTGGATTTCTTCAAACTCCAACATCCGATCTTCCCTCTGATGTGCAGGCGTTGCTGGGCCGTCTTGTGGAATTCTGGGTGATTCTGCTGGAGGCAGCGTCGCTTCTGGAGCAAGCGAATCGAAACGCACGGCGCCTCCAGGCAGCGATCGAGATCGCTGGCGCAATGGTCGGCGAGCTAGATCCGGACGCGCTGATCCAGCAGGCGGTGCAAAGCATCCGTCGTCAAGTGGATGCTGTTCGCGTTTCCTTTTATTATCTTTCTTCCCCACGCCAAGTTCTAGAGCTGCAGGCTTGCGACCCTCGCGAGCAGCCTCCTACCCATTTCCAAGCCCTAGAGCTAAAAAGGATCCCAGAAGCAGCACAAGCTCTGAGCGAGAATCGACCGATTGTGGTGCAGAGGGAGCTGCACGCTCCATCTTCAGAACCGTCGATCCTCTCTCCTCTCGCTCGTTCTGCAGTGCTCATTCCTATTCACGGGAGGCATGGACAGGCATCAGGGATCTTGGTGATTGAAGCGGATCAACTATACAGGTTTGATGCGGAGGATGTGGCTGTTCTCGAGTTGATCGGTGAGCTCCTGAGCATTTCCCTAAAAAGCGCATATTTGCATCAAGAGCAGAGGCTAACGACAGAGCGCCTGCGGGAGTTAGACCGCTTAAAGACCCAGTTTATCGCCAACATGTCCCACGAGTTGCGGACGCCGCTGAACTCGATCATTGGGTTCAGTCGAGTGATTTTGAAAGGGATTGATGGGCCGCTGACAGAGGCTCAGCGGCAGGATCTGACCGCGATCTATAATGCTGGCCAGCATCTTCTTGGCTTGATCAATGACATTTTAGACCTTTCCAAGATCGAGGCCGGCCGTATGGAGCTTCACTTCGCGGAGGTTGATCTGCGTGAGATCATCCGAGGGGTGATGTCCACGGCAGTCGGCCTCACCCGTGACAAGCCGATCGAGCTCCGCCAGGAGGTTCCGGAGGACTTACCACCTGTCTGGGCGGATCCTCAGCGGACCCGTCAGGTTCTGCTGAATCTGGTTTCCAATGCTGCGAAGTTCACCGAGCGCGGGTTTATTGCAGTCCGCGCTCAGGCAGGTCCCTCATTCGTCACGGTCAGTGTCCAGGACACTGGAATTGGAATTCCACAGGAGAAGCAAGAAGAGATCTTCCAGGAATTCACCCAAGTCGATTCGAGGACTTCGCGAAGGTACGGAGGGAGCGGGCTAGGGTTGGCGATCGCTCGACGCTTGGTGGAAATGATGGGAGGGCGGATCTGGGTGGAGAGCGAGGTGGGAAAGGGCTCTACGTTCTTTTTCACCCTTCCAAGGGTTCACGCTGCCATTGCGATGAAGCCACGCTCGGGGCGGCCGTTGGTGCTGTGTGTAGATGATGATCCAGGCATCCTTACACTGTATCGACGCTATCTCGAGAGCCATGGATTTGATGTGATTGGCACTACGAATCCCCATGAAGTTGTCGAGATGGTGCGGCAGATCCGGCCAGATGTGATTACATTGGACATCTTGATGCCTCAGAAGGATGGTTGGTCGATTCTTCAGGAACTGAAGAAGGATCCGGAGACCCGACGAATCCCGGTGATCATCTGCTCGATCACGGACGAGAGGGGACGGGGTTTCAGCTTAGGGGCTGCAGAATATCTGGTCAAGCCTTTCACTGAAGAGGAGTTGCTCGAGGCCATCCAGCGCGTAGATGGTCGTCCTGGTCCTCTTCGTGTCTTAGTTATCGATGATTCCGAGGCTGATCGCCAGTTGATCCGTCGGGTTCTAGAGTATGCAGGTGGTTATCTAGTTCTCGAGGCCTCTACAGGGAAGGAAGGAACGGAATTAGCCCGCCGAGAGCGGCCTGATGTAGTGATCTTGGATCTGATGATGCCAGAGATGAACGGCTTTATGGTGGTGGAAGCACTGAAGAAGGATCCGGCAACCCGATCGATCCCGATCATTGTGCTGACGGCCAAGCTGTTAACCGAAGAAGACCGCCGGCGACTAAATGGGCGGATCGAGGCTCTTCTCCAGAAAATCGGGATGGATCCTGAGATTCTTCTTTCCGAGATCGTAGAGGTAGTGCAACAGTCCCGCTCTTGAAGCTGATGCTCACAGTTCTCTTTCCAAACGTGAAGAGCTGTTTCTAGCCGCGTATCAACTGTGGAGCGCGTGGGGCCCTTGCTTTTCCGCGGTATGAAGTGCTCCTAGGAGTGCGTCGCTTGCCTTGTTTTCCCCCACACCTCACCCCTAGACCTTCCATCTTGTCCGTTTAGGCAACATGAAGTCCTGATAGATCTCTGTATCCCCTTGGCAATCAAAATGGGTTGTGCTATTCTTCCCAAGAGAGCAAGTCGACGCGAATCTCATGATCGGATCAACTAGGCGATCCGGTCAGGGATAGGGAACGCACCTAGTCAGATAATATCTTTGAAAAGGGTTTTTAGGCCCTCAGGAACTGGATAAGCGGAATCTTCCCTTTAAGCTTGCTGAAGAAGCTAAATCCGACTTCAACACGCTTGGTTTGCTCAGCGCACCGCAACCAGATGGCAGCTTGACCTTGAAATGGGAAGATCGCTATGCTGAAAAGCCATCCATGTGGAGAGTTGCGCTCCACCCATATCGGCCAGATGGTCGAACTGGCAGGCTGGGTTCATCGCCTTCGGGATCATGGAGGGTTAATCTTCGCTGATCTGAGGGATCGTAGTGGGATAGTGCAGGTGGTGGGTGATCCATCCCGCTCGCCCTCGGCACATGCCGCCTTGGCTGAGGCCCGAGCGGAGTATGTGATCCATGTCCGCGGCATTGTCCGCCGACGTCCAGTTGGGGCAGAGAACCCGAACTTGCCAACCGGGGAAATCGAGGTGGAAGCTCACGAGATCCGCATCCTAAACCCCTCCCGTCCCCTGCCTTTTTCCATCGATGAGGATGGTCGTCGGATCGATGAGACAGTCCGCCTACGCTATCGGTATCTGGATTTGCGCCGCGCCCGAATGCAGCGGAACTTAATGTTGCGTCATCAAGCCACTCGAGTCATCCGGGATTATCTCGATGCCTTGGGATTTATAGAGGTGGAGACACCGATTCTGATCAAGAGCACCCCGGAAGGAGCACGGGACTTTATCGTTCCTAGCCGGCTTCATCCGGGAAAGTTCTATGCCCTCCCTCAATCTCCCCAGCAACTCAAGCAGCTATTAATGGTAGCCGGAGTGGAGAAATATTACCAGATCGCTCGATGTTTTCGAGATGAGGATTTGCGAGGCGATCGGCAGCCGGAGTTCACACAACTGGATCTGGAGATGTCCTTTGTAGACCGCGAGGATATTCTCCAGATCATTGAGGGCTTGCTTATCGAATTGGTGCAACGCGTGACCCCGCACAAGCGCTTGCGTGTTCCCTTCCCCCGTCTGACCTACGCGGAAGCAACCGCCCGCTATGGATCGGATAAGCCGGATCTCCGATTCGGTATGGAGCTGGTGGATCTAACCGACGTATTTCACGACAGTGGGTTTGAGGCGTTTCGGGCTGTTGTGCGAAGCGGTGGCCGGGTAAAGGCACTACTAGCCCCTGGATGTGCAAGCTACAGCCGCCGTGAGATCAGTGAGCTCACAACTTACGTGCAATCGCTAGGCGCCAAGGGGCTGGTTACTTTGTCCTTCACCGGAGATGGCGTGAAGGGAGCAACAGCGAAGTTTCTCACTGAGGGAGAGCAAGCGGTTATCGCGGAGCGAACAAGGGCGGAGCCAGGAGACCTGATCTGCATGGTGGGGGATACATCGGAGAACGTGACCAAAGCTATGGGGGGTCTACGGTTGCTCTTTCGAGACCGATTGCGGCTAGCAGATCCAGATGAATTTGCCTTCGCATGGATCCTGGAGTTCCCAATGTTTGATTGGAACGAGGAAGAGGGCCGTTGGGAGGCGATGCATCATCCGTTTACCTCCCCGATGGATGAGGATCTGGATCGCTTGGAAACGGATCCAGCATCGGTTCGAGCGAAATCATACGATATTGTATGCAATGGGTATGAGATCGGTGGAGGAAGCATTCGAATCCATCGTCGAGATGTTCAGGAGCGGGTCTTTAGGTTGCTAGGCTACTCTCCAGAGCAGGCTCAATCTCGATTCGGCCACATCTTGGAGGCTTTCGAGTTCGGTGCGCCCCCTCACGGAGGAATTGCCCTCGGATTGGATCGTCTGGTGATGCTTCTCGCGGACGAGCCGAACATCCGAGAGGTGATCGCTTTCCCGAAAACCTCTAGTGCGGTGGATCTTCTCTTCAATGCTCCATCAGAGGTGGATGAGCGTCAGTTAGGCGAACTCCATATTCGCGTGGTCAGAGAGTTATGACGAACAGCTTTTATTGCTGTTTAACCGCTCATGAAATTTACAGTTCGATGACCGAGTTGTGAGCATGGACAGGGAAACGTCTTGGAAAATCTTCCCTCTCCTCGATTCCCATGGTAGACGGATTGATAATATTAGCAGCCTTCAGGTTGTTGTATCCAACCGCGATCTATCCCTTGTCCAAACAAGGAGTTCCAAATGGCTGTTTCTAATCACCGAAAGATCCGTATCGTTTGTGTTGAAGATGATCGCGACATGATCGACCTGATCCGGCTGATCGTCACCCGGCGAGGGTATGAGCTAGTGGGATGGGCGACTGGAGGCCTAGAAGGCATTGATGTCATCCGACGGGAGAAGCCGGATGTCGTCCTATTGGATCTGATGATGCCCGATATTGATGGATGGGAGGTTTACCAGCAGATGAAAGCGGACCCAGAGTTGCGAAACATCCCCGTAATCGTGGTCACGGCCCGAGCGCAGGATATCGATCGCCTCTTGGGGCTTTATATTGCGCGTGTGGATGACTATCTCACCAAACCCTTTGGGCCCTCAGAGCTAATTGACAGCATCGAACGCGTGGTGAGTCGTTCCGCCGTCAATCTATCTGACCCGGAGCAGCACCAGTGAAGTTGTCCCCGCCAACTGTGGAGATATTCGCTATCGGGAACGAATTGTTGCTTGGTGAGGTGGCGGACACTAATACAGCGTGGTTGTGCCGTTTCCTCACCAGCATGGGGGGAGAAGTAAAAAGAGCAGTCTTGTTGCCGGACGATGTGGAAGCGATTCGATCTGAGCTGGAGGGCGCATTCCGACGGAAACGGGATCTCGTGTTTGCAACAGGCGGTCTAGGTCCAACGGAGGATGATCGGACGCTACTTGCAGTCGCGCTGGCCACAGGCCGGCCGTTGGAAGAGCATCCCCAGGCGCTTCAGATGGTGGCAGCGCGATATCAGTCCCTAGCTGCAGCAGGCTATGTAGCCAGTCCAGAACTCACACCTCCGCGCCGAAAGATGACGCTCCTCCCTCGCGGGGCATTCCCTCTAGCTAATCCGATCGGCGCTGCTCCCGGAGTGCTCCTTCCTCTCGAACATACCACCCTGATCTGTCTCCCAGGAGTTCCCGAGGAGATGAGGGCAATCGTCCAGAACACCCTTTCCTCATATCTTCAATCCCGATTTGGAAAGGCAGGCTTCGCAGAGCTCCAAATGCTTGTCGATTGTGGGGATGAGTCGCGCTTGGCGCCTTTGTTGGAGGAAATTCAGCAGCAATTTCCGCAAGTATACATCAAATCCCGAGCCCGGGTCTTCGGCCCCGATGTTCGCCTGCGGATTTACCTCTCCGCTACTGCCTCCACATCAGAGGAGGCACAAGCCCTAATACGGGAGGCCCGCCGTCTTTTAGAAGAGCAACTGGCAAAGGCTGGGATCACATCGGAGATCGTCCCCCGCGATGCGTGAGCCTGCTGCATGATTTCCTAGATTGTGGGAAAGAGCTTTCCGGGGCCCCCACTTAACCTTAGCCCCATCATGCGCGTGCGCGGAATACCAAGAACAACGGGAAACCCTGGGAAGGGTATATGGTTAGCGAGAACCGAAGAACAAAGTATGCTCCTGCCCGCAGCTAGTTTCCCCCCAGCCCGCTAGGATGAGCCCCTAAGCCTTCCACACTCTACAAGGGTGCCATCGCTGGTTTTGAAATTCTTCTGCAATTGCTATACAATTGCAATAAACATCTCCGATCTGGGCAGTGGAGGAATGGCCATGCACATCCCGGATGGTTTTCTTTCCCCTTCTGTGGCCCTGCCTCTCTGGGGAGTCAGCGTAGGGATCAGCGGATATGTATTGCGGCGGGTCAGCCAGGATCTTACAGAGCAGGAGACCCCGATGATCGGCGTGGTGGCTGCTGGGATCTTCGCAGCCCAGATGCTGAATTTCCCGATTGCCGGAGGCACATCAGGCCACTTGATGGGCACTGCTCTGGCTACTTTGCTCTTCGGACCTTGGATGGCCATCCTGATCATGACCTGTGTGCTGATCACCCAGACGTTAGTCTTTCAAGATGGTGGCTTGATCGCTCTAGGGGCGAATGTATTTAATATGGGAATCATCGGAGCTCTGGTTGCGCACGCCATTGATCAGACCTTTCGGAGCTTGTTCGGAGACCGCAGGTGGGCTCGACCAGTAGCGGCTTTTCTATGCGGATGGGCAGCGATCGTGATGGGGGCGCTAGCTACTGGGATGGAGCTGGCACTCTCCGGTTTGGTTCCCGCGAATGTGGTCGTGCCCGCAATGGGAGGAATCCACGCCCTGATCGGTGTGGTGGAAGGTCTGATCACCATGAGTGCGGTGACTTTCTTAACCACGGTCCGCGGTGATTTGAAGATTGAACGGAAGATCGCTGGGCGAACCCCTGCCTGGATAGCTGGTTTGGCCATTGTTCTGATCCTGACCCTGCTGGCCCCTCTAGCCTCTGCGGACCCTGATGGATTGGAACGCGTGGCCGAGGATCTAGGTTTCATTCAGGCCGCTCGTCCCTCCGCATTCTCCTTACTTCCCGATTATACGATCCCAGGTCTTCCAAACGAAAGCCTCGCCACGATCTTAGCCGGGATTTTAGGAGCCATTATAGTGCTCGCTTTGATCCTCATCCTTGGGCTAGGGCAGCGCTCTCGCGCTCGTCAGGCCGAGAAAGCCTCCGGCGCGAAAACCTGATTCCCCCGTTGTCGATCTGTGCGGTCGGTTCTGCGGTGTCAGAGCATGGAGATCCGACCAGATGCGTGCAATGCACTTTCACTTCCATGATCCCTATCAGCCTCTCGACAGCCCGATTCATCGCCTTGATCCCCGAGTGAAGCTAGCTCTGACCCTCGGATTCATCCTGACGGTCACGCTTCTACCAGCGGGGGCATGGTCGTCTTATGCCCTAATGGGAGCGGCGGCATGGACGTGGGCCTGCTTCTCTGGCCTAGGAATCCGAAATGTCATCCGACGCTCAATGCCGGCCCTCCTGTTTGTCCTTGCCGCCCTTCCAGGGATTTTCACCGCCCCCGGGCCTTCCTGGCTGATGTTTCGATTAGGTCCATGTTTAGTATCGGTGCAGGCAGAAGGGGTGATCCGGATCTTGAGTGTCTTTCTCAAATCGTGGCTTTCTGTTCAGATTGCAGTCATCTTGATCGGCACCACAGCTGTTCCCGATCTTCTGGTCGCTATGCGGTCGATAGGAGTTCCCCGCTTCTTGGTGATGACGTTCGGCCTGATGTGGCGCTATCTATTCCTGCTTACGGATGAAGCCATCCGGATGCTCCGAGCCCGAGAGGCCCGAAGTGTGGCTTCGGAACTGCCGGGCCGCCGAGGGGGAGGATCCTTAACCTGGCGGGCTCGGGTAACCGGTCAGATGGTAGGGGCATTGTTCCTGCGCACCCTGGAGCGAGGGGAACGGATCTATATGGCGATGGTAGCCCGGGGATACGACGGGGAAGTGCGAATGCTGTCGATACCCCGCTTATCCCAGCAAGACCTCACAGTTCTTGTCGGTGGCGCGCTCTTTCTGATCGGCGCTCTCTCTTTAGGGTGGATCCTCTGATGGAATTTGGGCCATGGGCGATTTCTAGCATCCCTTCCATCGGCAGAGGCTGGGGTGTTGCTGAGGTCGACGCTCCAGCTCTAAGACGGTTTTCTCTCCCTACGGCTCGCTCGGCCACGTGGAGAAAGTGATTCGCAATTCGAATAAGCAGGATAAGAGAATGGGGCTGTTGATCGAGGCGGAGGGGCTGGTCTATATCTATCCGGATGGTCACCCGGCGCTGCAGGGGGTTTCCTTGCGGATGGAACGGGGGGAGAAAGTTGCGGTGGTGGGACCGAACGGAGCGGGAAAATCCACCCTTTTGCTCGTGTTAAGCGGTCTTCTTCGTCCTACAGCGGGGGTCTTGCGGGTTGAGGGAAGGCAAGTGGGAAACAAGGATGGCCGACGCCTTCGGACGCAGGTGGGATTGGTCTTCCAAGATCCCGATGATCAGTTATTCTCTCTCACCGTGTTCGATGATGTCGCGTTTGGGCCAATCTATCAAGGGCTGTCGGAGCAAGAGGTAAGGGAACGGGTGACTCAGGCATTGGATGCAGTGGGAATGGCCTGGGCTGCCTCCCGGATCTCCCATCACTTGAGCGTAGGGGAGAAAAAGCGAGTGGCGATCGCTACCGTGTTGGCCCTCCGGCCCGAGATCCTACTGCTTGATGAGCCCACGGCGGGCCTCGATCCTCGAGGCCGTCGGGAGCTGATCGGATTGCTACGGGATCTCCCCCAGACTATGCTAGTAGCCACTCACGATATGCGTCTGGTTGCCGAGTTACTCCCCCGGGTGATCATCATGGATCAAGGACGGATCGTAGCCGATGGGCCAACATCCGAAATCCTGCGCGATGAAAGGCTCCTCGAGGCTCACGGGCTGGAGCCTCCATATCCTTGCCCAGCAGCTTGGAATGAACTCCCGACCCGAGAAGAAAGGCGCGATGAGGGATAGCCTCTTGCTGGATCTCATTCCTCTCTTGGAGGAGACGGGCAATGCCTTGTGGAGTTCATCATCGCCATCTGTTGCGGGAGTGCGGTTATCGAGCAACCCCCCAACGATTGATGGTGTTGGATGTGATCCGAAGCACCGATAAGCATTTAACAGCTGAGGAGATTCATTCCGCTCTGCAGGAACGGTATCCCGGTGTGGATCTTTCCACGGTCTATCGATCTCTGCGGTTGTTTGTTCGACTAGGCCTGGTGGAGGAGCATAAGCTGGGAGGGGGACGCCGGGTCTATGAATGGCGCACGCATCCGGATCACGGGCACGTTCTCTGCGAGCGATGTGGGCGGCTGGAGCATTTGGAGGCAGCGCTTCTAGATCCGATTCGTCATACGCTGGAGCGCGCGCACCGCTATCAAGTGCGCCGGGTGACGGCTACAGTGTTCGGATTGTGCCTTAATTGCCAAGATACTCAACAATGAAGACATAAGGTGATGACGTGAGGGATAGGGGGGCGCGCAAAGCGACCTGCGCTCCGAAAACCCTCAAGTCAAAGAAGCATAAAGTCTCAGGGACACAGCTCGATGTAGATCTCATCGAACAACCGCTTTTGATGAGCGATCACCCGGCGTTGTTTCAGAAGCTCCAGAAGGCCTAAAAAGAGGGCGATTAGATCGTATCGAGTCTCTGCCTCTTGAAGTAGATCGCTCAGCGCTACTCGCTGGTTGCCCTGCACGGCTTTCAGAATGCGTTCGATCGCCTTATGAATGGTCAGGCGGTAAGGGGTCAGAAAACGATCGACGGAGACCGCTTCCGGGCGGGCCAGCAGCGCACGACGGGCCAGGGACACAAGGGCTTCTAGACAAAGGCCCTCCAGTCCGATCCCAGGAGACCTCGGTTGAGGAGATGAAGCGATGCGCCCATAAGCAGTGAGTCCTTCCCGTTGGGCAAGTCGATGGGCCAACGCCCGGAAAAGGCGATACGCTTTTAACTGTTCCACCAACATTTCTCCAACATCTTCCTCGGTTTCCTCTGGCTTTTGTGATTGTGGCAGAAGTAGGGAGGATTTGATATAAAGCAGCTTGGAGGCGATCACGAGATATTCCGCTAACTGATCCAAGGTCAGCGCCCGAAGGATGGTCACATATTCTAAATACTGGGCCGTCACTTGGGCTAGAGAAATCTGGGTAATGTCCAGATCTTTTTGCTCGATCAGATAAAGAAGCAAATCAAGTGGGCCCTCAAAGAGCGGCAATCGCACCGAAGGCAGGGTGGGTCTGAACGGAACAGTCATGCGGCCTCCTGAAGCCAGCGCCAGACTAAACCGATTGCGGCATTTGCTGCCCACTCTGCCGCGTAGGGGAGGGGCCCTCGGTGGCCACGCTGAAGGCTCTGAGAGCTTTTAGGAGTGGCTATGGCGACAGTGATATGAAAGTTCTCTGCCTCTCGGAGAACCTCAGCGGCTATCCCTATGGAAGCCCCTGTCTGGCGGCGGATAGCCTCCGCTGCATGTTCCGGGGCAATTCCTAGTTGGGAGCGCACCTCTCCGATGCGGAAGACCTGGCCCTCCGGATCCATTGCGGCTAAGCGCCCGCCTAACAATCCTAGAGTGCCTTGTTCTAAAGTCGCTAATGTGAGTCTACGTGCTTGAAGCACAGCCATCAAAGCCTCCTCCGGCGCGCATGTTCCTTCGCCGTAGACAGCCCATTGAAGACGCTCGCGGATGATCCGAGCTGTTGCCTCCGCCAGATCTGCAGCTTCTTCCGATGTGGCGCCTCGCGCGCGGATCCGGACATCCACCATTGCGGGATGAGCGTTCAGCCCCACTTGGGGATTCTCAGCCTCCATCAGATCGCGCAATCGTTCATCGATGACACTCTCACTGATTCCAATCGTGCGGATGACCCGCCAGACAGTTGCCTCGACAGGTGGGAAGCGCTTCCGTAGATGGGGGACCACGGATTCCATAAGCATGCGCTCCAGTTCGCGAGGGACTCCTGGAAGGGCAAAAAGGATGCGGCTTGCCTCTTCAACAATGAACCCCGGAGCAGTTCCAATCGGGTTGTGGATTGCTAAAGCGCCTTGGGGCTGGAATGCCTGACGGCGGTTGTTCTCAGACATCGGGAGCCCCAAAGCCCGAAAGCGGGCTTGGATCGCTTCAAAGAGCTCGAGATCGAAAATGAGCGGTCGTCCTAGCGCTTCTGCGACTGCCTCTCGCGTCACATCATCCACTGTGGGCCCCAGTCCCCCGCTAATGATAAGGATCTCGCTTCGAGCGATTGCAGCTCGGATAGCAGCCACCATCCGAAGCCGATCGTCCCCGACCACGGTGATCTGAACGATCGGAATCGATAGGGATTGAAGAGCGCGAGCGATCCGAGAGGAATTCGTATCCACCCGGTCTCCACTTAGCAGTTCCGTGCCCGTGATTAGGATCTCTGCGTTGGGCATATTGCCCCCTCGAGACACCGGCCATTCCGTTAAGTAGGGTGGACTAGATCATTTTCCAGAGTCTCCCTGATAAAGAGGTGACCCGGTGAGAGCAATCTCCGAATCGAGGTCTTCAGATAGATCCTCCAGCGAGCGCGTCATTCGGATCCACTTCCCCCATCGTCCGTTCTCCTGAAAGCCCATACTCTGATAAAGGATCTGGGCTCGCTGATTTCGCTCACCAACCCAGAGCTCACAAACCCGACAGCCTTGCGAACGCAGATAAACCATCCCCCGCACTAGCAAGGCACGCCCTAAACCGCGACTCTGGTATTCCGGATCTACCACCAGCTCGTGGATCGCCCCAACCGTTCCATGGTTCCATCGGGAATCCGTAGCAATGAATCCGATCCTGCGATCTCCGTCGTAGGCAACAAACGATCCGTGAGGATCCCGGTGGCGAAGCCACTTGAGATATCCTTTCACCTCCACACGATGACGGTAATAATAGTCTCCCAGAGGGCGATAGGCACGAAGGTATAGATCAATTAGATCTGCAGAGCCAGAAAGAGGCTCTTGCCGGATGCGAATGGAGCTCGCTGAGCAAGGCAAGAGGGGATCACCTCCTTTCCCGTCCCTCCAGCTTGAACCCCGATCCCCAAAAAGCAATGCGGCTTATATGCGTGGATCAAGGAATCAAACTTTTTCGGGTCGCGCAGCAGGAGAGACAAATCGTTTAATCGCTCCACTAAGGGATATTCGCGATCCACCTAAGGGATCATTCAGATTGAACCCATGGGTATAAAGGTTTAACTTTTGAGTCCAAGACAATCATATCGAAAGATGCTGTTTCGTCAAAGGAACTCATCGTTGGCGCTCGGACAGAGCCGGAGATCCCAGCAAGGGCGTTCAGGAATAGGGATCCCGTGGTTCCGGGATTAGGGTTATTCGATATACTCGCCTCTTGAGTATCGACAGCATAAGCAAGAAAATCTGAGGACGATCGATTTGTATAAAATGTTATGGAGGTATGCCATGAAAGTGCAAGAGCGTGTGCGATTTGGGACGGCCAAAATGTTGATTGGGGGCCGATGGGTGGATGGAGGGACACCGCTCCCGGTGCGGGATAAATACACCGGGGAGGTGATCGGGACGGTGCCCGAGGCCCGACGGGAGGATGTGGAAGCGGCGGTGGCGGCCGCACAGGAGGGAGCGAAGGTCATGGCGGCGTTGCCTGCCTGGCGACGGGCAGAGATCCTGCGTCGGGCAGCTGAGATGATCCGGGAGCAGAAAGAGGATTTCGCCCGCCTGATCGCCGCTGAGGCCGGAAAGGCGCTGAAATGGGCCCGCGTGGAGGTGGAACGGGCAATTTGGACGTTCACCATCGCTTCCGAAGAGGCCCGGCGGATCGGCGGCGAGGTGATCCCGATGGACGCGGTTCCCGCGGGCGAGGGGTATTTCGGATTCTACATCCGACGGCCGGTTGGGGTGGTGGCGGCGATCTCGCCGTTCAATTTCCCGCTGAACTTGGTGGCGCATAAAGTCGCGCCGGCCCTGGCCGCCGGGAACGCCGTGGTGTTGAAGCCGGCCAGCACCACACCATTGACGGCCATCAAACTCTGTCAGGTGCTGGAGGCCGCTGGGATCCCCCCAGGCGGGATGAACCTGATCTTTGGCCCGGGAGGGACCGTGGGCGAGTGGTTGGCTGCCCATCCAGGGGTAGGGAAGGTGAGCTTCACCGGCAGCCGGGCCGTCGGGGACCGACTGACGCGGGTGGTCGGGATCAAGAAGCTGACGCTGGAGCTCGGCAACGCGACGCCGGTGGTGGTGGCGGAGGATGTGACAGACCTGGGATGGGTGGCACGGCGGCTGGCGATCGGAGCGTTTTATAACTCCGGGCAGGTGTGCATCTCCGTGCAGCGGATCTATGGGCTGCGAAAGGTGTATGAGCCGTTAGTGGAGACGTTCGCAAAGGCGGCTCAGGAGATGGTGGTGGGCGATCCGCTGGATGAGCGGGTGGATGTGGGGCCGCTGATCGATGAGCGGGAGGCCATGCGGGTGGAGGGATGGGTGCAGGAAGCCGTGAGCGGAGGGGCCGAAGTGGTGACCGGTGGGCGACGGGAGGGGCCTGTGATGTGGCCCACTGTATTAATCCGGGCGCGGCCGGAGATGCGGGTGGTTCGGGAGGAGGTGTTCGGGCCGGTGGCCTCGGTCCTGGAGGCGGGGGATTTCGAGGAAGCGCTGGCGGCGGCCAACGCCACGGAATACGGATTGCAAGTGGCCGTGTTCACCCGTGACATCAACCGGGTGCTGCTGGCGGCGCAACGGCTGGACTTCGGAGGGATCATCATCAACGATACGCCGAGCTTCCGGGCGGATCACATGCCTTACGGCGGGGTGAAGGGAAGCGGTCTGGGACGCGAAGGTGTGCGCTATGCCATTGAGGAGATGACCCATGTGCATATGGTGGTGATCCGGCCTGCGCCATAAGTTGCCTTTGCTTCGAGTTCAGCGAACGGTTTATGGGGTGCGGGCTGCCAGAATCGGCCAGCACCCCATCGTAAAAGGTAAGGAACGAATGTCCCCCGTCGGGATCTCCCGCGGTTCCTGGCCCTTTATCAGGCTGGGATGCTGCCGGTGGATCTCCTCGTCAGCCGCTCGATCCAGTTGGAGGAGATCCGTGCGGGCTTCGACGCGCTAGCCCGCGGGGAGGTGGTGCGTCAAACGGACTTTGCTTTTGATTCGTAGGGCTTTCGGGCGGGAGGGGCCACCGAAGGCAGTCTCTCCCGCCCAGAACAAATAATGCCGTGTGTAACCCGGGCAACAAGTCCGATCCAAGCGCCCTCGGGAGGAAAGCAGGCCAGACCCCTAACTGGGGGCCTGGGGAGGGGGAGAAAAATATTTTAGGCGCTGGGGCATCGCCCTTGACGGTGCTCCGGCCCCTAAAACCTCTGAGGGAGCTCGGAAGTTCCCCATGGCCTCAATAAATCCCCCTTCCCGAGGCTTCTTGGGCCCTGGAGAGGGGGATATGGTGGAGAAGAGGTCATCGACACTGTATCCCCCGTCCGCCAATGGTGCTGCACTACCGGCCGCCTGACCATCGTGAAGGATGCTCGGTTTGAGCGTTGGACATGGCCTGGAAACGGATCCTTGGCATCGATGCGAGCCGGACTACGATGGCCCATCCCACCGGAGTTGAACGCTATGCCCGGGCGGTCATTCGGGCGCTCATTCCCCTGGCGGAGACAGAAGGGGTGCAGCTCCGGTTATATTTCCGGGACCCCCCTCCCCACGGGCTTTTTCCGGATTCCCCATGGGTTGAGCATCGGGTGCTTTCCTTTCCCCGTTTGTGGACCCATCTTCGTCTCTCGTGGGAGATGGCCCGTCATCCGCCGACAGCACTTCTTGTTCCTTCCCATGTGATCCCGCTTCGCCATCCGCCGAGCGCTGTCACCATCCACGATCTGGGCTACCGGTATTTCCCCCAGACCCATCCGTTGCTTCAGCGACTCTACCTGGATCTTTCCACCCGCTGGAGCGCTGCCGTCGCCCGTGTGGTGTTCACCGATTCGCAGGCGACGAGGGCGGATCTCATTCGGTTCTACCGGGTTCGCCCGGAGAAAATCGCGGTGGCCTATCCCGGTTATGATCCCCCCCCGGTCCCTGCGGATCCGGAGCCCGTCCTTCATCGTTTCCGGATTCAACGGCCTTATATAATCTCTGTGGGAACCATTCATCCCCGAAAGAACTTCAGCCTTATCCTGCAGATCATCGCCCGTCGGATCGCGAAGGGATGGGAAGGGCAGGTCGTGATCGTCGGCAAGTCTGGGTGGCCCGATCCGGCTTTCGAGCGCCTGAGCCGGGATCCGATTTGGGCAGGGCGTCTGATTCGGACGGGCTATGTGGACGATGAAAGCCGGGGCGCGCTGCTCAGCCAGGCGGAAGCCTTCCTGTTTCCATCCCTGTATGAGGGATTCGGCTTCCCCGTCCTGGAGGCTCAGGCATGCGGGGTGCCAGTCCTTTGTGCCCCGAACGGGAGCCTGCGAGAGGTGGCGGGGGAGGGCGCTCTCCTTCTTCCTCTCGACGATCCGGATCCATGGGTGGAGGCCCTGGATCGGCTCGCCTGCGATCCGGGTTTTCGCGCCGCGCTGATCACCCGGGGCCATGCGAACCGAAAGCGGTTCTCCTGGGAGGCGTGCGCGCGGACGATCTGGGAATCCCTCCGCGAATTGCTGCGCCTCTGAATCCTTGGGGGCGTCCTTGTCTCGCGACCGATCATAACACGTAGCCCTTCTGTGAGTGCATGTGAGGGAAAGGGAAGCTTTTCCCGCACAAGGAGAGAGGCTAAACAGCCGATCACACCGCTTATTCATCCAAAGCCCAATCCTTAGCCTGAAGCAGCAACGGGGAGGCAACAATGTCTGGATGGAGGGAGCGGCTACTGGTTCTCAGCCTTTTCACGGTGGCTATGGCCTATGTGGAGAGCGCGGTGGTGGTGTATCTGCGGCAGGTATACCGGATCACCGACCTGCTACGGGATACCCCGGTTCGACCGGATCCGCTTACACCGATTGAG
>JANXBD010000099.1 GCA_025057635.1 Thermoflexus sp. | reverse complement strand
GCGACAAATCCCTCCTCGAAGCACCCGGATCCAAGCCGATGGAGGGAAGCCCCGATCCCCCCACAAAGGGATCACCCGACGACGAGGCAATGCGTTCGCCAGGCCATTCACTAGTATTCCAACCAACCATCCGATCATTGCAAAAAGAAAAGCCCAGATCATAGCTCCCCTAATTATTCCCTTCAACGACCCTTAGGGATTAGCGGTGGTGACGCCGCCTTGCTGCCCACTCATCGGATCCGATTTCCGGCTCGCCTACATCACTCGCGAGGGAAAGTGATAATATTTAGAGAGGCCATCTGCAGGTGACCTCCCAGCTTCGAACGCTCTCTCGCTTGCCCGTATCCTGAGGGGTCAAAGGCAGAGCGATGCGGAGCAGACGCCCCACCGCTCGCGCGACAGACATATGCATATGATTGCGACAGGTTAAGTTGGGAACATGACCGGCGATTCCCTCGGGATCCTTGGACGGATTGTGCTTTTGATCTCCCCAGAATGTCAAGGTAGGTAAGTTTGCCTTTATCGACCTTGCTTGATCAAGCTGACAGAACCAGTTGACAGGTTCGCATCTTGTCAGTATAATTTTCTCTCGCGTCTGCTGGGTAGGACTTCCACCGGATCCTCTTTCCTGCCACTGAGCTGCGGGTGGCGTTCCGCAGATCTGGTGGCTCATCCGAGTGGGAAGAACTGCTTCGAGTTGACCAGAGTTCCCTACACAATGAGGCAGATCCCGGAATCATGTCCTTCCTGTGGCAGACGAAGGACTCTTATCTATCAGGAAGGAGACCTATGCGACGGGCTCGTGCGCCGAAACGTGAGATCGCCCCGGATATTCGCTATAACAGCGTTCTAGTCGCCAAGCTGATCAACAAGGTGATGATGAACGGCAAAAAGAGCTTGGCGATGCGGATCGTCTATGGCGCTTTTGATTTAATTGAGCGCCGCACAGGACGGCCGGCGATGGAGATCTTCGAGAAAGCCTTGGCGAACACCAAGCCGCTTCTGGAAGTTCGGCCGCGCCGGGTGGGAGGGGCTACCTATCAGATCCCTCTCGAGGTGCCCCTAGATCGCCAGGTGAGTCTGGCGTTTCGCTGGATTGTCAACGCCGCCCGGGAACGTCCTGGGAAGTCGATGATGGAAAAGCTGGCTGCAGAGTTGATCGACGCGGCTAACGGGGCTGGGGCGGCGGTGAAGAAGCGCGAGGATACACACCGCATGGCGGAGGCCAACCGAGCTTTCGCCCATTATCGGTGGTGAGCTCCTCGAGGGGGTTATCGGAAATGGCGCTCGTCCATTGTTCTTCGCCGGCCCTTCGCAGCAAATACCACAGTCCAGCGCTACAATTTAGCCGCCGAGCAATCTGTTGATTTCCCATCCATGTGCATACTCTGCACAGATCCAAAGCTATAAAAGCCAAGCTCTAAGACAGATCATCTCCCTCTCGGTGGAAGGAAATTATCTGAGGAGCGGGCGACAGATCATGATCGGCCGCTACGTTTTAGTGGTGGGAGTAAAAAGCGATGGCACGAGAAGTTCCTATTGATAGGATCCGAAACATTGGAATTATTGCTCATATTGACGCGGGCAAAACCACCACTACGGAGCGCATCCTGTTCTATACCGGCAAAACCTACAAGCTGGGCTCCGTCGATGAGGGGACCACTGTCACGGACTACATGGAGCTGGAGCGCGAACGGGGGATCACCATCACCGCTGCGACCGTGGCCTGTTACTGGCGGGAACATCAGATCAATATCATCGACACCCCCGGGCATATCGACTTCACTGCTGAGGTCCAACGGAGCCTGCGCGTGCTGGATGGGGGCGTCGTTGTTTTTGACGCTGTGCATGGAGTGGAACCCCAGTCGGAGACGGTGTGGCGCCAGGCGGATCGCTATGGCGTTCCCCGCATTTGCTTTGTGAATAAGATGGATCGGGTGGGAGCGGATTTCTGGAACACGATCCAGATGATCCGGGATCGCCTGGGGGCCTATCCGCTCCCGATTCAGATGCCGATCGGATCGGAGGCGGATTTCCGTGGGGTGGTGGATCTGCTGGAGATGCGGGCAATCTACTGGGTGGATGAGTTGGGGACACAGATGGCTTACGAGCCCATCCCCCCCGAGCTGGAGGAGGAGGCCCAGCGGGCCCGAGAGACACTGATGGAGCGGATCGCAGAGACCGATGATGAGCTGACAATGAAATACCTGGAGGGCGAGCCGATCGCCACGGAGGAGCTTCGGGCTGCCCTCCGCCGCGCGACCATCGCCGGAAAGCTGGTCCCGGTGCTGTGCGGCTCCGCTCTTCGCAACAAGGGGATCCAGCCCCTCTTGGACGCGGTCGTGGATTATCTGCCCTCCCCGGTGGACATCCCACCGGTGAAGGGGATGAATCCGATCACCAGCCAGGAGGAAGCTCGGCCGGCTTCCGATAATGCCCCGCTGGCCGCGCTCGTGTTTAAAGTGGTGACCGATCCTTATGTTGGCCGTCTGGTCTATTTCCGGGTCTACTCTGGAAAGATTACAGCGGGCCAGCAGATCACTAACTCGACCCGCGGGAATAAACGCGAGCGCGTAGGCCGAGTCCTGCGGATGCACGCAGACCATCGAGAGGAAATTAAGGAAGTCTACGCCGGGGATATCGCGGCCACTCTGGGCCTAAAGGACACGTTCACCGGGGACACCCTGTGCGATCCAGATGCCCCAATCATTCTGGAAAGCATCACCTTCCCCGAGCCGGTGGTCTCAGTGGCGATCGAGCCCAAGACGATGGCAGACCAGGATCGCTTGAGCGAGGCCCTGCGCAAGTTGGCGGAAGAAGACCCTACCTTCCGGGTTCGATCGGATCCGGAGACCGGCCAGACCATTATCTCCGGGATGGGAGAGCTGCACCTGGAGGTTCTGATCGAGCGGATGAAGCGGGAGTTCCGGGTGCAGGCAAACGTGGGACGTCCGCGAGTGGCCTATCGGGAGACCTTCACCCGGCCCGTCAAAGGGGTGGAAGGGCGGTTTGTCCGGCAGACCGGCGGCCGGGGGCAGTATGGGCACGTGGTTATCGATTTCGAGCCCCTAGAGCGAGGTAAAGGATTTGAGTTCGTCGATGCGACCGTCGGTGGGATTATCCCGAAGGAGTTCGTCCCGGCCATTGAGAAGGGCCTGATCGAGGCGATGGAGGCAGGAGTGCTGGCCGGTTATCCGTTGACGGATATCCGGGCTACCCTGGTCGGTGGTTCCTATCATGAGGTGGACTCCTCTGAGATGGCTTTCAAAGTGGCAGCCTCGCTAGCGCTGCGGAATGCGGTGGAGAAGGCTGCCCCCGTCTTGCTAGAGCCGATCATGCGGGTGGAGGTCATCGTTCCAGAGATCTATACCGGCGATGTGGTGGGCGATCTCTCTTCCCGCCGGTCTCAGATCCAGGGGATCGAGAACCGGGGAAAGGGGATCCAGGCGATCCGAGCACTGGTTCCCCTAGCGGAGATGTTTGGCTACGCCACCGTTCTACGTTCCATCACCCAGGGCCGAGGGACCTTCTCGATGGAATTTGATCACTACGCGGAGGTGCCCCCGTCCATTGCGGAATCGCTTATGCGAGCCAATGAGAAGCGGCCGGTCGGACGATAGGCTCTTCCACAGAAGAGTTGAAAGGCTCAGCATCATCCTCAAAAATAGCCTGGCTTGCTAGATGCCAACCAATCCCTCGGTAGAGCCTTCGGAAGACGGGAGCTTCTTCTGCATCAGATCGTGGACGGTTCCTATCACTCTCCATCCAGCGGAGGTGCGACGATGTCGAAGGCGGTGTTTGTGCGGGCGAAGCCGCACGTGAACGTGGGGACGATCGGGCATATCGA
>JANXBD010000098.1 GCA_025057635.1 Thermoflexus sp. | reverse complement strand
CGATTGAGGGCGCGTCTCCGGCCCCGCCCTTCCCGGTTTCTGGCCCGTTTCAATCCCACGCTGGTTCGATTGAGGGCGCGTCTCCGGCCCCGCCCTTCCCGGTTTCTGGCCCGTTTCAATCCCACGCTGGTTCGATTGAGGGCGCGTCTCCGGCCCCGCCCTTCCCGGTTTCTGGCCCGTTTCAATCCCACGCTGGTTCGATTGAGGGCCGGGGAGATCTGCCGGAGGATCCGGAAGAAGGCACCAGTTTCAATCCCACGCTGGTTCGATTGAGGGCCGGGCCAGCGCCCGCAGCCGCTCCCGGACGACGCCGTTTCAATCCCACGCTGGTTCGATTGAGGGTTTCTCGGAATCGTTGGTGCTGGAGTAGGAAACTCAATTGTTTCAATCCCACGCTGGTTCGATTGAGGGGGATACTTTTGGCTCCTTTTTCTGTCCATAATGACTCGTTTCAATCCCACGCTGGTTCGATTGAGGGCTGGCTCCATACCATCTTCCCGACCCGGATAGCCCAAGTTTCAATCCCACGCTGGTTCGATTGAGGGGCCGGCGAAAGCCGGGTTTGTGTGTTTGTGAAATCACGTTTCAATCCCACGCTGGTTCGATTGAGGGGGATCTCCCCCTGGCCGCCCGGCAGAAGCCCCACCGGTTTCAATCCCACGCTGGTTCGATTGAGGGACCATCTTGCCAATCCGCACCGCCCACCTGGGAAATATTTCAATCCCACGCTGGTTCGATTGAGGGAGGGACGCCATCATCACCGCTCTCCAGTGGTTCCGCCGTTTCAATCCCACGCTGGTTCGATTGAGGGCGACGAGGCGGGCCTTCTCCAGCCCGCCCCGGGGGCCGGGTTTCAATCCCACGCTGGTTCGATTGAGGGGCGGGCGGGAGAATTCGAAGACATCATCCGAAGACCATGTTTCAATCCCACGCTGGTTCGATTGAGGGGTGGATTGGATGCTTGAGATCGCTTCGCGTGCGAACGTTTCAATCCCACGCTGGTTCGATTGAGGGGAGGCAGCGGCGGCGGCGGCGGGCGAGCTACGCGCGAGTTTCAATCCCACGCTGGTTCGATTGAGGGGGAAAACAACAATGCCAACCAAGATAAAAATTGCCGTTTCAATCCCACGCTGGTTCGATTGAGGGTTCGTAGGCGTCGAGAAAGTCCGCGGCCTCGTCCAGCGTTTCAATCCCACGCTGGTTCGATTGAGGGTGATGATCTGCTCGATTATGATTCGTCATATCTTGAGTTTCAATCCCACGCTGGTTCGATTGAGGGCCCGATATCGACCTCAATACCTGCGCCCTTGTTCGGTTTCAATCCCACGCTGGTTCGATTGAGGGTGATCCATGCCGCGGGACGTTGAGCGAGAGATTCAACGCGTTTCAATCCCACGCTGGTTCGATTGAGGGCCGCTTCTTCACGTCGTCAGTGATGTTCTTCACGCCGGTTTCAATCCCACGCTGGTTCGATTGAGGGCCGCTCCCGCAGCACATCAGAGAGGCTGGCACTTAACGGTTTCAATCCCACGCTGGTTCGATTGAGGGCCCGCAGGATACCGCTATCACTCAATTTTCCAGAATGTTTCAATCCCACGCTGGTTCGATTGAGGGGGTGGTTTCGATGGGAGTCTTCGGATTTCCGGTATCCCGTTTCAATCCCACGCTGGTTCGATTGAGGGGGAGGATCCGTTCGGGGGGCTGCTGTGGACTCGTAAGTTTCAATCCCACGCTGGTTCGATTGAGGGGGATTCGTGACACGCTCATCCCGCATGGTTCAGCCTCGTTTCAATCCCACGCTGGTTCGATTGAGGGGAGGTAACCCGCGACAATGAACACCATCATCCACACCAGTTTCAATCCCACGCTGGTTCGATTGAGGGCAACCTGCCTGAGATGACCTTGAGCATGATGCACCCCGTTTCAATCCCACGCTGGTTCGATTGAGGGAAAACAGCACGCTTACTAACCCCCTCACGCCTGGGGTTTCAATCCCACGCTGGTTCGATTGAGGGGTATCGGCATTGGTAGCGGTGCAGTGGGTAAGGACGGTTTCAATCCCACGCTGGTTCGATTGAGGGTGATGAAATCACTCACCGTCATAACCCACCCCCGTCCAGTTTCAATCCCACGCTGGTTCGATTGAGGGCAGGGCAATGGTTTGCCAGGACGGGACCAGCGCCCCAGTTTCAATCCCACGCTGGTTCGATTGAGGGACGCCAACGCCGACGATAACGCCCACGCCCACCCCCGTTTCAATCCCACGCTGGTTCGATTGAGGGATGTGGTATCGATTGCTGGCTGGGGTGAAGTGATTAGTTTCAATCCCACGCTGGTTCGATTGAGGGGCCCTGGCGAGTATATTGGCAGCATGGCTATTGGCGCGGTTTCAATCCCACGCTGGTTCGATTGAGGGACAGACGCTCCTCGACGCGAGGATTCTCTTTATCACGTTTCAATCCCACGCTGGTTCGATTGAGGGAGGCTCGCAAGCGTAATCCCAAGGATGGGATCTGAGTTTCAATCCCACGCTGGTTCGATTGAGGCGACCATGGAGTATCATTACACCCTTGCTAGGGTCATGTTTCAATCCCACGCTGGTTCGATTGAGGGTCGGGCGGGGACCACTTCCACCGGCGCCAAAACCAAGTTTCAATCCCACGCTGGTTCGATTGAGGGACCCAGGGCCGGGGTGGGTGGTGGTGTCGTGGAGAAGTTTCAATCCCACGCTGGTTCGATTGAGGGGGACTTGCGCAACCGCCGATGTACTGGATCCGTACAGGTTTCAATCCCACGCTGGTTCGATTGAGGGCAGGGATGTTTGAGATGAATTTATAACCCCGCGCCGTTTCAATCCCACGCTGGTTCGATTGAGGGATTCACAGAGTACTCAACCGCCAATGCATACACAACGCGTTTCAATCCCACGCTGGTTCGATTGAGGGCTTACTAACCCCCTCACGCCTTGGTGGAACAAGAAGGTTTCAATCCCACGCTGGTTCGATTGAGGGAGGAGTCGAAGGAACCGGGATCACCTCCGGAGTCGGAGTTTCAATCCCACGCTGGTTCGATTGAGGGTCAGAGAAAACCCACCCAACTCCCGCATACCTACGGTTTCAATCCCACGCTGGTTCGATTGAGGGGTGCTGGATCCGCGGGACGCCTGGACAAAAAGACTTCCGTTTCAATCCCACGCTGGTTCGATTGAGGGTTGTGCTGAAAGATCCTGTACGCACGTCATCCAAGGTTTCAATCCCACGCTGGTTCGATTGAGGGACAAGCGCCATCCGAAGGCGCATAGCCCTGGACGTCCGTTTCAATCCCACGCTGGTTCGATTGAGGGTGATTGCACTTCTCACGGAACTCCCACAACCACTCCGTTTCAATCCCACGCTGGTTCGATTGAGGGTCGAGCATATAGACATACACCGTTGTAACGCCCCCAAGTTTCAATCCCACGCTGGTTCGATTGAGGGCCCCCCGCCCCCGTTGGCCACAGCCCCCCGCTCCCGGTTTCAATCCCACGCTGGTTCGATTGAGGGACCTGGGCTGGGGATCCCAGAAATCCCCACGCCGTGTTTCAATCCCACGCTGGTTCGATTGAGGGGGGAATGAATGGGGGGCAACAGCAACTGTGGCGTCTGTTTCAATCCCACGCTGGTTCGATTGAGGGGAAACGCCCCCCTCTCCCCACCCAAGCCTGGCCTCTCGTTTCAATCCCACGCTGGTTCGATTGAGGGGCGGCCATTGGGGTGCTTGATTACCTGCGCGAACCCAGTTTCAATCCCACGCTGGTTCGATTGAGGGCATTCGGAGGTAGATATGATTATCGTGTATGATCTATGTTTCAATCCCACGCTGGTTCGATTGAGGGGTCCTGTGCTCAAGGCGTGTTCACTTTGCCTTTAGCAGTTTCAATCCCACGCTGGTTCGATTGAGGGGAACCGCCAAAAACGCCCCCTTCTGCCCGTCCAGCCCGTTTCAATCCCACGCTGGTTCGATTGAGGGGGAGGTTGACGTGTGGGTCGTTCTCTCCGTAAGCGTCCGTTTCAATCCCACGCTGGTTCGATTGAGGGGATTGAGTATGAGAGTGCTCTAATGAGAATGAATGGTTTCAATCCCACGCTGGTTCGATTGAGGGGGTTGGGAGGGGTGGTCGGCGACTGTTGAGGATTTTGTTTCAATCCCACGCTGGTTCGATTGAGGGGGAAAACAACAATGCCAACCAAGATAAAAATTGCCGTTTCAATCCCA
>JANXBD010000097.1 GCA_025057635.1 Thermoflexus sp. | reverse complement strand
CGTTCTTGGTGGCCTCCCTTTTTTTGTTTTTTTTTTATGTGCTCCACCCCGCCGGTTTGTTTATGTCTCTTTCTTGGCCCCCCGCGCGGCCTGGGTTTGGGGCCCCCGTGGGGCGCCCCCAACCCCCTACACCCCCACATATTACAAAGGCAGTCTGGCCTTCTCCACGGCCCAAGGGGCCATGGGGAGAGGGGATAGGGAGATAGGGCCATCACACCCCGTCCGGTCTGCGTAACTCCTACCTCAAGCGCTTGAAGCCATGCCGCTGCTCTGGTATTTAATCCGGCGGATCATGGTAACGATCCCGGTCTTATGGCTGATCACGGTGCTGGGATTTGCCCTGACTTCTTTAATCCCAGCGGACCCCCTGGCCATGGTGCTCTCCGAACGGGCAATGGCTAACCCGGAGATCGTGAAGGCTTATCGGGAGCGTTGGGGCTTCGATAAACCGCCGATCCTGCGATATTTGACCTATATACAGAACCTGCTGCGGGGCGACTTGGGAGAGTCGATTGCGACCCAGCGCCCGGTGAAGGAGGATCTGGCCCGCTTCCTGCCCGCCACGGTCGAGCTGGCGGTGGCGGCCACCCTCATCGCGATCCTGTTGGGCGTCCCCTTAGGAGTGGTGGCCGCTCTCTACCGGGATCGCTGGCCGGATCACGTGGCGCGATTTCTCTCGCTGATCGGGGTTTCTATGCCGGTCTTCTGGTTAGGCCTGTTGGCCCTTACGGTCTTTTACTATCATCTCCAGCTCCTCCCTGGACCTGGTCGCCTGGATCCACGCCTAATTCCACCGCCGACGATCACCGGACTGCTGACCATTGACAGCCTGTTGGCAAGGCGATGGGATGCTTTCTGGGATGCCTTGCGCCATCTGGTGCTGCCCGCCTCGGTCCTGGGAGCCTACAGCATGAGCTTGATTACGCGCATCACTCGATCGAGCATGATCGAGGTTCTCGCTCAGGAATACATTCGGGTAGCTCGGGCAAAGGGGTTGCGGGAGTGGATCGTGATCGGACGACATGCCTTGCGAAACGCCGCGATCCCTACAGTGACCGCTATGGGGCTGGCCTTTGGGAATCTGATGGCCGGGGCAGTGATGACCGAGACGGTCTTTGCTTGGCCGGGGATCGGTCGATATGCGGTCGATGCGGCAAGCAAGCTGGACTTCCCACCAGTGATGGGCGTCACCCTGCTGGTGGCGGGGATCTACGTCCTCATCAACTTCTTGGTGGATCTATCCTACACGTTGCTGGATCCTCGAATTCGCCTGGAATAGGCCTGTTGTGGGCTTCGTGCATGTTTTAGGGGTGGGGGTGTGGAGCTGGGGGCTTTCGGCCCCTGGCTCCACACCCCCAAAGATATTCTTCGCGGCCTGAAGGGCCATGCGGAGGGGTAGAAAACCTCTTCTGGGGGCTGGGCAGTGGGCCCGAAGCCCACCGCCCAGCCCCTGAAAAACCCCCAAAGGATAGACGAAGCGCTGGGCGATCGAATCCTAAAATCATATTGAAACAATGAACGGTCTACTCATTACCCGCAACCGCCGCTTCACAATTGAAAGGATCTTCGCTCGGACACAGGACTGGGTCGGGAGCCTGCGTCAGAGCGCTGCGCTTCTGATCGGTCTTCTGCTGATTGGCATGTGGGTTCTGATCGCCTTGCTGGCTCCGATGATCGCTCCCTATTCCCCGGTGGAGCAACGGCTATCCGAACGCCTCTCCCCCCCGAGCCTGAGCCATCCCTTTGGAACTGATGAGCTGGGGCGAGACGTCTTCAGTCGGGTGCTGTATGGGGCGCGCATTTCCCTGCCGATTGGCTTTGGAGTGGTCGCTTTAACGGCGCTCTTAGGCACAACCCTCGGGGCCATAGCAGGGTTTGTCGGAGGGTTGTTGGATGAATTGATCATGCGGCTCTCTGATGCCGTTCTGGCTTTTCCTTCCCTGATTCTGGCCATGGCCATCACGGCTGTCCTAGGGCCGGGGCTCAACAACGCGATGCTGGCCATCGTCTTGGTCCTGTGGCCGGAATATGCCCGGCTGATGCGCGGCCAGGTGATCTATCTACGAGAGATGGAGTATGTGACAGCAGCGCGAGCAATCGGCGTGCCGGAGCACCGGATCCTGGGGCGCCACATCCTACCGAATGCCGCCTCGGTGATCCTGGTGAAGGCCAGCCTGGATGTGGGGAACGCGATCCTGCTGGCGGCTGCCCTCTCCTTCGTTGGCCTGGGAGCCGTCCCCCCTATGCCGGAATGGGGAGCAATGGTCGCTGCAGCCCGGCAGAAATTCTTCGAGTGGTGGATCGGCACCTTCCCGGGCCTTGCGATCTTAACGACTGTGGTCGGTTTCAATTTCCTAGGGGATGGTTTGCGGGATTTCCTGGATCCGCGCCTCAGGCGTGGCCCTCGATAAACTGCTTGCCAAGCTTCCCTGTATCGTGATCTCGTCTTCGGTGTCCCCGCAGAACAGGGTGAAGGCAAATCGCTTCTCAAAGACACGGTGGAGGCGAGCCAATGTTCACGGGAAACTTCATCGCCGGTGGATGGCGCCCCGCTCAACAAACCTACTTCCGAAAAAACCCAGCGCGTCCGGACGAAACAGTGGCCGAGTATCCCCTTTCCGGCAAGTCGGAAGCTATGGAAGCCTTTCAGGCCGCGGCCACCGCGTTTCCGAAGTGGCATCGCACCCCGATCATCGAGCGGGCGCGGATCCTGCAGCGGGCGGCTCGATACCTGATCGAACACCTCGAAACCATCGCCCGGGATTTAGCCCTTGAAGTCGGGAAGCCGATTTTAGAAGCCCGGGCGGAAGTTCGGCGCGCCGCGGAAATCTTCGAGTATTACGCCGCCTGGGCCTGGCAACCCCAGGGCTTCCTTCTGGCCTCCGCGCGGCCGGGGACGGAACTCCGGGCTCGGCGGGTTCCTCTTGGGGTGGTGGTCCTGATCACCCCCTGGAACTTTCCCATCGCGATCCCGGCCTGGAAGTTGGCTCCCGCCCTCCTGCTGGGCAACACGGTCGTTCTCAAGCCGTCCACCCTGGGCCCGCGCGGAGCGGTCTACCTCGCCCGCGCCCTCGAAGCGGCGGGCCTGCCTCCCGGAGTATTGAATCTGGTCATCGGCCCAGGGACTCCCTTCGGCGAGGCCCTGCGCGAGGCGGAGGGGGTCCGAGCCGTCTCGTTCACAGGATCCGTCGAGGTCGGGTTCCAATTGAAGGCGATGCTGGCAGATCGCCCGATCCGTCTCCAGCTGGAGCTTGGAGGAAAGAATCCTTTCGTGGTATGGGAAGATGCAGATCTGGAAGAAGCGGCCCGGTTGGCTGCTGAGGGGGCTTTCTTCTATGCGGGCCAGAAGTGCACCGCCACCAGTCGGGTGATCGTTCACCAGGCCATTTATTCCACGTTCCAGGAAGTCTTCCTGGAGGCCATTCGGAAATTGAAGGTCGGAGATCCCCTGGATGAGGATACCCGGGTCGGTCCTCTGATCGACGCAGCTGCCCGAGAGAATGTGGATCGCTGGGTGCGGCGAGGGATCGCGGAAGGAGGTCGGGTTCTGATCGGCGGTCGACGGCAGGATCCTGGTTATTTCTATGAGCCGACCGTCATCGAGGGAGTCTCGCCCACCGCCTCGATCGCTCAGGAAGAAATCTTCGGTCCTGTCGTCACGCTTCATCCCGCGTCGGATCTGGGAGAGGCCATCGCCATCGCAAACGCTACCCGCTATGGCCTCTCCGCTTCGATCGTCACTCGTCGCCTGGAGGTCGCTGAGGCTTTCCTGAACCATGTAGAGGCGGGGATTGTCCATGTGAATCAACCCACGGCCGGCGTTGAATACCAGGCGCCTTTTGGGGGGACGAAGCAGTCCGGTTATGGGCCCAAAGAACAGGGCTGGAGCGCCCTGGATTTCTACAGCGATTGGAAGACTCTGGTGGTCCGGGTTTGAGGATAGGTTCTCCTGTTTCCCATGGCTCTTCGGACCATAGTATAGGGAAAGCGTGAGTGGAGCACTTGGACAGGAAATGGTTATGCCCGCCTGGGGCGGAACGCGCTCCTGATCTCGCCGGTTTAACGGGCGGGCAAGGCCGTCTTTGGCGGCCTTGCCCGCCTATAAAGACCACCGATCAAGGATCGCCATCGTCCTCCAATCGAGTATCACCCATACCAGACGATCCGGCGCGGGATGATCACATATCCGTTTTGCAGATCGCCGATTTGCTCGTATCCAGCTGGCCCATAAAACCATACGTAGCCGGCCACGTAAGCGCAAAAGGCAGCATCCAGCCGATCTTCCCACGCTTTTAAGGCCCGTCGGGTCTTTC
>JANXBD010000096.1:4082-4360 GCA_025057635.1 Thermoflexus sp. | reverse complement strand
GGAAAGCCAGCGCTCCCAGCAGCCCGCCCAGGCCCAGCAGGGTCAGGATCCCCTGGAGAAATGCCATCCCACCCGCAAAGATGAACAGCCCGCCCAGCGCGATGAGGGCGGTCGAGGGGAGCCACAGCATCCATGAATCGATCACAGCGGCCTGCGGGGCCCGGGGATCATACAGAACGCGAACGGTGTCCCCGACCCGATAGGCAGGCGGGTTGGCTCCTGTAGAGTCCCGGAAGCGCACGATCTCGCCCTCCCTGGTGGTGAACTCCACCTCGGCA
>JANXBD010000096.1:0-4072 GCA_025057635.1 Thermoflexus sp. | reverse complement strand
ACCAGCCGGACCACCGTGCCGCGGGCTTCGACGGCGGACCCTACCATCGCCTGGGTGTGCCCTCGCCATGCCCACCCCCCATAGGCGATGAGCGCCCCCATCAGGGCGAGCAGAGGGCCAGACCACAGGCCGCTCAGGCTCCGAAACGGGTTCAGAATCACGTCCACGGCCGCCTCCTTTCAAAAGACAAAAACCTAAGGGGAAGGCTGGAACTGCCTTCATGGGCTCACCGCACACGCGTGAGCCGATGTTCGATGGAATGACCGTCCGGCGTAGTGGCGGTGTAAATCAGCGTGTCCCCTTCGATCCGATAGGGAATCGGGCCAGGGGCCATAGCCAGCGGGCCTCCTGGATTGGGCATCTCAATTGGGAAATTTTCCTCCCCGAATTTCATATCCACACGGGCGGAGACATCCTGGAGCGTGAAGGTGGACCCGTTGTCCACATACCGCCCGGAAATCGTTCCCTGGCCTTCGATCGGGATTGGCAGGCCCTCCAGCGGACATGCCAGGGTATAGTTAACGGAAAACTGACCGTCGGGCGAGAAATTCGTCACATAATCCCCCTGACACTGCTGGAAGATCTGAGGCAATCCGCCGTAGGGCCGAGTATTTGCAGCCAGGATATCGACGGTGGCAGCCCGCCAACTGCCTACCAGCGCGCCGCGGGAAACCGGAGCGGGCGTTCGATCCGCAACCCCTGTCGGCGTCGGCCGTGCGGTCGGCACCGGGGTTGAGGGGTCTGCTCCCACCAAAGCAGGCGTTGGGGTAGCCGTCGCCCGCCCCTCGGTTGGAGGGAGCAGGGTGGGGGAACGCTCCTCCGTCCCCATCCCGGGGAACCCACATGCGCCCACCAGCGCCATGGCGGCCAAACTGAGCACGAAGGCAATGATCTTCCTCATCACTGGATCCTCCGGATATGAATTCCATAGAAGGCTGGTGCACTGGGGCCGGGCGGCCGGAGGCCTCCCGGGTGAACGCTTGATCGCTTCCCCAGTCCTCGAATCCGCCTCAGAAGCTGACGAATCAGCATGCCGGACCTGGGGATCCGGGGAAAGAGCCCGCCCCACGCCTTCCTGCAACATCCAGCATAGCGATCGAGCGTCCACAAAGCGTCCACAGACGGGAAAACCAGCGAACTGCTCGTCGCTTCCCCTACCCCCGACCGGTTTCGTAGACAGACATGAGGGCACGCTAGGCCCTGAGATGGGGGCAAGAGCCCGCCCCCACGCCTTCCTGCAACATCCAGCATACCGATTGAGCGTCCACAAAGCGTCCACATCTGAGGACGAGGAGAAACGGGGAATCTGGGAAGATCGCGGATGGAAATAGCGCGAGAACACGAAGAGGAAGAAGGGGGGAGAGGCCATGGCCTTCCGGACTGGCTTTGGTTCCTTAAATCCCCAGTTTATAATTCGACAAGGCACTACAAACAAGTGCCTGACCCTTATTGAGAACGAGGGGAGCTCGACACGGGGGAGAAGCTTCCCAGTCCGCTCTTGGGCCTCGAGGTGCCTCGCACGGGATCTCGATGTGCGTTTAGGAGCTCGCGGTTAAAGGGTAGATCCAGGAACGCAGCGCGCATTTCGGGGTCGGGGATCGCGGAGGCCCGGGCCTCCAGGACAGCTCGCGCCTCTGCGGCTAGCTGATCGCCTCGTTCCGGCTCTCCCAGCGCGCGACAAGCCTTGGCGGCCACCCACAGCACGGCTTCCGGATGCAGGACGCCGGTAGGATTCGCCCGATAAAGAGCGAGCATCTCCTCCATCGCCTCCCGGGCAGCCGGCCCATCCTGTCGGCGTAGCAGGACCTCCACCAGATCCACCATATCGTGGCAGAGATCAGCGGTTTGCCCCAGCTCCCGGCGCAGCGCCAGCCCCTGCTGGATGTGAGCCAGAGCGGCATCCAGATCGCCCAGCTCCCGTTCGGCGGCGCTCAGGGCGACTAGGGCGGCTGCTTCTAGGGGGCGGGCGCCGATGGACCGGGCCCCCTCGAGACCTCGCTTCGCCATCTGGCGGGCCGTCGGATAGTCCTGTTGATAGTGGGCCACCACGGAGCGGTTGATCGCGCACACCGTCTGACCGCGCTGATCCTGAAGGAGGGCGAACAGCTGTTCCGCCTCCTGAAAGGCGGCGGCCGCCTGCGCATAGCGCCCCAGGTTGATGTAGAGCACCGCCAGGTTGATCAGCGCGGCGGCCTGGCCCTGGGGACGGTTCATCCAGCGGTAATGATCGATCGCCTGCTGGTAGGCGACCTCCGCATCGGCCGGATGGAACAGACGGGCTTGAGCGGCCGCCAGCTGCAGGAGCGCGTCCGCCTCGCTCACCCGATCCCCCACCGCGCGGGCCAGCTCCAGGGCCTGCCGGCTGGCTTCCAGAGCCTGAGAGAAGCGCTGGCGCGCAAAGGCCATGCGCGCATACGTCTGGGTGGCGCGCAGAATCACGAACCGGTTCTCGTGCTCCTGAAGCTGTTCGGTTGCGCGTTGCAAGTGCTGCTCAGCCCGTTCGAAATCCCCCTCGTGCAGCGATGTTTCCGCCAGCAGGCACAGGCATGCAACCTGAGCGCCGGAATTTCCCCGCGCCGAATCCAGCGCCTCTTCCAAGTGCTGACGCGCCTGCGCATACTGCCCGGTGAGCATCGCATACACGCCCTCCGCCTGGAGCAGAGAGGAATAGTGCTCCGCTCGGGTCTTCTCATCGGCCGTCCCCAGCCAGGCGCGCAACCGGTCGATGGCCTCACGCTCTCGATCGCGCTGGCCCTGGGCGCGGTGGAAGAGCACCCGCCGATAGAGCGTCCGATACATACGCTCCGGATCGCCAAGGCGATCGGCCAGCTGGGCCATCTCCTGCAGGTCGGCCTCCCACTCCGCAGAAGCGCCGGCACGCGATAGGATCTCCTCGTGGAGGGCCAGCAGGTCAAAGCGCAAGGCGGGATCCGTGGCCATGGCCAGGCCCCGCTGCAGCCAGCGCCGAGCCTCCTGATCCGCATAGAGCTTGAGGGCGTGCTGGGCGGCTTCTAGGAAAAACCGGGCGGCTATAGCGGCCTCGCCACCCCTCTCCCAATGATGACCAATCATGCCGGCCATCTCGCCGCGCTGAGCGGGATAGAGCTCCGAGAGCAGTCGAGCCGCACGGCGATGATAACGCCTCCGCGCGGACGTCGGGATCAGCGAGTAAATTGCCTCCTGGATCAGATAATGGCGGAATCGGAAGGAAGGAGCCTCGCCGGTCTCCTCGATCAAGCGGGCATCCAGCAACCCCTCGATGGCGTCCAGGATCCGCCTCTCTGGCCATCCGCTCATCGCCGCTAGGAACTCCAGATCGAGAGCTGCGCCGCACACCGCGGCGATCTGAGCCAGCGCCCGGGCCTCCGGCGAAAGCCGCTGCAGGCGCGGCGCGAGCATCGCGCATATCCTTTCCAGCGGAACCATTGCCTCGGGGGCGGCAGGGGAGCCGGACAGGACACGGCGCGTCAGAAACTCATAGAGCATCTCCGTCAGGAAGAATGGGTTGCCGCCGCTATACTTCCATAGCGATTCCGCCTCCGCCTGCGCCTCGGGATATTCTCGAAGCATCACGCGGACATCGGCAACATCCAGCGGGGCCAGATCCAGCCAGAGCATGCATCCCTCGCTCTGTAAGCGGCGGCGGGCTTGACGCATTGGATGGGCGAAGCCGATCTCTTCCGAGCGGAACGTGCCGAGGAACAAGAGCCGCTGACGGCCCGCGCGCATGCCGAGGAACGTGAGCAGCGACCACGTGTCTGCGCCCGCCCGGTGCAGATCCTCCAGGATGATCAGCAGCGGGCGCGGACGGGAGAGACCCTCCAGGAAGGCGCTTAAAGCGTCGAAGAGCCGCAATCGCTCCCGTTCCGGATCCAGCGGCTCCTGTCGCCTCGGAGGGGCTTTCACCGACTCCTCCGGGGATAGGGAGGCCAGAAGCGCTCGATGGGTTGGACTCAACCGGAACGAAGAAACCAACGAGAGCACGGGCTGGAGGGCGGCGAGCAGGGCCTCATAGGGTTGGGATTCCTCGGGCGCGGTGAATCCCTTCAACACGCGCCCGCCCTGCGCCTCC
>JANXBD010000095.1 GCA_025057635.1 Thermoflexus sp. | reverse complement strand
CCTCAATCGAACCAGCGTGGGATAGAAACTTGCGAGGGCGGATTCTATGCCGCCGTCCATGAGGGCCTCAATCGAACCAGCGTGGGATAGAAACTACTCCAAATTGACCAGAACGCCCTCGACCTCCATCGGGCCTCAATCGAACCAGCGTGGGATAGAAACTGCATTGGGCGGATTGGTGTTGGGGTTGTTGAGTTTGGGCCTCAATCGAACCAGCGTGGGATAGAAACTGGGAATTGTTTGTGCGTGGGCGTCCATTAACGGATGGCCTCAATCGAACCAGCGTGGGATAGAAACATCTACGAGAGGATACTTTACCTGATCCGCCCTATATGGCCTCAATCGAACCAGCGTGGGATAGAAACATTCGCGCGATAGCAAGCGCTTGAGCGCTTGCGTCGCGGCCTCAATCGAACCAGCGTGGGATAGAAACGGGGGTGGGCGTTATCGTCGGCGTTAGCGTCGGCGTCGGCCTCAATCGAACCAGCGTGGGATAGAAACTCGCGATCCACTCGGTAATGCCCTCACATCGCCCGGGGCCTCAATCGAACCAGCGTGGGATAGAAACGCAGCACGGACCGGCGGGGTGTTCGAAGCCGGCATGTGGCCTCAATCGAACCAGCGTGGGATAGAAACGATTCTCATTCTCAAGGATCGCGATGGCCTCGAGGGCGGCCTCAATCGAACCAGCGTGGGATAGAAACCAAATATTTAAACGATGCTGCCAATTCGGAACGGAAGCCTCAATCGAACCAGCGTGGGATAGAAACCACTGAATGCATATTGCTCATAAACCCCAAAGTAGTCGGCCTCAATCGAACCAGCGTGGGATAGAAACTACATATTTGAGAGCATATTTAATCGCCCCGCTAAGGCCTCAATCGAACCAGCGTGGGATAGAAACGGAGCACGGGCGTTGGCGTTGGAGTCGGAATCACCGGGCCTCAATCGAACCAGCGTGGGATAGAAACAAAGTATCCAGTAACCCTCTACATAGACTTCAAACACGCCTCAATCGAACCAGCGTGGGATAGAAACGACGCATATTTCGATCCAGTCCCCAATCTTTTCCCAGGCCTCAATCGAACCAGCGTGGGATAGAAACTACCTCCCACTCCCCGCTGCTGCTGTTATAGACGATGGGCCTCAATCGAACCAGCGTGGGATAGAAACGGTCAGGGTCGTGCAAGGAGAAGAAGAGGAGGAGTGAGGCCTCAATCGAACCAGCGTGGGATAGAAACCTTCATCACTTAGCGCGCGTTCTAAACTGCGATGAAGGCCTCAATCGAACCAGCGTGGGATAGAAACTCATCACTGCATCAAAAAGCGCAACAATTTCTTCAACGGCCTCAATCGAACCAGCGTGGGATAGAAACGATTCCCCCGTCCACGTTCCAGTAGATAGCACCTTGGGCCTCAATCGAACCAGCGTGGGATAGAAACGCCAGGGCATCCAGCATACTGTTTTCAGACACAAGAGGCCTCAATCGAACCAGCGTGGGATAGAAACCCCGCCTCACACGTGCTTCTCGTATCGCACGACGCGGCCTCAATCGAACCAGCGTGGGATAGAAACAGCAAGGGTGCCAGCGGCCGTCGCGGGGGCGCTCGAGGCCTCAATCGAACCAGCGTGGGATAGAAACATTTGCTCGAGGAGGAGGCCAGCCACCTGGAGGAGCGGCCTCAATCGAACCAGCGTGGGATAGAAACCTCCGGGTCCGACTCCACGTGTTTGGTGTCCTCCCTCGGCCTCAATCGAACCAGCGTGGGATAGAAACTTCGAACTCAACCATCGCTCACCTCCTTTTTGTGCTGGCCTCAATCGAACCAGCGTGGGATAGAAACCGCGCTGGAGAAGGCGCGCGAGGCAGGAGTGGTTAGGGGCCTCAATCGAACCAGCGTGGGATAGAAACGCAGCAGTGCGCAACTCGCGAGCGATAAAGCGAAAGCGGCCTCAATCGAACCAGCGTGGGATAGAAACTTCGAAAGATCATAAACAACGATCATGTTTACCTCCGGCCTCAATCGAACCAGCGTGGGATAGAAACTGTACTGATCCGGTTCATCGACGATTAAGGAAACTCGTGCCTCAATCGAACCAGCGTGGGATAGAAACGGCTGTGCGCATCGATCCGGGTGGAGACTGCGTTGAGGCCTCAATCGAACCAGCGTGGGATAGAAACGGTAAAAAGGCAATCGGGGGCTATTTTCTGTTTCTCGCCTCAATCGAACCAGCGTGGGATAGAAACCACGTCTGGGAGGAGCAAGAATTGGACCACTACTCAGCCTCAATCGAACCAGCGTGGGATAGAAACCCCTGCCCCCATGAACAGACGCATAACGCCCGAAAACGCCTCAATCGAACCAGCGTGGGATAGAAACTTTAGCCAGACCGTTTTACCCCCATCGATCCTGACCTGCCTCAATCGAACCAGCGTGGGATAGAAACTTGAACCAAACACTTCTATATAACCTCACATACTCTAGCCTCAATCGAACCAGCGTGGGATAGAAACAATAGCATCTATTTTGTCCGATCCAAAATAGTATCCAGCCTCAATCGAACCAGCGTGGGATAGAAACCATGAAGATTGGGAAGGGGTGGTGCAGGTGATTGTGGGCCTCAATCGAACCAGCGTGGGATAGAAACGCGACGCGGCGGGCGTGAGCTGGACGCGAACGTGCACGCCTCAATCGAACCAGCGTGGGATAGAAACTTGCTGGCGTCACCGGGGCGCTTGCGTTTGTCGTTGGCCTCAATCGAACCAGCGTGGGATAGAAACGGTAGCGGCGGCGTGGGGGTGGAAGCGAGGATAGCGAGCCTCAATCGAACCAGCGTGGGATAGAAACCTATGACTCGATACCACATCCAGACCGCCGCCGCTGCGCCTCAATCGAACCAGCGTGGGATAGAAACAAATCACCCGACCGTTAGTCGAAAACGAACGATTGCGCCTCAATCGAACCAGCGTGGGATAGAAACGGAGGTTTTACTCTCGCGATTCTTGCGATGCCGGGGCGCCTCAATCGAACCAGCGTGGGATAGAAACTTGGGCCGTCGCGGGAGTTCACGACGGAGAATGGGCGGCCTCAATCGAACCAGCGTGGGATAGAAACTGATTATCGGCGTTGGCGTCGGCGTCGGCGTGACCGTGCCTCAATCGAACCAGCGTGGGATAGAAACGATGATGTCTTCGAATTCTCCCGCGCGCAGCTCGACAGCCTCAATCGAACCAGCGTGGGATAGAAACTCAGCATCTGCTCGATGAGCTCAACAACCTCTGTGAGCCTCAATCGAACCAGCGTGGGATAGAAACGCGCAAGCCGGAGTTCGACCGGGGAGTGTCCAGTCGCGCCTCAATCGAACCAGCGTGGGATAGAAACTCAGAAAATGATTGGCGGCCTGGCGCAGTTGCGCCAGGCGCCTCAATCGAACCAGCGTGGGATAGAAACAGCTCGATAAGCCCGGGCCAGCTCCTCCATGTACCTGGCCTCAATCGAACCAGCGTGGGATAGAAACTTATATCCAGGCCATAGGCCTTTGTCAAGTCCCCTGGGCCTCAATCGAACCAGCGTGGGATAGAAACTGATAAAGAGAATCCTCGCGTCGAGGAGCGTCTGTAGGCCTCAATCGAACCAGCGTGGGATAGAAACGCATACGGGCCTTCGTTGATCCGCGTGGTTGCGGTGTGCCTCAATCGAACCAGCGTGGGATAGAAACCGATCATGAAGTAATATAACGCCCTCTGGATCACCCCATGCCTCAATCGAACCAGCGTGGGATAGAAACACAACGGCACAACCACATCCGCACTCCCTAAAACTATGCCTCAATCGAACCAGCGTGGGATAGAAACAACTGCTGTAGAGGCAACCCGTGCCCGGGAGGCCACCGCCTCAATCGAACCAGCGTGGGATAGAAACTCCACACAAGGAGCATCGCCCCCGCTGCCACATTGAGCCTCAATCGAACCAGCGTGGGATAGAAACCGCGGTGGAGTGTCCATCATCACTGCATCAAAAAGGCCTCAATCGAACCAGCGTGGGATAGAAACTGCGTAACTCGCGTTCGAGCATGCGAACATCGCGAGAGCCTCAATCGAACCAGCGTGGGATAGAAACGTCAGGGAACTGGAAATTGCTCGATTCCCACCTGAACGCCTCAATCGAACCAGCGTGGGATAGAAACGGACGAGTTGGGCCGGTGGCGTGGTTCTGGAGCGGGGGCCTCAATCGAACCAGCGTGGGATAGAAACCATGGGGGGCTGCGATTCCAAGCATCTCTTGGGCAACGCCTCAATCGAACCAGCGTGGGATAGAAACACCAGAAAAACGAAAGCCTCTGAAGCACCCCGTCCACGCCTCAATC
>JANXBD010000094.1 GCA_025057635.1 Thermoflexus sp. | reverse complement strand
GGATGTGGGGATCGCGATGGGAACCGGCACGGCGGTGGCGATGGAGACCGCCGATGTGACCCTGATGCGAGGGGATCTGCGCCTGCTGCCCCAGGCGATCCGGCTCTCCCGCGGGACGATGCGGACGATCCGTCAGAACCTGTTCTGGGCCTTCTTTTACAATGTGATTCTGATCCCGGTGGCCGCTATGGGCCTGTTGCATCCGATGATGGCCGCCGGGGCGATGGCCTTTTCCTCGATCTTCGTCGTGACCAACTCCTTGCGCCTGCACGGGTTCCGCGTGTAACCGGCCGGCTACAGATGGGAGCACGAATCCAGGAATTTTCCTGTGGAGGATCCTATGACGCTTCGGGAAAGAGGATTTCTGCCTCTGAGCCTGGCGGCGCTGGGGCTCCTGCTCCTGATCGGTTGCGGAAGCTCCTCCCCCGCAGCCCAGCTGGCCAGCTCCCTGACAGGGGAAGTGGTGACGGTTTACCTCACCCCTAACTGTGGATGCTGTGCCGAATACATCCGTTATCTTCAGAACCACGGCGTGGCCGTCCATGTCGTCCAGCAGGATGACCTGACGCCGCTGAAGCGGGCATGGGGGATTCCGGAATCGATGTGGAGTTGCCACACGTCCCGGTTAGGCCCTTATGTGATCGAAGGCCACGTCCCGCTGGAGGCCATCGTCCGTCTATGGGCGGAGCGTCCGGACGCGCGGGGGATCGCCCTCCCGGGCATGCCTCCCGGATCTCCTGGGATGAGCGGCAACCGAACCGGTCCCCTGACGATCTATCTCCTCACGAAGGATGGCCGGGCTCATCCTTGGATGGAGTGGTGAAGAAGACGGGGGAGGTGGCTCGGCTACCGCTCCCATCTTTTGTCCAGACTTTCTCTAGGGGCTCGGCGAGGCGGTGCCAGGCAACTTGCGCCTCAGTGTTCGCCGCTGGATACCCAAACCCTCACCCTTAGATTGAGAACCCATAACGGGCACTTTCGCGCCCTACTACAAACAACATCTTTTTCGTTCGTAGTAGGGCACGTGAGTGCCCGTTCTTTTTGAGAGCACGTAGCACGGGCTCTCGATGGTCCCCGTCGTCCGCGACACGAGATCGAAGGGCTCGCCCTGAAGGAGAGCCCTCTTTTCCGAGAAAAGTGGGTTAAGATTTAAAATGATAACAGGTCGATTGACGCTCTGGTCCCCGGTTGTCTCTGCCAGCTCCTTCTCCTCCATGTTCCCACGCCGGGAAGAATCAGAGCCGTGAGCGCATTCTTCGGATGGGGGGAACGCCTCTGCGCTTCCCATGGCCGGAAGCCGGGGCGTATCATGGGGGAAGAGGGGACAGGCTCTTCGCTTGGTTTTGGGGAAAGGGGTGATGGCGATGGCGGAGGTTCGAACGCTGGCGGATGTGCTGGATGCGTTGACGCGACCGGGTGAGCTGTATGAGCGGCTCCCGGATGGCTTGGTGCGCTGCTACGCCTGCGGGCATCGCTGTCGGATCCGTCCGGGCCGGCGAGGGATCTGCCAGGTGCGCTTCAACCGGGATGGCGTCCTGTATGTCCCGTGGGGGTATGTGGCGGCGCTACAGGTGGATCCTACCGAGAAGAAGCCTTTCTTCCACATCCTGCCCGGCTCGTATACGTTGACCTTTGGCATGCTGGGATGCGATTTGCATTGCGCTTACTGTCAAAACTGGCTAACGTCGCAGGCCCTTCGGGATCCGGCGGCCGGGGTGATGCCGGAGGAGATCACGCCGCAGCAGATGGTGAGCTTGGCGAAGCGTTATCGGGCGCAGCTGGTGGGGAGCTCCTATAACGAGCCGCTGATCACCTCCGAATGGGCGGTGGCGGTCTTCCGCGAGGCCGTCGCCCAAGGGCTGCGCTGCGTCTACATTTCGAACGGAAACCTCACCCGCGAGGTCCTCGAGTATTTGCGCCCCTATCTGGTGGGCTACAAGATCGACCTCAAGAGCATGCGGGACAAGAACTACCGGGCCCTGGGGATGCCCTTAAAGAACGTCCTGGAGGGCATCCGCATGGTCTATGAGAGCGGCCTGTGGCTGGAGGTAGTCACCTTAGTCGTGCCAGGGTTTAACGACTCCGATGAGGAGCTCCGGGAGGCCGCGGAGTTCCTGGCCTCGATCTCCCCGGATGTCCCGTGGCATGTGACGGCTTTCCATCCGGATTACAAGATGACGGATCGGGATTGGACGCCGGTGAAGACCCTGATACGGGCAGCGGAGATCGGGAAGGCCGTGGGGCTGCGCTATGTTTACGCTGGCAATCTCCCTGGCCGCGTGGGGCCCTTCGAGAACACTTACTGTCCGAATTGCGATGCGCTCCTCATCGCCCGCCATGGTTTTCGGATTCTGGTGGATCACCTCAGCGGGCGAGGGACCTGTTACCGGTGCGGGACAGCGATCCCGGGCATCTGGCAGTGAGAAAGAACGGTTCCGCCTTCTTCCCTCCGATAGGGATGAGGAGATGACTCCATCAAGGGAGTAATTTATCTCCATCCTCGTGGGGAAACTCGACTGAATTCGTCACGCATGATGTCTGATCGACCAAAAGATAGACGGGCCTGCCAAAGGTAGTCCCAGGCATCTCAAAGAGTTCCGTAGGCGACAGAGGACTGAACCGTGAGCCGCTCGAAGAAACGCGCCAGCGCAGAGCGTCGGCGAACCAAAGAGGGAAACCGGGAGAGAGCATCCAGCGGGCGTCGAACAGCTTCCCCTCAAGGCCGTTCTCGCTGGAGGCCCGCCCTTACGCTAGATCGGCAGCTGGATCTGCTAGGGCTGATCCTGTTTTTAGGTGGCATTCTAGTGGCCCTTGGGTTGCTAGCTCCCCATCAGGCACCTGGGCTGGGCCCCTTCCTTTTCCTTCTGATCCGATGGCTAGGAGGTGGGGTCTTTGCCATCCCGCTCGGGATGATCGCGGGCGGCGCATGGCTGCTGGTGCGGCGCTTCGAGCAGATTCCCCGACCCCGTCCATCGCTCCTTTTGGGGCTCTTCCTACTATATGGATCGCTATTGATGGTGCTGGACAAACTGGGAGGCATAGGCGGGATAGCAGGTGCTGCGCTGGTCCGAGGGTTAACGGACAACCTGGGCCCGGTCGGCGCATGGTTGATCATGCTAGGGATGAGTTGGGCAGGCCTGATGGGGGCCTTTCGCCTTTCGCCGGAACGCCCTCTGGAGTGGGCGATTCGAGAGCTGCACAGGCTTCGAAGCCTTGGGCCAAGCCGTTCCCCTGGGGAGAACCTTCGGATCCACCTGCCCTCGCGGAGCTTCCCAGCGTCAGTCGTTCCTTCTCCTCCTCTCAATCGCTCCCCACGAATCCTCGGAGAGGCCGGAGTCCCCGAAGCGCCCGTAGAGGCGGCAGAGACCGTCGGGCCTTTGAAAGACTGGGAGGAGAGCGAGGCCCCCTTGCAGATCGCTCCGGAGGGGCCGAAATGGACGCTCCCCCGTCTGGAGGAGATCCTGGATCCCGGAGAAGAGGTGGAGGTCGAGGAGGAAGACCTTCGGGAAAAGGTGCGCATTATTGAAGAAACCCTGCGCAGCTTGGGAGTTGAAGCGCGAGTGGTGGAGGTTCAGCGTGGGCCGACGGTAACCCTTTTCGGCTTGGAGCCTGGGCAGATCCTTCGAGGAGGCCGTTCCACCCGAGTGAAGGTGGGGCAGATCGCCGCTCTAGCGGACGATCTGGCCTTGGCCCTCTCTGCCCGCGCCGTCCGGGTGCTGGCGCCGATCCCTGGCCGGGGTCTGGTGGGCATCGAGGTTCCCAACGAACGGGCGGCCCTGGTTCGGCTGCGTGAGGTAATGGAGAGCGAAGCATATCGGTCCATGGTCTCCCCTCTACGATTGCCCCTCGGCCAAACGGTCGCTGGCGAGCCCTTGGTGGCGGATCTCACAGCCATGCCGCATCTGCTAATCGCCGGGGCAACCGGGTCTGGGAAATCCGTGGCCCTGAATGCGATCCTGGTCTCGTTGCTGTGCACATGCACGCCGGACGATTTACGGTTGATCCTGATCGATCCCAAACGTGTGGAGCTGACGCCGTATAACGGCATCCCCCACCTCTGGACTCCGGTGGTGGTGGAGATCGAGAAGGTGCCCCGGGTGCTCCAGGAGGCGATGAAGGAGATGGAGCGCCGGTATCGCGTCTTCGCCGCCGTCGGGGCGCGCCACATCGCCGATTACAACCGGCGGGTGGAAGAGCGGGGCGAGCCCCGCATGCCGTATCTGGTGATCGTGGTGGATGAGCTGGCGGATTTAATGATCACCTCGCCGGAGGAAACCGAGCGACGGATCACCCGGCTGGCGCAGATGGCGCGGGCGACAGGCATCCATCTGGTGATCGCGACCCAGCGCCCCAGCGTGGACGTGGTGACGGGGCTGAT
>JANXBD010000093.1 GCA_025057635.1 Thermoflexus sp. | reverse complement strand
GGCTGTCTTCACGAATGGTTCTTATAATATACCTTAAACAAATCAAAAACCGGGCCCAGCAGCCACCCCCGTTGTCATGGGATGACCCCTCCCCCCGTCTCCCTCTCCCCATCCTTCCCTTTGGTTCTCCAACCCGCATGCCAGGAGGATATAATTACGCCCAGGAGACAACGGATCTATGCGCCTGGTATAAGAAGGCGCTCGAGCTCTCACTGGGATGAGGATCGGTGGCGATGAAGCGATCTCTCCATCTGGCGCCTGCTGTGGCACTGCTGATGGCTTTCTGGTTCCTGTCAGTGCTCCACGGGTCCATCAATCCCCTCTTCGAATCCTCGGATGAGTTCTGGCATATCGGAATGGCGATCCACCTGGCCCGGGGGGGCGATCTGCCTGTCCAGCAGCCGGGGGTGAAGACGCCGTGGCGACAGGAGGGAAGCCAGCCGCCGCTTTACTATATGCTCCTGGCCCGCCTCACGCGGGCCTTGGGCTTGCCCTTAGAGGACTACGATCTGATCTACCGACCGAATCCCCATGTCGTCCCGGGTGATGCCTCCCAGATTTCCAACCGGAACCAGACCCTGCACGGCCCATGGGAGGATCCTCCCTGGCGGGGTGCTTTGTTCACCCTGCACCTCTGGCGGATGATCTCCGCGATGATCGCCATGGTCGGGGTGGCGGCCACCATAGCCTGGATCCGACTGGCGTTCCCCATGCGCCCGGCCTGGGCCCTGGGCGCAGGCCTGCTGATGGCGCTGAATCCGATGTTCCTGTTCATATCCGCTTCCATCAACAACGACGTGCTGGTCAACGCCCTGGCAGCGATTGCCCTTTACTGGATGTTCCGGATCTGGCGCGTCGGCCTGCGCCCGCTGGAGATGATCGCCTTGGGGATCACGCTGGGGGCGGCCGCTTTGGCCAAGCTGAGCGGCCTGCTGTTGTGGCCTCTGGCCGGTTTGATGTTAACCGTTCGCCTCCTGCGTGATGGTCCACCCGGGCCCCGCTATCTCCGTCTCCTGATCCCCTTCACCATCGCGATCCTGCTCTGCGGGTGGTGGTTCTGGCGCAACTGGGCACTCTACGGCGATCCCACGGGCCTCTCAGTGATGCTGGCGATCGTTGGCCGGCGCTCAGCCTCGTTGACGGATCTGATTCCGGGAATGGGAAGGCTTCCGGCGGTCCTTCTGGGGGGTCTTCGGGGGGATGAACGTGGTGATGCCGGGGGGATATATAGCGTCTTGGATGCCTTTACGATCGCCTCGGCGATCGGCTTTCTGGGATTCCTCTGGCGATCGATGCGCGGGAATGCTCCGCGCTGGCCTTGGCTGGTCGCCCTGGGCTACAAGGGCCTGGTCTTCCTCGGGGTGCTCCGCTGGACCAGCATGACGATGGCTTCGCAGGGGCGGTTGATGTTCACGGCGCTGGGTCCGATCGCCCTGATTCTGTGGGTGGGCTGGGAGGCATGGGCTTCACGCCTTCGCATCCCCGCGCTGTGTATGGCGGTCCGGGCGTTGCCTCCTGTCTTTCTGGGAACGCTGGCGTTGCTGGCGCCGCCTCTGTGGATCGCGCCGGCCTATCGGCCCCTGCCCCTGCCCTCGGCGGAGGAAATCGCGTCCCTGTCCGTCCGGACCGACGCAGTATTCGGTGGGAAGATCCAGCTGCTCGGCCTGCGCGCCGGCGCGGAAGTCGTGCGCCCGGGCCAGACGCTCGATCTGGTGCTCTATTTCGAAGCCCTGGCACCCACCGATCGGCCGTGGAGCCTGTTTGTCCATCTGCTGGACGAGCTGGACATCATTCTGACGCAGCACGACGGGTATCCCTTTCAGGGCCTGAACAGCACCCAGGGGTTGCATCCTAGCCAGCAATGGAAGGAACATGTCCGGCTCCGGATTCCTCGCGCGGCGGTCGCTCCCACACCGCTCGCTCTGGCGATCGGATTCTACGATCTCCAGACAGGCCAGCGGTTTCCGATCGACAGTGATGGGCGCGGCCAGCGGTCCGGCGATCACCTTCGAGTGATTATCGGCCGCCTTGAGCCGGTGCCTAGCGAAGTCCCCAATCCACTGGACGCCCGGTTTGGAGGCGTCATCGAGCTCAGCGGCTATCAGATCTCCCCGCGCCGGGCGCGCCCCGGCGAGGCCGTGCGCCTGGTTCTCTACTGGCGCTCCCTAAGGCGCGTCGCAGAGGACTACACCGTGTTCACTCATATCCTGCAACCTCCCGACATCCTGTGGGGACAGCACGATAAGCCCCCGACGCCGCCTACCTCCCGATGGGAGCCCGGAAAGATCTATGTGGAAACCTATACGCTGACCCTCAAACCCGAAACGCCCCCGGGCTTCTATGAAGTGGAGGTGGGGCTCTACGATCCGGAGACCGGCCAGCGGTTACGACGGGAGGACGGGGAGGATCGGGTGCTGTTGAGTCGGATCCAGGTGTTGCCCTAACGGCCTGGCGGCGCGTGGAGATCACCGGTTTTCAATAACGATCCAACCGATTGGGACGGCATCTCCCCCGCCCTCCCGGAACCGAACACCCGCCGGCGAGAAGGCCGGTGCCCGTTCGCCCGTCTCGTAGCGATACAGGCCGACCGTGAAGCGCACGCGGGGGACATTCAGGGAATCCGGCAGGCGAAGGCGATGCACTTCTTCAAAGGGCTGGAGCGGCTTCCAGAGCATCGTGGGATAATGGCCATACATCGGGAACGTATCTTCCTGGGCCAGGATCCGATCTTCATGCGGATCCAGGGCGTGAACGAACACCGCGTAATTCTGGGGGATCGGTTCGAGCGCCTCCCACACCAGACGGATGGTGACCACATCGCCTGGCCTGGCCTGCGAGGGCTCGATCACTGCCCGGTGGAGGATGATCTTCCCGGCGATCCGGGCGAGCGGGGGGTCGGAACGCGGGGCGGGCTGGGGCATATAGGCGGGCAACAGGACCCGACTGATCACCGCAACGCTCAACCCGTAAACTGCGATCAGGCCAAGAACCACCCCGGCGCGGCGGGCCGATCGGGGCCACCATCCAAGATACCCGGTTGTCCACAGGGAAAGCCATGCGAATCCGATGCTGCCCACGTATCGGGGGCCGCCGATGAGGTGTTGCAGGCTGGCGTGGACAACGGTAGCCAGAAAGAGCCCGGTATAGGCGATCAGGACCCAGGCGATCGAAGGCAGATCTCCTCGCCCCAGTCGCCGGGCGATGCCCATCCCTCCGATCAGCCCAGCGATGCGGATCGCCCAATACATCCATTCCTCGCCGAACAGCCATGCATGGCCGAGGCTGATGAAGACAGCGCGGAAGAACATCGGCCCTTCCAGCCGAAGCCATGTCATCGGATCTCGGCTTTCCCCCCGAACGGCCAGGCCGGATCTCACCAAGGGATCCCCGTAGACGAGGAGGTTGCGCAGGAACATCGGCGACAGCGCGAGGAGGATCCCCAACGCAGCGATGAGCATGCGCCGGGTCGGGAAGCCTGAGCGTGCCTCTCTCACGAAGAGAAGCGCGAGCAACGGCAGAAGGAATAGCCCCTCGAGCCGGGCATACACCGTCGCAACGACGAGAGCGCTCAGGCGAAGGAGGCGCCGCGTGGACAGGCCCTTCCGCCAGATCCAGGCCAGCTCGGCCAGGGCCAGCGTGTTCATAGGGATGAACAGGGCGGTGTTCCCGACGCCTGTCTGATAGAAAATCACAGAAGGGAGTGTGGTAGCAAGCAGCGCGGTCAGTGCGGCCCCGGGCGGCCCCATCCATGAGCGGGCGCCCCGATACGCTCCACAAACCGCTAAGGTGCCAAGCAACCACGACCAGATCCGGCCGGCCATCAGCAAGGGCGTGCCGATCGGGAAATGCAAACATTGAACCGCGTTCCCTCGGGGAGCGCCTACGAGGAAAAAGGGGTTGGGAACTACCCACTCCCCGGGCCAGGGCGCTACGGTCGGCCCAACCGCCAGCGCGCTAATCCAGTAATAAAGCGGCGGCTGCCAGCGTTCATCCAGCCCGCATGGCGTTTCGGTGGCCGGGGATCGGATCGGCCACACATCCCCTCGGCGGACTTCCGCCACATACGTCAGGTGCTGGATCTCGTCGGGCTTGGCCGGAACCAGGACGAACGCCCAGTGAAACCATCCGATGACCAAGTAGAGGACGATGAGGTGGTAGCATATCCGATAATCCTGCCAGAACGACCGCCTCATTCTTCGAGCCGCTCCCGCGAGATCGCCATGTCTCAAAGGAACATGGCCGGGCCTGCCCGGAGGGATTCCCGGAGATCTCCACGGATTATATCCGAGAGCTGGTGCGTCGATGAAAACCATCAGGTTGCGTAGTGCAGTGCTCGCTTTTCTGGACAGCCTGTCCGTCCGCTATGCCCGGCGTCCCCGCACGGTCCAGACCTATCGGACCGCGCTTGGGCGGTTTCTGGAGTATCTCTCCGCGCTGGGCGTGGATCCGGATCAGGGGGCGGTCTCGGATC
>JANXBD010000092.1 GCA_025057635.1 Thermoflexus sp. | reverse complement strand
TGGCTTCGGTTCCTCAAATCCCCAGTTTATAACTGGACAAAGCACTAGAAGACCACCCCAAAGGGCTTCCCCGACAGAACACTCCCCATCCCTGCTGTGCCACCGGCAGAATGATTCTTGCGCAATGCTCTCTATTAAGTTAGAATCGTGTTAGTTTGATTTTGGTTTGAGATAGAATTCGACGGAGGGTTCTCATGCGCAGATTTCTGGTGACCCTGCTCCTGTTCGGTCTGATCCTGAGCTTGAAGGAAGCCCTCGGCACAAGCCCCGTGCGCTCCTCCTTTCCGGTCTCTCCTACCTCCCGAACAGCCTTCTCTTCTGGGAGTTCCTCTTCCCTCTATCTCCCACTTGTCCTTCAAAACTGGGGGCCTTCCTGGACCCGGCAGGTCAACGTTCCCCTTCTGGGGAATCCGTTGAACAATGACTTTCCCCGGATGGCCATCTTCTGGTTTGGGAAGGTGACCCCGACGGCGAATTACGCGGATGTCCGCGTGGCCTATACCAGCTCGGAACTTGTGGTCTACGTGGCGGTCATCGATCGTCGTCTCTGGTTTGCATCCTCGCCCTCCCCTCCAACGCTCACCGCCTGGGATGCGGTGACCCTGTTGCTTCATCTGGATGGAAATGTGGGAACCATGCCTACAAGCTCCAGCTATCGCTTCGTTGGAGGATTGAGCAACAGCGACACCTCCGGGCGATATCAGGCAGCCTATCAGGGAACGGGATCTGGTTGGGCACTTGCCTCGATTCCGTTCACAGCGGTAGCAGGCTGGCGGGGCGAACGGCTGAATGATGATACCGATGATCGGGGATGGGCGATGACCTTCCGCATCCCCTTCGCCAGCCTGGGTCGCTCCGGTCCACCATCGGAGGGAACGATATGGGGATTGGGCTTGATCGTCCACGACCGCGATGATGCCTCGGGCACACCGATCCCAACCGTCGTCTGGCCCGAATCGCTTCGCCCGGATGTCCCCGCCACGTGGGGCCGCCTGCGCTTCGGGCTCCTAATCTATGCACCGCCGCCCGCACGGCCCAGGGGAACGGTCATGATCCGCCATCGCCTGAATGGGGCGATCGTCCGGGACGCTTCGGTCGGCGGTTATACCCGATGTGGGGATGGGTGGGATTTCTGGACGCAGTGGGGAGACACTACGGAAGATTTCTACAATCCGGAACGCTCAGATTTTAACATCCAGAACCAGGTTGACATCGCGGACTGGCCGTGCTTTTCGAAATACTATTTGACCTTCCCGCTGGACGCCCTGCCGCCGGGCAAGGCGATCCTGTCCGCCACCCTAACTCTCCATCTTTTCGGGAACGCTGGCGGGGCCAACGCTCCGCGCTCCTGGATCCAGGTCCTCACGGTGGCGCAGGATTGGGATGATCAAAGGCTAACCTGGAACAATGCGCCGCTGGCGGTGGAGAATATCGGGGGAACCTGGGTGGATCCGGTGACGAACTGGCCGGGGTGGCCCGGGATTCCCTATCGCTGGGATGTGACCTATGCGGCAGCGCAGGCGTATGCAAGGGGCCAGCCGCTGCGGCTGGTGCTGTATTCCGCGGACGGCGATTACCACAGCGGCAAATACTTCGTGTCCTCGGATACTGGGGACTGGAACGCCTCGGCTCGCCCAACCCTCACCGTCGTATGGGGTAACCCATAGGGTCGTCTGAAAACACTTTCCCTTTGGAAAGAAACAGGCACGAGCTGCCGAAGGCGGGCCGCACCCATCCCATAAAACATCGAATTCCCCTTCCCTGGCCCCTGAGGATCGCAGGGAGGGGGAAGGAACGTTTTCCTAACCTTCTATCTATTTATCCCCCAAATCCCTCCCCCTTATCCTCAAAGCCTTCAGAGATCGCTTTGCGGAGACCCGAGACCTATGATGATTCTCGATGATGATTCTCGCCCGTGCGCCGGTCTGGATCAGCTTCGCCGGCGGGGGGACGGATCTTCCCGCCTACTACACCCGCTATGGGGCCAAGTCCTCAGCATCATCCTGAACCGCTACGTGTATACCATTCTATCCCCGGCGCCCCGGGCGGCCCACCTGATCTCGGCAAACCACAGCCTGTTCCATCAGCATGCGCCGGATCAGGATGCCCTTTGGGATGGGAACCTTTCCCTCCCCCGGGCGATCCTGGAGGCCTTCGGCAGCCCCAATCGGATCGATGTGTTCATCTAGGCAAACGGGGCGAGCTTGCGGCAGCCTTCGACTGCCTGAAATCAGGAGGCTCATCGAATTCGATGGCTTACTCCTGATGCATGTAGAGGCGGACGAACGATTGATTGTCCATCGGGAAAGGCCCCCTTGGAGGATTGCTAAGAGGTGGATCGCTGGAGAGCACCCTGGCCTAGAGAGATTGGGGCCATTCCAAATCTCAGGGAGGGAGAGCGTTGTCTTCTCTGGTGCCGTTGCTTTCCTGAGATCCCGGATCAAAGACCTCGGTCAGGAAGATGACCATGAACGCCATGGACAGATCGACCAGGAAGAACCCATTATCGACCAAGCCGTGCCCCAGCGTGTTCGCCATCGCCCCGGCGGCCCCCCAGCGCCAGGGATCCTGAGAGGTCCCTCGACGTCCGACCCGGCGCCAGAACAGGATCTGCCACGCGATCCCGGCGATCAGCCCCAGCAACCCGGTCCGCGCCCAGAAATCCAGGAACAGATTATGGGGGTGCGAGAGGTGCGGCTCCTGCCAAGCGTCTGGGCGAATGTAGCGGCTTCGGAACCAGTAGAGGAAGTTGTCCGGTCCGACCCCGAGCAGCGGGTGTTCCCGGAGCAGATCCATGGTGCTGGCCCACAGGCGGATCCGGAAGAACACGGTGCTCCCGGGCGTGGCAGCCCGCTGCGCCAGGGCCTCGCCTACGCGCGGCGCGACGATCGGCGCAACGATCAGCAACCCCGCCAGCATCAGGACTCCCATCCCCCAGCGAATCCACCTTGGCAACTCCCCCCAGTGATCCCGAAGCCAGAGCCCACCCATCACCGTTAGCGCGGCCGGGATCCCCAGGAACCACGCGCCTTCCGAACAGGTGCCCACCAGCGCAAGGCCCGTCAGGATCAGTGGGATCCCGGTCAGGATGCGAATCCCGGGAAGGACGGAGCCGATGCGGATTTCAGAGGGCGAAGGCCCTGCACGATGGGAGAACATCGCTCCGGATGGGTTCATGGAGAACGCCAGCAGGAAAGGAAACAGCCTTCCCAGGTAGAGCGCCAGGTTGTTGGGGGAGCCATATGGCCCTCGGATACACTGGGCACCGGCCTCGCCGGTGATCAGCCCCGTCCCAGTGATCCACTGGGCCAGCCCCACCCCGGCGGCTCCGAGCCCCCCGAGCAGGAAGGCAATGAGCACGGTTCCCCATTCGGCGCGCGTGGGCCGCATCGCCCGGGCCAGCGCATAGAACAGCAGGGGCTCGAGGATCACCATCCGCCATTCCCGCCATGCGACCCGTGGGAACGCGGCCAGGGCAGCGCTGAGGGTGGCCGCCCCGAAGAAGATCAGCATCCACCGATCGGCCTCCTCCCATTTCCACCCCGCCCAGAGGTTTTTCTTCTGGAGGATCGCGCGACGGAGGACCCAGGCCGCTGCGGTCATCAGGATGGATAGCTCGGCCATGGAAAACGCCTTCTCGAAGAACGGCTTGGGGTAAAGATAGAAGGGCGCCCAGAAGGCGGTCAGGGCCAGGCCGAGCGTCGGCCGCGCCATGAGAAGACCGAGGAGCATAAGAGCCGTCAGCGCGATGAAGGCGATCCGCGGCGCCAGATAGAAGATCCCACTCAACGCCAACCCCAGGCCCAACCAGCCCACTTCGCCCCATCGACGATTCCCCCAGCTCTCCAGAGCCGCCCACCACATCCCCAGATAGACCACGCCCGACAGCCCCCACGCGCCCCACCATCCCAGGCGATCGGCCATCCCTGACCCGATCCTCCCCAGGGTCTCCCGAAGAGCTCCGCGGCTCCCGAGCAAGCCGGAGAGGATCAACCATCCTCCGAGGCCCATCCCCATGAGGCTGAGGATCAGCGCCCCCCGATACAACGGGATTGCCGGCTGAACCCCCGCGATGCTCCATCCCACCAGGGCCCACTGCCCCCACCCGCGTTCCGCCTCGATACGCACTGTATGCTTCCCATACGGCAGGCCTTCCGCCACCGGGACTGTGACAACTTCCGAAGTCGCGTAATCGGACGAGGTCAGGATGAGATAGGCTCCGCGCTCATCCTGGGGCAGCCGGTTCGCCGGCTGTCCATCCACCCATACATACAGATGTGCCCGGTAGCCTCCCCGGCGGACCCGCAGGGCTAGCCCAGTTCCTTCGAAAATGAAACTCAGGCGATCGCCTTTTTCCTGTCCGACGTCCGCTCCCAGCGCGGAGAACCGCCACGCGCCTTCGTATACTGCTCCCGGTGGCGGCCCATAGACTGATCCATCCGAGCTCCCCTGAGGGATCGCGGCCGGATAGTAGCCCGGCGTGAAGGGTGCGCTGCGCGCTGCGGCGCGCAGCGCCTCCGCCGCGGGCCGCCATCGCCCA
>JANXBD010000091.1 GCA_025057635.1 Thermoflexus sp. | reverse complement strand
CCAGTAATTTTAGATAAAGCGAAAAAGAGGATAAGGGAAGGAAGAGCTCATACTTACTTTTCGAAGACTATAACACGAAAGCATGGCCTTGTCAAGTCTATTCGAAGCCTTACTTGGATTTGAGAACGGGAGGAGGTTTGCGGAGATGTTTGAGGATCGTCCGGAAAAATAGACGTTCAAAAATTGTTCTATGGGCGAAAGAATATAGAAATATGATAAAAATAGGCATAAGCGACCTGTTCTTTCAGATCAATATGCAACGTACCCGTGGACCTCCGATCACCCTAAATCGTCGATGGATCCGCGGATATTTTTTGAGCCATGGTAACTCAAACTTTAGATTCGACATGCGCACGGCTTGCTGTGAGAAGAAAAGCTCAGTATCTTACGGGATGGGAGCATCCGCCTTCCACCGCAACATCCGGCACACCGCTGCAGGTCGGAACTCCTACCTCGCACAACGTGCAAGAACAGGATCTTTTGGCCGGGAGGAATGTCGATGGAGCAGCCCCTTACAGCAGATGTTGTAATCGTCGGAGGAGGGATCATGGGCTTAAGCACAGCCTATCACCTCCTCCAGAAATCCCCACGCCTGCGCGTGGTCGTCCTCGAAAAAGGCCCCTTCTTCGGCTGTGGCTCCACCAGCAAAGCTGCGGGCGGCTTCCGCCATCAGTTCGCGACCAAGATCAACATTCGCCTCTCGCTCCTCAGCGTCCAGATGATGGAGCGTTTTCGGGAGGACCCCGGCGCGCCCCTCGAAATGCGGTTCTGCGGCTACCTCTTTCTCCTGACCCGTGAGGCAGATGTGGAGGAGTTTCGCGCCCAGATGGGGCTGCAACGCCGCCTGGGGATCCCCACGGAATGGCTCAGTGGTGAGGAGATCCGCCGGCGTTTGCCGATGATGCGCCTGGAGGATGTGATCGCTGGGACTTTCTGTCCGCGAGATGGGCTGCTCAGCCCGATGGATCTGGTGAACGGCTATGCAGCAGGCATCCGACGCCTGGGTGGCCTCCTCTTCACCGACACACCGGTGGTCGGTGTGCGAACTCGCACAGGGCGGATCGAGGCCGTGATCACCCCCCGCGGGGAGATCGCTACGCCCATCCTAGTCAACGCAGCCGGGGCATGGGCTGCCCAAATCGGACAAATGGTGGGCGTGGAGCTTCCGATCGTCCCTTACCGGCGCCAGTATCTCGTCACCACCCCCATCCCAGAGATCCCGCCAGATTTCCCCATGGTGATCGATTTCGCCCAAAGCCTCTATTTCCATCGGGAGGGGGAAGGGATCCTGACCGGGATGTCCAACCGGATGGAGCCGCCGGGCTTTAACGAACAGCTGGATCCGGAATGGGAATTGATCCATATGGAAGCGGCCATCGCCCGGATGCCGTTGCTGGAGCAGGCAGGAGTGCGCGCCCGGGTGGTCGGCCTCTATGAGATGACGCCGGACGCCCATCCGATTATCGGGAGGATTCCTGTTGTAGCGGGATTCTACACCGTCGCCGGGTTCAGCGGCCACGGGGTGATGCACGGCCCCGCCGCCGGCCTGCTCATGGCGGAGGAAATCCTGGACGGGCAGGCCCACACGCTGGATATCGCGCCGCTGCGCTGGGAGCGCTTGGTTCAGGCGGGCGGCTTGACAGAATATAACGTGATTTGAGGGTTGCGCGGCAAGAGCCTGGGGCGGGCCTCCGCGCCCGCCCCGACGAAATGCGCGGCATGCCGGATTGCTGGTGGGGCAGCCCCCTGTGGCTATCCCACATGGTCAACCCCAGAGGGCCCCTATTAGTTAGGTCGTTGGTTGTCCGAGCCGGGCCCGTTCTTCCTCTGCTCGTGCCTCATCGATCCTCTCAAAGAGCGGGCGGATCTCCCGTAGGCGCTGGCCGGGCCGGAGCCGGCTGGGCTCCCAGCGGATCCGGAGGTCAACCTCATACACGAGCGCCAGGTGCTCTCGTTCGGCTTCCTTCACTGAGCGCACCGACAGGCGTCCTACCAGATCCCCCTCATATCCCAGCATCTCATGGACTCGCTGACTGGAGAAGGGAAGGAAAGGAGCTAATAGCACTTTCAGACTGTCGATCGCACGCAGAGCCACATATATGATCGTTCCAGCCCGAGTTCGATCTCCATGAATCTCCCTCCAGGGCTCACACTCGTTGAGATAGCGGTTCGCCTCCGCAGCCAGCCCCATCAGGGTCTCTAAAGCCTGCCGAAAACGACAGCCCTCGATTAGGCGCCCCACGGTTCCGAAGGACACATCAATCCGCGCCAGGAGCTCAGCATCCCGCGGCTCCATCAGACCAGGCATAGGAACCTCGCCGTCGAAATGGCGGACGGCGAAGGTGAGGACGCGGTGAACCAGATTGCCCCAAATCGAGAGAAGCTCTTCGTTATTATGGCGGATGAAGTCGGCCCAGCGGAACTCCGCGTCCTGGGTTTCTGGCATGATCGACGTCAGGTAATACCGAATGGCGTCTACCGCATAACGCTCCGCTGCGTCCAGGGCCCAGACCGCCCAATTGCGGCTGGTGGAGAATTTGTCCCCTTCCAGGTTCAGAAATTCGTTGGCCGGCACGTCGTAGGGCAGGATCAAGCGTTTGGAGGGATCTTCCTCGTATAGCCGTTCGGTTCCGATCAACTGGGCAGGCCAGATGATCGTGTGGAAGGGAATGTTGTCCTTCCCAATGAAATAAACGATTTTCGCTCCCGGATCATACCACCAGTCCTTCCAAGCCTCTGGATTCCCGGAGATGGAAGCCCATTCGATGGTAGCGGAGAGATAGCCAATGACCGCCTCGAACCACACGTAAAGCACTTTCCCCTCGAATCCTTCAAGGGGGACCGGGATGCCCCAGTCCAGGTCGCGGGTGATCGGGCGGGGCTGGAGGCCCTGGCGGATGTAGTTCAAAGTAAAGGTCAGCACATTCGGCCGCCAGTATCCTTTGTCGCGCAGATAATCCAGGAGGGATTCCGCGAAGGCGGGCAGGTTGAAGAAGTAATGCTCGGTCTCCCGCAACACCGGCACGCTGCCGTCGATCCGGCTACGAGGATGGATCAATTGGGTAGCCTCCAATAGCACCCCACATTGTTCGCACTGATCTCCTCGGGCCCGCTCGTAGCCGCAGATCGGGCATGTCCCCTCAATGTAGCGGTCGGGCAGGAACCTTCGGGAGACCTCGGAATAGAACTGGCGCTGGGTCTGCTTGAAGAGGTAGCCCTTCTCCAGGAGGCGCAGGAACATGTCCTGAGCCACCCGGTGGTGGTTCTCGGTATCGGTGTGAGTGAAGAGATCGAAGGAGATGCCATATTTCTGCCAAGTCTCCAGGAAGATCCGATGATAGCGTTCGAACAGCGTCCGTGGCGGCACGCCTTCCCGGTCCGCCTGAACCGTGATGGGGGTCCCGTGGGAGTCAGAGCCGGAGACCATCAGCACCCGGTTCCCCTTCAGGCGATGGTAGCGGGCGAAGATGTCCGCCGGAAGATACGCCCCAGCGATATGGCCCAAGTGCAATGGGCCATTGGCATATGGCCATGCCACACAAACCAGCACCTTTTCCGTCATCTGGCACCTCCTTCAGGGGTTCACATCGGCGTAATGAGAGGGAATCCTTAGTGCGACCAAAGGATGTTATCCTTGCTCCATGAGTTTCCCAAACATCACCGATTCTACAAAATAAAAAACCGCCGGCCGAGGCCGGCGGTCTGCGGGCGAAAAAAACCCGGCAGTTGGGGGGGGCCTCTGGCCCCCGACTGCTAATGGCATCTTCGCATCATCGGCGTGGCAATCGAAAGCATATCCCGAATGAGCAGAACTGTTTGCTTGTGCCCCAAGTCCCCCAATGCCTCGGAGAGCCCGATCTCATTCTAATCGAAATCAGTCTAAGCATGCAACCAAGATCACATCCTCTCCATCTCGGCTTCGACCAAACCCCACTACGAAGACAAGCGAGGTCGGGCGGGCACCCCGTAAACCAGGGTTTCGGGCAGAACATCCCGGGTCACCACAGATCCAGCGCCGGTTTTCGCTTTGCGCCCCACCCGCACCGGCGCTACTAGCATGGTGTCGCTGCCGATGAACGCCTCATCCTCGATGATGGTCGGATGCTTATGCACCCCATCGTAATTGCACGTTACAGTCCCTGCCCCGATGTTCACATCGGCACCCACGGTGGCGTCGCCCAGATAGCCAAAGTGATGCATTCGCGTCCGCGGGCCGATTGCGCTGTTTTTGATCTCGGCGAAGTTCCCCACATGCACCTCCTCCGCCAGCCGAGTCCCCGGCCGTAGATGGGCGAAAGGACCCACATGGACGCGATCGGCCAGCGTCGCGCCCTCGACCACGGAGGCCTCCACCACGCAATCATCGCCGATCACGGTGTCCCGAAGAATAGTGTTCGGCCCGATGCGGCATCGGCGGCCGATCCGGGTTTGCCCCTCCAAGTAAGTATCTGGGTAGATCACAGTATCCGGCCCGATGATCACCTCCATTCCGATATGCACCCGTTCCGGGTCCACCAGGGTGACCCCCTCCAGCATCCATCGGGTGTTGATCCGCCGTCGCAGGATGCGTTCGGCTTCCGCCAGATGGGCCCGCGTGTTGATCCCCAGGGCCTCTTCCGGATCCTCGAGAAGGACCGTCTCCACCTGCGCTCCTTCCGCCGCCGCAAGGGCAACC
>JANXBD010000090.1 GCA_025057635.1 Thermoflexus sp. | reverse complement strand
TGCTGGCCGAACTGGGAGCTGAGGTGGTCGAAGTCTCCCTGCCGCACACCGCCTATGCCCTGCCGACTTACTATCTCATCGCCCCCGCCGAGGCCTCGGCCAACTTGGCCCGTTACGACGGCGTCAAGTATGGCCTCCGGATCCAGGGGGAAACCCTCTGGGATACCTATCGCCTGACTCGCGGACATGGATTCGGACCGGAGGTAAAGCGGCGGATTATGCTGGGGACTTACGCGCTATCGGCCGGCTACTATGATGCCTATTATCTGAAAGCACAGAAAGTGCGCACCCTGATCCGACGGGATTTCGAGCAGGCCTTCGAGCAAGTGGATGTGATCGTCTGCCCCACCTCCCCAACGACGGCCTTCCGACTTGGGGAGCGCACCGCGGATCCGCTTCAGATGTATCTGGCGGACATCTTCACCATCACGGCGAACCTGGCCGGGATCTGCGGCATCAGCCTCCCTTGCGGCTTCGATAACCATGGCCTGCCGATTGGTATGCAGATCCTGGGGCCCGCCTTAGGCGAGGAGAAGATCCTGCGGGCGGCTTATGCCTATGAACAGGCAACGCCGTGGCATCATCGCCGGCCATCGGTCCTCGCCGCGAGGGGAGCGGCGGGATCCCTGGAGGTGAAGAAGCCGTCGGATTGAGAACGCTGTTGAAATAGGGGTGGAGTCGGGGCGAGCTCCAGCCCTGCCTCCGCAATCCCTCGCGGCGCGTGAGGGATCGTTTGGGGTTCGGGTAGCTTAGGGGACTGGACATTGAAGGCGCCTGGCTCCGACACCGAACCTCCCCAAAGCTTAAGGGGTTTGCCTTTGCGCCTATTTCTGATCAATCGATCTGCCCTGCGGAGGACCGATGAGCGCTGTGTGGCATGTGTTGCTCCTGCCCGCAGGGGCAGACTGGCGATGGATGGAAGCCTCGCGCCTCTATGTGGAGCGGTTCCGGGTGATCCCCATCATGAATCCGGAGATCGCCCTAGCGCTTCCAGGCGATCCGCTGATCGTGTCGCTGGTCCTCCCGGATGGCCGCCCGGGCCATACCGCCGCCTGGTTGCGTCAACGCCGGCCCTCGATTCATCTAGATCTGCTCTTCGCCTCAACTCCTGAGCGCCTGCAAAGGATCCTGGACGCTCGGACAGCCCATGGCACCCGCTTGAGCCGAGGGCTTCAGGTGGTCACCACGGATCGTCTGAACGTCCGCAGCGGGCCAGGATTCTCGGCGCCGATCATCGGTCGCCTGGAGGCCGGCATAGAGGTGGAGGTGGTGGGCCAGAGCCCGGATGGGGCGTGGTGGGCGATCGTGGATCCCGCGCGTCGGGAACGGGCCTGGATCGCGGCCGCCTACACCCGAGTGATCGCCGGGATCCCGGAGACGGTGCCGGTCCTCCTAGCACAGCCTCCACAGGTTCGCGCCCAAGCCCCTCGGGTGGTCCGTCGGGATCCGGATCCCGGGGCACCGATCCTGGGCCAGCTTCCTGCGGGTGCGGATCGCGAGGTCCTGGGACAGACTGCAGATGGCCAGTGGGTTCAGATCGCTTTCCCGGATGCAGCCCATCCGGGCTGGGTTCCAAGGGAGGGGCTGGAGATCCTTCGGGGGACCCTCAAGGGGTTGCCCGTCCATCCATCGGGACGCTGGCTGCATCCTCCGGTGAAATCCCCGGTGATCCATCGCGCCTTCGGAGCAGATCCGGTATCCTTTGCAGCATGGGGGTTGCCGGGCCATGAAGGGGTGGACTTTCAGGCCTCGCCGGGTGAACCGGTTTATGCGGCTGCGGAAGGACGGGTCGTGATGGCAGCCGAGCGTCCGGATCATCCCTATGGGACACAGGTTCGGATTCAGCATCAAAGGACGGACGGCCTTTATGTAACGGTTTACGGTCATCTCATGCCGGGCGCTCTGGAGGTTCAAGCGGGGGAGTGGGTGCAAACCGGGCAGCCTCTGGGGCGAGCGGGATTTAGAGGATTTATCCATCTAACGGTGAAAAAGGAGGGCGCGCGAAACGGAGCGTATGGGGATATCCTGGATCCGATGCTCTTTCTGGTTCTGTAGAATTTGTCTAGTCAAAAGATTTTCCCCTCCGGAGCATGACCATGGCTCCAATTCGGATCGTGCGCCATCCCGTCGTTCAGCACAAGCTCACGGAGTTGCGGGATCAGCGAACAGGCCCCAAGCGATTTCGGGAGCTGCTTCGAGAGATCACTCCCTTTTTGTTATACGAGGCCACCCAGGGCTTAGAGGTGGAGGAGGTCTCCGTGAGCACGCCTATGGGGGAAGCTCGAGGGCAGCGTCTGCGAGGAACCATCGGTCTGGTGCCGATCCTGCGGGCCGGTCTCGGGATGGTGGAAAGCGCCTTGCAGATGTTCCCCGAGGCCCAGGTCTGGCATCTCGGGATTTATCGCGATGAGCATACCCTGCAGCCGATCGCATACTACAACCGATTGCCTCCCCAGCCCACGGTGACCTGGTGTTTCATTCTGGACCCGATGCTAGCGACCGGCGGATCCGCGGTGGCGGCGGCGGATATCCTGAAGCGATGGGGGGTTCCGCATATTGTCTTTGTGGGCTTGATCGCTGCTCCCGAGGGATTGGAACGCTTCGCCCAGGCCCATCCGGAGATCCCCGTTTATGTGGCGGCGGTGGACAGCCACCTGAACCCTCATGGGTTCATCGTGCCCGGCCTGGGGGATGCCGGCGATCGTCAGTTCGGGACAGGGATCCAACCTTAGTGCGCTGTCATGCCATCATCGCAATGCTCCCGGCTGGGATTCATGGCTTGCCGGATCACAAGTTCGTGGTAGAGCCCTTTGTTTTTGAGCAGATTCCAAGGAACTGTTGTTGTCGGAATGGTCGAGTAGCATCTATTGTGGGAATTGGAAGCAGCGTGGATAGCTAAGCGGAGTGACCGATGGAAGAGAGCCTGACCCTGATCCTCACCCACGAGAACGCGGATTTCGACGCGGTGGCCGCGCAGCTGGCGGCGGCCAAGCTCTACCCGCGGGCGATCCCGGTGCTCCCCCGTCGAGTGAACCGGAATGTGCGTGCCTTCCTCAACCTGTATGGGGATCAGCTGCCGTTTATGCTCCCGGATGAGCTCGTCCGACGCCCCGTGGACCAAGTCATCCTGGTGGATGCCCAGACGATGGCGACGGTGCGGGGGATGGGACCTCAGACGCGGGTGCAGATCATCGATCATCATCCGCTATCGCGGGATCTATCTCCTGGCTGGACCTACCACGGCGAGCCGGTCGGGGCGACCACCACGCTTCTGGTCGAAGGGCTGGCGGAACGGGGGATCGGCCTGACATGGGTGGAGGCTACACTGATGTTGCTGGGGATTTACGAAGACACGGGCTCCCTGACCTATCCCTCGACCACTTCCCGCGATCTGAGGGCGGCCGCCTGGCTGATCGAGCGCGGAGCGGATCTCGCGATTCTGGGCGAGTTCCTCCATCATCCGCTGTCGGAAGCCCAGCATCGCTTATATAATCGCCTGGTAGAGTCGGCGGAAACCCGCGAGATCGAGGGCCACATCGTGGTGATCGCCACAGCCCAGGCCGATGGCTTTATGGAGGAGATCTCCACCGTCGCCCATCGGCTTCGGGATCTTTTCGAGCCGTCTGCGCTCTTCATGCTGGTGGAATTCGACGGGCATATCCAAATGGTCTGCCGCACTACCACCGATGACATCGATGCCGGCGGCGTGGCCGCTCACTTCGGCGGCGGTGGCCACGCTCGGGCCGCGGCGGCGGTGATCCGAGATCGTTCCCTTGCGGAGGTGCGAGAGGAGCTTCTGCGGATCCTGCCCCGTCACATCCGGCCCGCCGTGACAGTGGCGGAGATCATGTCCCGTGGGGTCCGCCTTCTCCCACCCGATCTCCCCATCCGCGAGGCGGCGAGGGAGATGCAGCGGACCGGCCATGAAGGCTTCCCGGTGGTCCGGGGTGGCCGAGTCATCGGGTTGTTGACGCGCCGCGCCGTCGATCGGGCGCTCCAGCACGGCCTGGGCAGTCAGCCCGTGGAACGGGTGATGGAGAAGGGAGAGGTCTATGTTCTCCCCTCCGACCCGGTGGAGAAGGTGCAGCGGCTGATGATCGAGACCGGCTGGGGACAGATCCCGGTGGTCGAGGACGGCGAGGTGGTGGGGATTGTCACCCGAACCGACCTGATCAAGCTATGGGGAGAGCGTCTGCGGGTGCGCCCTCGCCTCAGCGTGGCCTCAGCGATGGAGGCCGCGTTCCCACCCGTCTGGCTGGCCCTTGTGCGGGAGATCGGCGCGGCGGCGCAGTCCATGGGCTTCATCGCTTATTTCGTGGGCGGCCTGGTCCGCGATCTCATCCTGAACCATCCCATCGTCGATGTGGATATCGTGGTGGAGGGGGATGCCATCGCCCTGGCGGATGCCATGCGGGAGCGCCACGGGGGACGAGTGGTGGCTCATCGGCGCTTTGGGACGGCCAAGTGGTTGCTGGAAGGGGTGACGATCCCCACGCCGGCCGGACGCGTGGAGGGGTTAAAGGCCATCGACTTCGTCACCGCCCGCCGGGAGTTCTATGCCCACCCCACCGCCCTGCCCCAGGTGGAGCCCAGCTCGATCAAGCAGGACCTGCATCGGCGGGATTTCACGATCAACACCCTGGCAGTTTGCCTGAACCCGGATCGATTCGGGGAGCTGCTGGATTTCTACGGCGGGCTTCAGGATCTTCAGCGGGGTCTCGTCCGGGTGTTGCATTCCTTAAGCTTTGTGGAAGATCCCACCCGCATCCTCCGGGCGGCCCGGCTGGAGGCCCGCCTGGGGTTCCGGGTGGAGCCTC
>JANXBD010000008.1 GCA_025057635.1 Thermoflexus sp. | reverse complement strand
CAGCCGGGATCACCAGCCGTTCCGTCCGGTAATCATCCGTCGGATACGCGTTATCCACAATGGTCCGGGGCACATCCACATCGACTCCGCCCACCAGATCGATGATCTTCTTGAAGCCATTGAAATCCAGGATGATGTAACGATGCACGGGGACACCGAAATTGTATGCCACGGTCTGTTTGGATAGCTCCCCGCATCCGCCCCGCTGGTAGTAATCCCCGTAGAAACATGCGGTGTTGATGCGGCTCTGGGAGATCCCGCGCTCCTCCAGCCCCGGGATGGGGACATAAAGATCCCGGGGGATGGAGAGCACGGAGATGGTGTTGCTGATGGGATCAAGGCCAATGAGCATGATCCCGTCCGCTCGGACGGGGATCTCTTTCTCCTCTGGTCGGCGATCTATCCCTAAAACAAGGAGATTCAGCCGACCAGGGACTGGCCAGGCTGGCGCCGGGCTGAGCCATTCGATGGGATTCAGCATCCGCCCCACTTCGGAGATCGGAGGAAGCCCCAGGGGGCCGGTGCGGGGCGGTTCGCCGCCGGCCATCGCCCGCCAACGCTGCGCGCGGGCCGCCATCACCACCGCGATCCCCAGCCAGGTGGAAAGCAGTGTAGAGGCTAATAGGATCACCGTAAACAGCCGATAATAGTGTCCTGCAGAAGCAGAGCGTGAGAAAGATGAAGGGATCTGCGTCACAGTCCTTTCCGCCTCCGGAGTTTCCAGCAAGCGACCGGGGGTGGGCGGCGAAGGCCGCCCACTTACCCCTCCCTTCCGGAATACAACTTTAACGCAGATTGCGCTGCCCTAAGCCCTTAGGTAAAGCCGATCGCCCGATAGGCCATCTCAGTGCTCCACCTATATGGAGAGAATTTTATGTCCCCTTTAGCTGTGAGTGGAGAAGCGATCACGTTAATATCGCAACAGGGCAGCGACGCCGACTTCCTGCAGTCGGGGGTGGCCTTCCACGATCTCCACTTGGCCTCCGTTCTCCAGCACGGTGGCGATCAGCCAATCCACCGCGTCGGGCAACCGTTCGAAGGCTGCGCCACAGAACGGGCATGCCTCCCGCGATATCACCGTGAAGAAGCTGCAGTTCTTGCAGCGGTAGGCTGGAGTGTGGAAGCCGTCCGCCACGAGCAACACATGCACACGTCCTTCCGCCGCTGCCCCCAGCGTGTCATCTAGGTTCATCACGCCGTTGCCCCCTTTGGCCGCTGCAGTGATCGCCGCATCCACGAGGGCGAACTCCCGAGCCTGTTCTGTCTGCTGGAGGATCCGTAGGCTCGCCTCTAGAATCTCCTCTTCGCCTGACACGCGATCCCCTGGTATCGTCCCGGCAATGCGATCCTGCCAAGGGCGCGGTAGGAGCTCCCGGAACTCCACCACCGTCGGATCGGGGCCGCCGAGGAGCAGATAACGGGGTTGGTAGCGCTCGCAGAAACTTGCTGTGAGCTCGGCGGCCTCTTTCAGATTCCGGTAGGCAACCTGATCTTCATGCCGCTGGAGTTTCTCCGCACCCCAGCCGCCTTGCTTATGTCGCTTGATCGGCTCCCCGTGCAGTTGGATGGCCTCTTGAAGCTCGCCCATCTGATAGAACAGTAAACGAACGTGGGTTTTATCCACCAGCGCCACCGCGAAGCGGCCATAGGCATCCCAAAGCTTAGCCAACGGGAACACATATGGCTTGTGACCAACGAAGACCAGGTTGGGCGTGGGCACCGCTAAGGAGAATACGCGCCAGAATCCCTGGTTCCGCGAAGAGAAGATTGCCAGACCTCGTCCAGATCCATCATACTCCAGTTCGACGAAGCGCTGGACTGCCTCTATATCTCCTCGCGGGACTTGATCTTCCACGCGCTCCAGTAGATGTCGCAGCGTCAGCCGATAATGATCCTTGGTTTGATGACGAGGATCCACATCTAGATAGAGGCTGAGAATGGGAACTTGGAGGCTTTCCTGCGCGGCCAGTTCCCTCAGATCTTGTTCGCTAAACATTAGCTACCTCCAAAGCATGACTTCAAGCGTATACTGCCTCTCCAATATCTAAATTCTACCTCTATTGAATCTGGAAGCTCGGCTCGGATCCCTTCCCCTCAAGGTATGGGAGGGGGCAATTCAGTTATGCCTATGCACCTCGTTATATCGCGATCGTGCCCTTCGCCGGGTGTCATTCACCTGCATCAGCAGATCCTCAGGCCGAGCCTTTGTGCACTCCCTCCGCGGGTAGATTCCACCTAAAGAATCCAGCCCGTTGGCTCCCGAGGGCACGGCTGCTCCAAGACACAGGGCTAACTTCCCGCAACAGGGAAAATCCTAAGCGGCAACGTTGCGCCGAAATCGTCACAGGGCCATTACCGTTGAAGGTGCGAAATACGCAAAGTCAAACTCAATTGGATCCCCGGGCTCCCGACCCGGGATGGGCATCAGTCGAGCAGTGAGGGGCTTCCCCAGCCGGGCACTAAGCGCGCGTAAATCCTCCAGCACCCGTGCCAGCGCCTCCTCCGAAACGGATCCAGGCAAGGGGAGGGTATCCAGACCGGTTCCGCACACTGCTGCATATAATAGTAGGTCGCTCACGCGCAGATGCTGTTCCGCCGCTCGCCGTGCCAAAACCGCATCCTCGAGGATAGGGAGCATGACCCCACAGAACCCCGTCCGTGGGAAATCCGCCCCCTGCACCGCCGCAGCCAGCCCGGCCACCGCTGCGAGGGTTCCGGCTTTTCCAAAAGGAACTCCGCTAAGCATCTCGATGGCCGTCCCGATACTGCGCTCTGGTTCCGGGAAGGGCGCCAGGGAGAAATCGATCCCGGCGAAGCGGGCAGAGAACCGAGAGACTAGCGGACGGAGGAGGTGCGCCAGATACCAGCCAGTCGCTTCTACCTGAGCCTGCAACATCGTCAGGGCTGCCGCTGGATCTCGAGCGGTGCGAGCGGCTTCCACTGCCAGATCCGCCGCCTCGGTCGCTAGAGCGATAGCCATCGGCCCTCCATCGTGGTACGCCGCCGGGAAGAAGGGGCTCAACGGAGGCACGCCCGCCAGCGCGGCAAGTCGGAAATTAGCGAAGCCGTCTGGGACAACCATAGCGTTTTCCCGAGTGATACGCGCTGCCAGCCGAACCGTCTCGTTGTTGGTGAGCATGATCGAGGCGAAGATTCGTTCCGTCTCTGCGAACAGCCGAGGGATCTCGATGGCCAGCGGCCCCAGGGGGCCCACGCTCAGGTAATCAAACCCGGCCTCCCGAGCCATGGCTTCCCACTCCTGGGCCTGGCGAAGAAAATCTGTTCCATCCTTCAAGATCTCCAACGGCGGTAGCGCGAGACGTACGGTCTGAACCTCATAGCTAGCGCGCGTCAGCGTCTCGCGTGCTGCTGAAGCGAGAGCTCCTGCCCGTGCCACCTCCTGGCGGCTCCATGGGATGAAAACCGTGACCGCGCGAATACGCATGGGTTCCCCTCCTGAGGAGGGTAAACTGTCATATCTTCTCCTCGATTTTGTCTTTCCCCTGAGTTCCTCTCAAAATTCTTGCAGAGGTGGAAATAGCACGATTAGAAGCAAGCGCTGAGAGGCCGATCGGACAAAGCGGAACAGATCTGCTGCTTTGGGATGTTATGATATGCTTAGCGACCCCTGGGCGGGCCGGGCACCGAAACCCACCGCCCTGTTCGCAAGGTCTCCAAAGAGGATAGAGGAGAGCAAATCACATAGCGCTCAGGAGGGTCAAATGACCGAGGTGGTATCGGTAGACCCTCAGCATCCGGATCCCGAGATCATCGCCCGGGCCGCGGAGATCCTGCGACAGGGCGGGCTGGTGGCCTTCCCAACGGAGACCGTTTATGGGCTGGGTGCCGATGGCCTGAACCCGGTCGCTCTCGCCCGTCTGTTCGAGGCCAAGGGACGGCCGGCCACAGATCCCGTGATCCTGCATATCATTGATCTGGGGGCACTCCCCCAGCTAGCCCGGGAGATCCCCACAGTCGCATGGACCCTCGCCCGGCGCTTCTGGCCAGGTCCCCTCACCTTGGTTCTCCCCAAACAACCGATTGTCCCGGATCTGGCCACGGCTGGTCTACCCACCGTTGCCCTTCGGATGCCGGCCCATCCGGTGGCCCGAGCGGTGATCCGGGCCGCGGGGGTGCCAATTGCCGCGCCCAGCGCGAACCGGTTCGGCCACACCAGCCCCACCACGGCTCAGCATGTGTTGGAGGACCTGACTGGTCGGATTGATCTGATCCTAGATGCCGGGCCCACCTCCATCGGAGTGGAATCGACCGTCGTCGATCTCACCCGTCCGGTTCCTACGATCCTGCGGCCGGGAGGGCTGCCCCGGGAGGCCCTAGAAGCGATCCTCGGGCCGATAGCGGTGTTCGATCGCTCCGTGGCCGGCCCTGCGCCGGCTCCAGGGATGTTGCCCAAACACTACGCCCCACGGGCGGAGATGGTGGTCCTGATCGGGTCAGAGGGGTGGCTCCGCTCGCAGCTCCGCGAACTGGCCATCCGGTATCTCCGGGAGGGCTATCGGGTGGGATTGCTGATCGCGGAAGAGGATCAGCCGGCCGTGGCGGATCTGCCGGTGGAGATCGCTGTGCTGGGATCCGAGGGGGATCTGGAAGGGGTTGCTCGACGGCTTTATCCGGCGATGCGCGATTTAGACGCGCGGGGGCCTGATTTGATCCTCGCCCGGGATTTCGGGACACAGGGGCTGGGCCTGGCTATCCGGGATCGCCTGATCCGCGCCGCGGGTGGCCGGGTGATGAAAGCAGAGGATCCGTCATAGTCTGGTCGGATCCGATGAGGGATGGACGACTGTGCGTTGCGGGGACGCATCGAGGGAGATGAGGGGGAGATGTGGTATATTGGCTGCTGCGGATTCCCGAAAGCGCGATCCGTTTACTTCCAGGCCTTCCGGGTGGTGGAAGTTCAGCAAACGTTCTACGACCCACCCCAACCGAAGACCCTCCAACGCTGGCGGGAGGAAGCTGGCTGCGATTTTGTCTTCACCATGAAGGCATGGCAGTTGGTCACCCATCCCGCCAGCAGCCCGACTTACCGCCGGCTCCGACGCCCGCTGGCTCCCGAAGAACGCCCGATGGCCGGCCTGTTCCAGGCCACCCCAGTGGTGGAGCGAGGATGGGCCGCCACCGTGGAGGCCGCGCAGGCCCTAAGGGCGACCGTGGTGCTATTGCAATGCCCAGCCTCCTTTACCCCAGCGCCGGAGCATCTCAGCCGTCTCGAGGCCTTTCTGGAGCGGATGGGAGCGATTCCCTTTCGCGTGGCCTGGGAGCCCCGGGGGGATTGGCCCGGCAGGGTGATCCGATGGATCTGCGAGCGCTACGGCCTGATCCACGCCGTTGACCCCTTCATTCGTCTCCCCGTCACTGGGGAAATCGCCTATTTCCGTCTCCACGGACGAACTGGATATGCATATCGCTACACAGATGCGGACCTGGAGGAACTCTGGGATCTCGGTCAGGAGTTTCGGGAGGTCTTCGTGCTGTTCAATAACATGTCCATGTGGGAGGACGGGCTACGGTTTCAGCGATTGGTAAATCCCGTGAGGGATTCGTAGAGGTGATGTTGCTCCGTGGGATGGTTTAGCCATGCCTTCACGATGGTTTCGATCTGGTTTAGGGGCCCTCGGTGGATCGTACATGGGGGTAGAGCGCTGAGAAACCAGGCGCCGTATGCGCGGGTGAGGATACGTCGATCTAGGATCAGCACCACGCCTCGGTCGGAGCGGCTACGGATCAGCCGTCCGAATCCCTGGCGGAACCGTAGCACAGCCTCCGGCACCGCATAATCGAGAAACGGATCTCTATATTGAGCGCTTCGGATCGCGAAGACGGGCTCGTCTGGGACCTCAAAGGGAAGCTTGGTGATCACTAAGCACGAGAGCGCCTCACCGGGAATATCTATTCCCTCCCACAGGCTTCGGGTTCCTAGCAGCACTGCCCGTTCTGTAGATCGGAAGCGCTCCACGAGCTGTTGTCGAGAACTTCCATCGCCCTGCTCGTAGACGGTGATCCCAGCCTTCGCCAGAGGAGCGGCCAGGGCACGGGCCGCCCGCCGCAGGGGTGCGTAGGCAGTGAAGAGAGCCATGGTGCGCCCCTGAAGCGCCTGGGCAGCCATCTGGATCGCTTGCTCTACTGCCCGCTGGTAGCCCGCCTGGCCAGGCTCCGGGATGTCGGTCACTAGATATACGAGGGCGTTTCGCCGATAGTCAAACGGGGAATCCAGAGCGAGTTCTTTCATTTCCCAGGTCCCAAGTCGGTTTTTGAGATGAGCGAACGAGGGCTCCTGACATTCCCGGCTCACAGTCCGCAGGGTGGCGGAAGTCATGATCACGCAGCGCTTCGGTTCCAGGAGATACCGTTGCACGAGCGGCCCCACGTTGAGAGGCGCCATATACAGGCCTACACGGGCGCGGTTCCCCTCTTCCGTGTGGCCTTCTAGCCAGTAGACCATCTCGGGAGATGGCTTTCGGATCGTGGCCTCGAGGGCCTGACGGGTTTTCTCAAAATCATAGCTAAGTCCATTTGCCAGCCCTAAGGCTTCTTCGACTTCTACAAAACCGTGGTCTAGCCACTCCGTAAGTGTTGCTCGGATGGCGTTCAGGGCTTCCTGGACAGCTCCCCAGCGGGGAGCGAAGAACTCCCAAGCCTGCTCTACTGCGGCCCAGGCTGGACGGCTTCGTTCAGCATCCGTGAGCAGTGCCTTGCGAGCGTATTCCCCGCTGTCCGAAGCGATTTCCTCTAGAAGGGCCATCAGGGTGCTCATTAGGAGATCCACGCCGGCTTGGGCCTCCTCCACCGCCTCGCCCAGGCGGCGGGCTATGCCCGCTAGGGTGTTGCGCAACGCCGGAGGAAGGCTTCGCCCTAGATGAAGCAACATGCTGACCAGCCCACCCCCTCGACGCTCTTGTGTGCTCCCTGCTTCCTGGAGCATGCGTAACAATCCGAAGCGGTCGATCTCCACGGTCAGTTGTTTGGTGGCTGCCTGCTCTAAATGATGGGCCTCATCAATGATCAGGTAGTGGTACTCCGGAAGCACCATATTCTGCGTAGCGGCATCCGCGAATAGCAAGGCATGGTTCACGATGATCAAATGGGCGGCTTCCGCAGCCTTCCGGGCCCGATGGAGGAAGCAGCCTCCTTCTCCCCAAGCGGCACATACTTCGGCTGTGCACGTCTCGTTGTCTGCCGAGAGGCGGCTCCACAGCGCTCGTTCCACTGGCGTGGGCAGATACAGTTCATCCCCGTCTCCGGTTTGCGTCGTGGGCAGCCACACTAGAATTTTGGCCAGCACTCGCATCTCCTCGATGCTGGTTGGTCCAGCATGTCGCAAATGCATCAATCGGATCGGGCACAGGTAATGGGCTCGGCCTTTCAGCAGCGTCACCCGCAGGGTAGAGCCGTCAGCTAAACCGGACGCAGAGATCAGTTGCTGGAGAATCGGAATATCTTTTTGGAGCAGTTGCTCCTGGAGAGGGATGGTGTAGGTGGAAATCACCACGCGCTCTCCATTCCGCAAGGCCCACAGGGCGGCCGGGATGAGGTAGGCCAGGCTCTTGCCCACCCCAGTCCCTGCTTCGATCATCCAGTGCTCACCTCGGTTGAATGCCTCAGTGATCGTCTCAAGCATGGCGACCTGTTGGGGACGATGCTCATATTGCGGGAAGATTTGGGAGAGAACGCCGCCCGGTTCCAAGAGTTGGGTCAGCTTTATCGCATCGAGGGGCTGGGTTTGAGCCCTGGGGCGCAAAGGCCGCGCCCGCATTGGAGGCGTTGCGAGATAGGATTCGGGGGTGGCTAAGCCCTTCGCCCGTAGCTGAGCACCGATGCTCGGATCAATGAAGCGGCCCCGTTGCACTGTCCGCAGGGCTTCCTCAAAGAAGCGCCGGGGCGGCCAGGGAAGGTGAGCAGCGTGGCGGATGATCTCCTCCAAGATCGACTCCGGAAGCTGACAGGCTCGTTGAAACAGGGCCAGGAACAGCTGGTGGGTGAGCCGGGCATCGTCCAATGCCCGGTGAACTACCCCCACGGGGATGCCCAAGTTATGGGCTAGGGTAGAAAGGCTGTGAGCACCAGCATAAGGAACCAGGATGGCTGCCAGCTCATAGGTATCGAGGGCTTCGTTTTCTATGAAAAGACCGTGGCGGCGCAGGAATGCGAGGTCCTGGTCGATCGAATGGCCAACAAGAGGAATATTCCCTACGATCGCCCGAAGACGAGGAAGCACTGCACGCAAGGGGGGAGCCCGCTCAGCCTCCTCTGGTCGAATTCCAGTAAGCTGAATGACCGATGGCGGGATCGGCCGTTCTGGGCGGACTAGGGTGCTCCAGGCGTCAAGCACTGTCTCTCCCCGGAATTTCACAACTCCAATCTCGAGGATCGCGTCAGTCTCCGGGTCTAGGCCGGTCGTCTCCAGATCTAGGGCAGCAAGAACCAATGGCATAAGGGTGCTGTCCTCTTAGCTTTAACTGAAATGGGCGAGATTTTCCAAGATCGAGTCTGGTTCCTAATCGCCATCGAGTGGGAGCTGAATCACTGTTCTTCAGTGTCTCGCACCACCATCATACAGGGCTCTCAGCGGGCGTCCATCATCCTAAAAAAAAGGGGTTGGGACCGAACGAGGCATTTCTTCCCAACCCCCGAGGTGCCTTCATCAGACCGCCTGTTTTAGAGATCGATCGAGGTAGTCACTGCCTCCGCCAAGGTAGGGCCGGTGCTGCTGTGGGACTTAGACTCGGCACCGCGTTTCTCTGCGTAATACCGGAAGCCGGTTCCTGCGGGAATCAGACGTCCGATAATCACATTCTCCTTTAGGCCACGTAGCTCATCGATCTTGCCTTCCAGGGCTGTCCCTGCTAGCACTCGGATCGTATGTTGGAAGGAAGCAGCTGATAGGAAGGAGTCTGTGGCTAAGGCGGCCTTAGTGATGCCGAGCAGGACTTGCTGAGCGACTGCTGGGCGCTTGCCCTCCGCGGCCAGCTTCGCGTGAATATGCTGTAGGACGAGGCGATCGACCAGGTCACCGGGCAGGAAATCGGTATCGCCCGGGTTGATGATTTGAACCTTGCTCAGCATCTTGCGGATGATGACCTCGAAGTGCTTATCGTTGATGTTCACACCTTGGGAACGATACACTTTCTGGAGCTCGCTGAGCAGATATAGTTGCACAGCCTCGCGGCCCAGCAATCGCAGGATCCGGTGGGGGTTCTTGGGCCCTTCCGTCAGCGTGTCTCCGGCCTTCACCTGCTGTCCCTCTTCCACTAGCAGGCGGGCGGTAGCCGGAACCTCATACTCCCGCTCTTCCCGAAGCTCATAGACCACTTTCAAAGGCTCGCCCTTTTGGTAAACGACCCGTCCACTATGCTTAGCGGTGATCTGCTGCTCTCCGCGGCTGGCCAGCACCTGTCCTTCGACGATCTCTTGGCCGTCCTCTACCTTGATCGACCAGTTGCCGGGGATCTCGTAGATATCCTCCTTCTGTTCGCTCTTAACGATCCGGATCCGCCGCCCTCCCTCTTCTGTGCGGTGGATGTGAACGATACCGTCGATATCGGCCATCAGACCCTCGCCCTTCGGATGCCGGCGCGCCTCAAAGATCTCCTCCACTCGAGGGAGGCCCTGGGTGATATCGGCCACGCCAGCTACGCCGCCGGTGTGGAAAGTTCGCAATGTGAGCTGAGTGCCGGGTTCACCGATGGACTGGGCGGCGATAATTCCTACGGCGGTGCCCATCTCTACCAATCGGCCGGTGCCTAGGTCTCGCCCATAGCAGAGGGCACAGATCCCATGCCGCACCTGGCATGTCATAGGCGAGCGAACATAGACCTCCTGGACACCGGCCCTTGCGATGCGCTCTGCCAGTCCTTCATCCACGAGCGTGCCCGTATCAGCGATCAGGGCGCCGGTTCGGGGATCGAAAACCGGCGCAGCCAAGACGCGGCCAAAGATCCGCTCCTGCAGGGTCTGGCCACCGACGTCATCGGTGGTTCGAATCCAGATGCCCGAACGGGTGCCACAATCATATGCGCTGATGATCACATCTTGAGCCACGTCCACTAAGCGACGAGTGAGGTAACCGGCGTCGGCGGTGCGCAAGGCCGTGTCAGCCAAACCCTTCCGAGCGCCATGGGTGGAGATGAAATATTCAATGGTGGTCAACCCCTCCCGGAAATTTGAACGAATGGGAAGCTCAATGATCCGACCGGTGGGATCAGCCATCAGACCGCGCATTCCGGCTAGTTGTGCCACCGGCTGGAAGCCTCCTTTGGTGGCACCCGAGAGCGCCATAATCGCCACGTTATTGTCTGAGCTAATCGTTTGCTTCACCGCCTCCGCGATCTCATTGGTCGCTCGCTGCCACAGGTCAATCACTCGGTTATATCGTTCCTCTTCTGTTAGCAGGCCTCGCCGATATTGACGCTCCACCTCCGCGACCAAGGCCTCATAGCGCGCCAGCACCTCTCGTTTCGCAGATGGGATAGGCAGATCCGATACGGCGATAGTGACACCCGATCGAGTGGCGTAACGGAAGCCAATATCCTTCAAGCGATCGACCAGCTTCACCGTTTCCTCGCGTCCTAGCCATTGGAAGCAATGGGCCGTCAGATCCTTGAGCCGGCCTTTGTCCATAGTCTCGTTCACGAAGCGGAGGCCCTCGGGCAGGATTAGATTGAAGAGGACCCGTCCAACGGTAGTCTCGATGAGTCGTCGCCGAGGCTTTCCATCTGCATAACGTTGATTGTTTTCATCGTAAATGGTGTTGGTATAGACGCGGATTGGAGTATGCAGAGAGATCTTGCCCAAATGATAGGCCAGCTCCACCTCCTCCAGGTTAGCGAAGACTCGAGAAGATGCCGGCTCGCCGTTGGGCATGGTCATCGTCATGTAATAACATCCTAACACCATGTCTTTGGTGGGGCCTACCACGGGCTCGCCGTTGGCTGGCAGCAACAAATTCTTGCTGGACAGCATCAGGTTCCGCGCCTCCCAGACGGCCATATCGGATAAGGGAATGTGAATGGCCATCTGATCCCCATCGAAGTCCGCGTTGAAGGCGGCGCAAACCAAGGGGTGAATCTGAATAGCCTTCCCTTCCACCAGCACAGGCTCAAACGCCTGGATGCCCAATCGGTGAAGTGTCGGGGCTCGGTTCAGGAGGACCGGGCGTCCCTTGATCACTTCCTCCAGCACTTCCCAGACCTCTGGGCGCTGGCGCTCGACAAGTCGCCGAGCGCCTTTGATGTTAGCCGCATAGTTATATTGGATCAGCCGGGCGATCACGAACGGCTTATAAAGCTCTAAGGCCATCGTCTTGGGTAGGCCACACTGGTGAAGCTTCAACTGGGGCCCCACCACGATTACCGAACGTCCGGAGTAGTCCACCCGTTTGCCTAGCAGATTCCGGCGGAATCGCCCCTTCTTGCCCCGCAGCATGTCGCTGAGGGATTTCAGTTCGCGGCGCCCGCGGCGAGACATCGCCTTGCCCCGCTGGGAGTTATCGATTAATGCGTCTACAGCTTCCTGGAGCATCCGTTTTTCATTCCGAATGATTACATCCGGGGCGTTCAAATCCAACAGCCGCCTCATACGATTATTCCGATTGATCACCCGCCGGTACAGATCGTTGAGATCCGAAGTTGCGAAACGGCCGCCATCTAATTGAACCATCGGCCGAAGGTCTGGCGGAAGAACCGGCAGGACTCGCAGGATCATCCACTCCGGGCGGTTGCCACTTCGGAGGAATGCGCGGACGATCTGGAGGCGCTTGATGGCCTTCTTGCGACGCTGCTTGGATTTGGCCTGGCGGATTTCCTGCCATAACTCCTTGGCCATTTGCTCCAGGTCTAAGCGCTGGAGGATTTCGAGAAAGGCCTCTGCTCCCATCTCCGCCTTGAAGACCTGCCCCCATTTGCTCTTCAATTCCCGATACTTGTTCTCTCCTAGGAACTGGAGGGGAGCCAGGCTGACCAGCTCATCGCGCTCCATCTGGATTCGCTGACGCAGGGCCTCGATCTCGCGGGCGGCTTGATCCCTTAGGGCGGCGATTTTTTCCTCTACGGCCTCGCGCAGGGCCTTCAACGTCTCTTCGGTTTTCGCCAGGGCACGGGAGCGCTCGGTTGCTTCCTTTTCTTTGATCCGGTTCAGTTGTTCATCCAGGATCCGCTTTAGGGCGGCCAGATGTTCCCGGCCCACCGTTTCCCCGGCGTCCGCGATCACCTCGCCGGTAGGATCGAAGACGATGGGGGCGCGAATCGTCTTACCCAGCCGTTCCTCCAGGCGGGCCTGGGTTCGCTGGGCCTCACGCATCAAGGACTCGACCTCCGACTCCCACTTCTCCTCGATCCGCGCCTCCCGGTCCGCCAGCTTTTGGCGCTCCCGTTCCTCGAGTTTTTGGATCTTGGACAGAAGCGTCTCGATTTCCTTCTTATACCTTAGCTCGATCGACCGGCGCTCACGCTCGAACTCCTCCTCTAAGCGCTTTAAGGCCCGCTGTCGTGCCTCCTCATCCACCGACGTGATCACATACTGGGCAAAATAGAGGACGCGATCGAGGTTGCGGCGGGATATATCCAGTAGCATGCCGAGGTAAGAGGGAACCCGCCGGGTGTACCAGATATGGGCCACCGGGGCCGCCAGTTTGATATCCCCCATTCGTTCCCGGCGCACAGTTGCCCGGGTGATCTCTACGCCACATTTCTCACAGACGATGCCCCTGTATCGGGGACCCTTATACTTGCCACAGTAGCATTGATAGTCCCGGGTAGGGCCGAAGATGACTTCACAGAACAGGCCATCCTTCTCTGGCCGGAGCCGACGGTAGTTGATGGTCTCCGGCTTAGTGACCTCGCCATAAGACCATGACAGGATTTGCTCTGGCGAGGCCAGCGAGATCCGTAAGGCACGAAATTCTTTGGCCTCCACAGCTGCCTCCTCTGAGGACAACTCGCGTTGGGGATAGAGAAGCTCCCGGGATACGAAGACAGCCCTTGATGGCCTTCCCAACCTAAGACTGCCTGTCTTCTCCGCTCAAGTAGTGGATCTCTATCCATCGCAGCAAGGGATGATTAGTAGTGATGGTTGAAATTCGGAGGGGGCACATGCTTGGTAAATGAAAACAAGAGACCATTCCCTGACCTCCTTGGGTCAGAGAAGGAGTCTCTTCTTCTTTCACGACGGGAGTGCTGGATCTTCATGAGGATCATTTTATAAATATAGGCGGAAGCGGTCATTTTGTCAAGTTCACCTGATGGGACGTTTGGCTTCACCTGTTCGATATGTGCACAACTGAGGCGAGAGGATCAGCTCACGGGTTCATGTCTTAGATCTCCTCATTCCGACGAGCTGGGGTTTGATGATTCGAAGTTTCTGCGCCGCGCGATTTCGTAGAGGGCAATGGCCCCAGCTGTAGCGGCGTTCAGTGAGGCAACCCGGCCTCGCATCGGGAGATAGATCAGAGAATCGCAGGTGCGCCGAACCAAAGGGCGGATGCCTGATTCCTCATTACCCACCACCAGCGCGATCGGGCCGCTGAGATCCGCCTGATCGTAACGGATGGCGCGGGGATCCTGCTGGAGGCCTACAATCCACATCCCCCATGCTTTGAGTTGCTCCAGTGCCCGCACTAAGTTGGTCACCTGAACCACGAGAAGATGCTCTACAGCACCTGCGGATGCATTCACTACCGCAGGCGTCACTCGGGCACTGCGATGTTCGGGGAACAGAACGCCATGCACCCCTATTGCCTCTGCAGCCCGCAATAATGTGCCGAAGTTCTGGGGATCCTGAAGGCAATCGAGGGCCAGCCACAAAGGTGGATCGGATCGACCGGCGCTTTGCGCCCATGCCTCCTCCAGATCCGCGTAGGGATACGGATCGGTCTCGGCCACGATCCCTTGATGACCTTTGGTGATGGCATCGAGGCGGGCACGAGGCACCGATTGGATAGGAATGCCTTGACGTATTGCCAGAGCTTGGATCTCCTCTAAGATGGGTCGAGGTTGAAGGCCTTCTGCGATTAACAGTCGGTAAATCCGTCGTCGCCTAGCCCGTAAGGCTTCATACACGGCGTGGCGTCCATAGAGAAATTCCCGTTGAATCTTTTCCCTCCCTCTCATCTCAACTTGTCCTCCCGATTCCCGATCTCTGGTGGCAATCCCCAGCTCGGTTCATTCCTTCCCTCTCCTCATCCCGATGCCTTCCCTCTCCTCATCCCGATGGTTCGCTTTGCTTGGATTTTACGCCGATCTCTAATGCTCTAGGCGTGTATTTCTTAATGCTCTAGAGGCCCTAGCCCGCTCTGGTTAAGGGGGGTGGATCACAAGATCCCATGGTGTGCAAGGCGTTGGCGAGTCGAATGGGTCTGGCATCGGCTGCCAAATCGGCCCTATCGGGCCATGGATTTCAGCTTGACACCGCATGGGGAATCCGATACGCTAAAACCAGCGGCCGTGCTCAGGCGGGGAGGTGGCGGTTCCCTGCACCCGAAATCCGCCAGACGCGGGGCTGACATCCCCTTCGAGGGCTAGCGCGGCCCCTCGCGGAGATCCCTCCCGGTGATGAAGGTCCGGTCCTGCGCGGCGAACCCCGGTGAACCCCGCCAGGCCCGGAAGGGAGCAACGGTAAGCCGTTCCGGTTTGCGCGCCGCAGGGGCGCCGGGCCGGAGCCGTCCGAGGGATCTCTGGTGGGGAAAGGCGGGCTCGACAAGGGGCGCACGGCCGCCTCTTACATTAAGCTATCTTGGGTAGGATGAAATTTGTTCCGGGTTCCGCACTGGCTGCGATGAGCCGATGGATCCTGCTCAAATGGATGACTTGGCTCGGGCTGGGCACTCTTTGTGTATGGAGTTACTGGTGCTCTCAACAGACCGTAACCATCCTCCTCGAAGATCAGGTTCTCCCTATTAGAACCCATCAACGGACGGTCGAGGGCGTGCTGCAGGAAGCGGGCATAACGCTCCGTCCGGAAGATGCGGTTTTTCCTCCCCTTACACACACGCTTCGGCCCCCGGCTACCATCTCCATTCGACGGGCTAAGCCAGTTCGTGTTCTAATCGAGGGTCGTGGTGCAGCGCCCGCACGCCGGGTTGACCTTTACACCCTTCACTCCGATCCTCATGAGATCCTGGCTGCTGCAGGAATCGCCTTAGGGCCGGGGGACAGGATATGGGTGGATGGGCGGCACGGGGAAGCTAACTCTCCCGAGCTCGGTCGGCAGGGGCCTCCTCAGGAGATCCGGGTGGTGCGGTCTGTCCCGTTGGTGATTCGCCTAGATGATGGGAAACGACGTGTGATCTGGTCAACAGCGCCCACAGTAGGGGCAGCACTACGGGAGGCTGGCATCGGGATCGGCCTGGGGGATCGATTGTTGCCCGGACCTGAGACCCCGCTGAATGGCGGCACGCAGGTCACGCTATTTCGTGCCCACCCAATTACTGTGGAAGCCGATGGGCACATCCAGGTGGTTTCCACTACTGCGCGCACAGTCCGGGAGTTGCTGTGGGAACTGGGGATTTCCTTACACGGCCAGGATCGGGTGATCCCTCGTGAAGAAAGCCGTCTCCAAGGCGGTGAGACTATCCGGGTCATTCGGGTAACGGAGGGGTTCGACATCGAGGAAACCCCAATTCCTTTTCAGACTGTGTGGGAAGCCGATCCGAATCTGGAGCTGGACACGTGGGTGCAGAAATCCACAGGGCGAAATGGTATATTACAGCGGCGGATCCGAGTGCGCTATGAGAACGGTCAACAGGTCGCGCGAGAAGTCGTGGGGGAGACCGTTGTTCAACCTCCAAAGCCCCGGGTATGGGCATATGGCACGAAGATCGTGGTGCGCACGCTGGAGACGCCAGATGGGCCAATCGAATATTGGCGGCGGATTCGCATGCTGGCTACCTCATATAGCCGCTCTACAGCGGGCGTTCATCCCTCCGCTTCCTACTTCGGCCGCACTCGAACAGGACTTCCGATGCAGCGGGGGATCGTTGCAGTCGATCCTCGTGTGATCCGCTTGGGATGGAGAGTGTATGTGCCCGGTTATGGGGTAGGGCTGGCCGCTGATACTGGTGGTGGGATTATCGGCCGCCGGATCGACCTCGGATATAACGATGAGGATCTCGTGCTCTGGTACCGCTGGGTGGACGTCTATCTTCTGACCCCGGTTCCGCCTCCCGAGACGATCTCCTACATTTTGCCAGAGTGGCCGGCTCCCCCTCCGAGATAGTCTTCAGGGCCATGCCCTGAGCTGGCTGGAATCGGGAATCGGAAAACAGAAACCCTCCGGCGGTTTGATCGAGCCCGCATAGACGAACGCTCTCGCCTAGGTTGAAAGGGACGATGAGTGCAGTCTTCGAATGCACCCTGAAAAGCTCGTGGGCTGCGATCCTTGACTGGGATCGCTTTTGCTGTCCTGGGCGCCTACATCCTCTCGTTATGATGCGATCGTTCAGGCATGAGAGGCATAGGAGCGATTGCTTTGGGTGTTCCCTAGGGGGATGCGGGCTCTCCTTGGGAGATTCAAGTGATCTTAATGACTACCGCGGGCTATTCGAACCGCCAGTTTTTCTTTAGCCTGAAGCCGAACCGGTTCCTAAGACTTGATGATGGCTTCGCTGGTTTTTCGAAGGGTATCCTGTTCGTGTTTTGAGCATGAGGATCCGAAGGTGAGAGGGGGCTTCCTTGGTAACGTCCTGCATCGTCGGTCTCTAAAATCCCGTAGCGCTTCGTTCCGTTCAGCCTAACACGACTTCATGGGGTGTGGGGATAAGGTAATGATTGGCAAAGCTGCCGGGGATATCCCAATCCGTATGAGGATTCCCTTCCCCTGTTGAATCGCTCTTGAGGGAGGCTGAGACCGTAACGGAACGATCTGATATCCTCATCTGGAGGGGCCTGGATGTCTCGAGTGGCCGAACGAGTGCATTACTTCACGGAATCGGTGATCCGCGAGATGACCCGATGGGCGCAACACTATGGGGCCATCAATCTAGCCCAGGGATTCCCGGATTTTCCTGCCCCCGACGCTCTGAAAGAGGCGGCCGCCCAGGCGATCCTCAAGGATTACAATCAGTATGCCATTACCTGGGGAAGCCCCCGGCTACGGGTAGCGATCGCTGAGAAGTATCGCCAGTTTTATGGAATGGAGCTTGATCCAGAGCGCCATATCACGGTGTGCTGTGGGGCCACCGAATGCATGATCGCGACCCTGCTGGCCCTGCTGAACCCTGGGGATGAGGTGATCATTTTCGAGCCTTTCTACGAGAACTACGGCCCCGACACCTGGATCAGCGGGGCGAAGCCGGTTTACGTTCCTCTGCGCCCGCCGTCTTGGACCTTTGATCCGGATGAGCTGTGCCGCGCCTTTTCCAACCGAACCCGAGCGATCATCCTCAACACGCCCCACAATCCGACGGGCCATGTGTTCTCCGAAGAGGAGCTCCGCTGGATCGCCGAGCTGTGCCAGCGCTATGATGCATATGCGGTTACAGATGAGATCTATGAGCACATCGTTTACGATGGCCATCGTCACATCCCGATTGCTACACTGCCTGGAATGTGGGAGCGAACGATCACCATCAGCGGGATGTCGAAATCTTATGCAGTGACCGGATGGCGCGTTGCATGGTGTATCGCTCCGGAGGATCTCACTGAGGCGATCCGCAAGGTTCACGATTTCCTCACTGTGGGCGCTCCTGCTCCGCTCCAAGAGGCCAGCGTTGTGGCGCTTCAGTTCCCCATGGCTTACTATGAGCAGCTGGGGGCAGATTACGATCAGCGCCGACGTCTGCTCGTAGAGGCGCTGGAGGAGCTAGGGTTCGAGGTGTGGTGGCCTCAGGGAGCATATTATGTGATGGCAGACTTCCGTGCCTTCGGGACAGAGGATGACACCACTTTTGCGATGCGCTTGGTTCGGGAGATCGGGGTGGCGGTGGTGCCTGGCTCCAGCTTCTATGCCCGCCCAGACCATGGGCGCGCGCAGGTGCGTTTCGCCTTTTGCAAGCGAGAGGAGACCCTTCGAGAGGCGGTGGCCCGCCTCTGGCGGTTAAGGGCATAGGATCCTCAAGGCACGTATATCAACGCTGTCCCTATTCCATTGTTTAGCATCGAACCTGCCCGATCGCTGATCCCATCCCTCGGCAGAGCGCTTCCAGATCCACACGGGACACTGGTGTCTGGGCGTAATCCGGATAGCCGCCCTCGCCTTCTCAGCCCAGTTCCTGGACGGCTTCAGGTAACATGGCCTTGTCCACACTGAGGGACTTTGTGGATTCCAGAGGGAGGGAACGCTTCTTCCGGTAATCCGATAGCACCCGCCAGCCACCAAGAAAGTCTATCCGATTCCCGTTTTCCCGCCGCTCCGGCTTGACAGCCTTGACAGGCCTCGCCTTCCTTAGTGCGCCGCGCATGGGCTCCCTCGCATACGCTCCCATCGAAGTCCGCTGCCTACTGGTCGCTCGACTTTTCCAAGGCTCCGAAGATGAGGCCAAGTGTCCTTTAAGGAAGGAGGCGGAGACCTGGGATCGATCCTTCAACGGGGCTGCCGGCACCCCCCAATCATTGAAGAGGGCCGAGGAGTGTAATCTGGGTTTGAATTATACTTGGATTCGGCGGAGATTTTTTCAAGGCTCGGCATATCACTCGGCGTCCTTTATAGAAAAGGGCATTTCCCGCAGACTGGCGCATGAAAGCTGCGATCATGAAGATACGGGGCTGAGATATTTCCTGACGGTATGGAAGGATCGACGTTTCAATCCTCATTCCAGCACAGCGAGGGAAGGGAATGGCTTCGCCTTTTACGCAGCTCCAGAAAATCCTAAGCCACGAGGTCCAGGATGGATATCGGAATCGGATCGTGATCGGAGGGATCGGCCGGTTTGCGGATCACTGGTATCGCCAGGCCCGTGCCGCCCTAAAGGAGCGCGATCCGGACGTTCTCCTTCTTTTGGAATCCATCTACGCGGATCTTCGGCGGTATGAGGCGGCGAATCCCGAGGAGCGTCGGCAGTTAATTGAAGAGGTGGAAGCTCGGATCCGGGAGGCCTTGCAGCGCGAGCGGGAGCTTCGGATCACTCAGCCAACTCCGGAGGCGAAAGACGAACCGGCCGTGCCTCCTTCTCTGGAACCTGCGCCAGCTTCATCCATCCCTTCAGGGGAGAAATCGCGGGGGAAGCCTTCGACGCTAGCGCCGCCGTTGCGGCGAGGGCGGATGACTTCCACTCGCTCACGTTCCCGGGCAGTTCCTCCTATCCCTTCGAAACTGGTGGGGAAGGTGGAGGCCTTGGGGTTGGATGCGCCTGTGCACCTAATTCACGGGGTGGGCCGTGAGCGGGCCCAGCGCCTATCACGCCTCGGGGTGCAGACTGTCCGGGATCTGTTATATCTGCTTCCCCGTCGATATGTGGATTTCCGGGCTCTAAAACCCATCCATCGGCTTCGGATTGGGGAAGAAGTGACCGTCATCGGCGAGGTAATGGATATCGGAAGCAAACAGACGGGGAACGGCCTTACAGTGATCCGAGCGTTGCTCACCGATGGCTCTGCTGTTATCGAGTGCACCTGGTTTAATCAGCCTTATTTGCTGGATCGCATCCGGCCAGGCCAGTTCATCGTGGTGAGCGGGCGGGTGGATGAGTTTCTCGGTCGTCCGGTGTTCCGTTCTCCAGAGTGGGAGCCTGCCGATCGGGAGTTGCTACACACTGCCCGCATCGTTCCCATCTACCCGCTGACCGAAGGCCTCACCCAGCGCCTGATGCGGTCGATCCTGAAGCGGGTGGTGGATTATTGGGCGGATCGAGTGGAAGATCCGATCCCCGCCTGGATCCGGGAGGCGTATGGCTTCCCGGATCTTCCGGCTGCGTTGAAGCAGGTTCACTTCCCAGAGGATTGGGAGCCGCTGGAAAAGGCACGCCGACGGCTGGCCTTTGACGAAGTATTCTATTTGCAGATCGGCCTGCTGGAAGCTCGCCGGCGATGGCGCAGTGTCCCTGGTCGGGCCCTGGCCTTCGATGAAAGCCTCTTGCAACGGGCAATCGAAGCTCTCCCCTTCTCCCTCACGGGAGCTCAGCGTCGAGCGCTAGATCAGATCCTGGCCGATTTGCGCTTCGGCGTGCCGATGAATCGGTTGCTCCAAGGCGAGGTGGGCTCTGGGAAGACTGTAGTCGCTGCTCTGGCAGCTTACGCAGCATTCCTGGCGGGCACTCAAGCTGCAGTGATGGCGCCCACTGAGATCCTGGTGGAACAGCATCATCGGACGTTTCTCTCACTGATTGAGCGCTGGGCGAGCGCTGGGCTTCCCACGCCGACCATCCGGATGCTCACCTCGGGTGTGAGCGGGTTTGAACGAACTCAGATTTATGGGGAATTGGCTGGGGGGACATGTCAGCTGGTGGTAGGGACACATGCTCTGATCCAGGAAGGAGTGACGTTCCAGGATCTAGCCCTGGTGGTTATTGACGAGCAACAGCGCTTCGGTGTGCTTCAGCGGGCCGCCCTGCGAGGCAAGGGATATAACCCGCATGTGCTGGTGATGACGGCTACTCCGATCCCCCGAACCTTAGCACTCACCCTCTACGGCGACTTGGACCTCTCGGTCATAGACGAAATGCCGCCGGGCCGGCAGCCTGTGCTAACCCGCTGGTTGATGCCGGAGGAGCGGGAGCGAGCCTACACTTTCATCCGTCGCCAGGTGGAGCAGGGCCGCCAGGCGTATATCATTTGTCCCCTAGTGGAAGGCTCCGATAAAATCGAGGCGAAGGCTGCGGTGGAGGAATACGAGCGGTTGCAACGGGAAATCTTCCCCGACCTCCGGCTGGGCCTGATCCACGGGCGGATGAAGTCCGAGGAAAAAGAGGCGGTGATGAGTGCCTTTGCCCGTGGAGAGATCCAGATCCTTGTGGCGACGCCGGTGGTGGAGGTAGGTGTGGATGTGCCGAATGCCACCGTGATCCTCATTGAGGGAGCCGATCGGTTCGGGCTGGCCCAGCTCCACCAGTTCCGAGGTCGGGTCGGGCGAGGCAGCCATCCATCGTATTGCCTTCTGCTGGCAGAATCCCCCTCCGATAGCGCGATAGAACGCCTCCGGGCCATCGAAACCATCTATGATGGCTTTCAGCTGGCCCAGAAAGACCTCGAGATGCGGGGGCCTGGTGATTTCCTAGGCACGCGCCAGAGCGGGTTTCCCGAGATGCGCCTGGCCGATCTCACTGATTTGCGCCTCTTGGAGATCGCCCGCGAGGCCGCGGAGCGCCTAGCCGAGCGTGATCCCGACCTCAAGGCTCCAGAGCACTATCGTCTCGCGGAGGCTGTGTCTCGGTTCTGGCATGGCCCAGTCGAGCCCAGCTAAGTAGCCACTTGGGCTATTCCATTCCGTTGCAAGGATTTTGTCTCTCCGTTTCCTTCGGATAGGAGAGCAAGGAGAACGTGAGGTGTCGGGGGTGCTATCGGAAGAGATCGGGATACCGAGAGTTTAAAGCATGGTTTCCCACCCCCTCTCCCTCCGCTGAAATCGGAGCTGAAGATGGTCCGAGGATTGTATCCGGCATCTTTCGATCCCATTCATTACGGTCATATCGACATCGCCACTCGAGCAGCGGCGATCTTCGATGAGCTGGTGGTGGGTGTCTACGATCGCCCCAGCAAGAGTCTGCTCTTCTCGCTGGAGGAGCGCCTGGCTCTAGTGCGGGAAGCCTTGCGGCATCTTCCCAACGTCACCGTCACCGCTTACAGCGGCCTGACGGTTGAGTTCGCCCGGCGGATCGGGGCACAGGTGATTGTGCGAGGGCTTCGCGTGATCTCTGATTTCGAACTGGAGCTCCAGATGGCTTTGACCAACAAGCAGTTGGCACCTGAGATCGAGGTGGTCTGTCTGATGACCAGCCGGGATTATGCTTTCATCAGCTCCAGCGTTGTCCGCGAGATCGCTCTACTGGGTGGGGACGTTTCGACAATGGTTCCGCCCCACGTGGCCCGTGCCCTAGCCGCGAAGGCTGCCGAACGCACTGGAGAGACTGTTGCTATCATCTCTATCCGTGAGTAAACCAGCGTCCGGGAGCGGGTTTTGCCCTCTCTTCGGACGATCTTCCCATGCTCTGTCCGGCATATCGATCGTTCTCTGGCGGGAGCTTCGCCTTAGCGGCATAGGTTGGATCCCGGTTGAAATTGAATTTGGAGGAGTTTTGGATGGACATCCTGCATCTGATCGATCAACTGGAGCAACTGGTTCTTCGCAGCCGTCCTCTTCCTTTCTTAGGATGGGTGGTGATCGAAGAGCGACGGCTTTTAGACCTGATTGATCAGATGCGGGTGACGATTCCGCATGAGCTCAAGCAGGCCCGACGAATCACTCAGGAACGGGAGAGGATCATCGCTCAAGCGAAGGAGGAAGCTGAGCGAATTGTTGCGCTGGCCCAGGAGCAGGCTGGCGATCTGATCGCCCAACATCAGATTGTTCAGGCGGCTGAGCAACGGGCTGCCGTGATTGTCGAACGGGCTCAGCGCGAGGCCGATCGCCTAAGGGCGGACGCCGACGACTACGCGCTGACCCGGCTTCTGGAGCTGGAAGAGACCCTCTTTCAGCTTCTTCAGATTGTCCGAAATGGAGTCGAGAAACTCCGAAATGAGCGCCTGGGTGAATCCCGCGATTCCTCTGAAGTCTGAGCGGCAGCTCCTGATCGCTACTCACAATCCTGGGAAGCGGAAGGAGCTGGCGACCCTGCTCTCCGATCTTCCGCTGCGGCTGATCGATCTTCTTGAAATCGGAATTCTAGAGGTCGCCGAGGAACCATACGGCAGTCTAGAGGACAACGCCCGGTGGAAAGCGACATTCTACGCGGAGCGCAGCGGGCTGTGGACTTTAGCGGATGATTCGGGGCTGGAGATCGATGCTCTGGGAGGTGCGCCGGGCGTTCACTCTGCTCGATTCGCTGGACCCAACGCCAGCGATGAGATGCGGATTCGCAAGGTGCTCGAGCTCATGGTGGGCATCCCCTGGCCCCAGCGGACGGCGCGGTTTCGCTGTGTGATCGCCTTGGCCCGGCCCGGGGAACCCCCGGTGCTGGTGGAGGGGTGTCTCGAGGGATATATCGCCTTCGAACCTCGAGGAGTCCATGGGTTTGGTTACGATCCGATCTTCTACATCCCAGAGTTCGGGAAGACGATGGCGGAACTTCCCCTGGAAGAGAAGAATCAGATCAGCCACCGGGCTCGCGCTGCCCGGAAGGCCTCGCAGATCCTAAAAACGTGGATGGCAGATATCGATTAACGGCTCCCTCCACCCAAATCAACCTACGCTTCTCCTATTCTCCAGCCCGTGCCTTATAGCAGAGGGAACGAGAATGTATGTTCTCTGGTATCTTCAAAGATCATAGGCTGAGATGGATTATAATTTCCTGTGGAAAAGATATTATGGAAAAGACGATGAAAACACCTGGACAGATGGTGGAGCTGCGCTTCGCCTGGCGATCGCTGGAGGGGCCTCGTGTGGTAGCGCACTTCCAGGCGGTGGTAGAGCGGGAGGATCCTGTCATGCGCCGGGTCTTCTGCCGACTGGTGGCGCTAAAGGGGATTCAGATCCCACCAGGGGTCAAAGATCCGTTGTTGACTCCCGAAAGCCTACGGGCTTTAGAGAAAAAGCGAGTGAAGGTTCCGCAAGAGGCCCTCGAGGGGCTGATCCTCCCCCTTAAGCGGGAGACTCTGACCGGAAGCTTGTGGATCCCATACTTTGAGTCATCGTTCAACGATTAGGAGCTTGGGCTACTCAGAAGCGAGACGAGCCCTCTGCCTTCATCCTCGCTTTCTCCAACATAACCCTGGGGGTGGTGAGGATCGAAAATCTAGGCCATGCGAGGTGACCGGGCCGCAGGCTTTGAGCCCAGGTCATCGATCCGAGAGAAATAAGGGATCACCAGTGAGATTGTTTCCGCTCCTATAATTGGATCGTTCGGGAGGTTCGGCATGCCTGTCAAGAAGAAGGCGATGAAGAAAGCGGCGAAAAAGGCTACACCTTCGACGACCCGCAAAGTATCTGCCCGAGCGGCCCCTCGCCGGAGGGTTGCGTCACTGGCAGAAGCGCCCGCTCCATCCTTCAAGATCACCTATGCGACTCTTGCCATCCCCAGCGATGAGCTTCACATTCGATATGAAGTTGCCCTTGGAAAGGTTCGGGAGAGCCTCGGTGAGACGATCCCGATTATGATCGGTGGCCAGCCCCGCTATACCGAGCGCACCTTTGAGGATCGCTCCCCAATCGATACTGACTGGCTCCTAGGGATTTTCCAACGCGGGACGCCTCAGGATGTCCACGATGCGGTGGCCGCTGCAAAGGCCGTCTTTCCTGTGTGGAGCCGGCTTCCTTGGGACGAGCGGGTGCGGATTCTGCGGCGGGCCGCGGATCTGATCAGCGAGCGGGCTTTTGAGATCGCTGCGCTGATGAGCCTGGAGGTGGGCAAGAACCGCCTGGAAGCCCTAGGGGATGTGGAAGAGACTGCGGATCTGATCCGTTATTACTGCGACCAAATGGAGGCGAACGACGGCTACATCCGGCCTATGAAGCAGGAATCTCCCAAACACCATAACCGCAGCGTGCTCAAGCCCTACGGCGTGTGGGTGGTGATCTCCCCTTTTAACTTCCCGTTCGCCCTGGCTGGCGGCCCCGCCGGGGCGGCGTTGCTGGCCGGAAATACGGTGGTGTTCAAGCCGGCCTCGGATACCCCCTACGTGGGCTACAAGCTCTACGAGATATTCCGGGATGCAGGGGTGCCGGACGGCGCCTTCAACTATATCACGGGCAGTGGAAGCGAGGTCGGCGATCCACTGGTCTTACATCCTGACGTGGCTGGCATCACCTTCACTGGCAGCTATGAGGTGGGAATGTCCATCTACCGCAAGGTGGTGGCCTCCACCAAGTATCCCAAGCCTATCATCTTGGAGATGGGCGGCAAGAACCCGGTGATCATTAGCCGCCATGCCGATCTGGATCGGGCGGCGCTGGGGTGCATGCGCTCCGCCTTCGGCCTCCAGGGCCAGAAGTGCTCAGCCGCCTCGCGAATCTACGTGGAGCGGCCGGTGCGAGATGCGTTCCTAGAGAAGTTCCTAGATCTCACCAGCAAAATCCGGATCGGCGATCCGACCCAGCGGGACGTCTTCCTGGGGCCGGTGATTAATCGCACAGCCTATGAGAAGTTCCAGCGATATATGGAGATCCTCCGCCGCGATGGGGTGGTGCTGTTCGGGGGCAACGTCCTGACGGACGGCGAGTTCGCTAAGGGATACTTTGTGGAGCCCACCGTGGTGGATGGCCTCCCGCCGGATCACCCGCTCCTCCAGGAGGAGATGTTCCTGCCCATCACCTGCCTGGTGACCGTGGATTCCCTGGAGGAGGCCATGCGCTATGCGAACGCGGTGGATTATGGGTTGACCGCTGGCTTTTATAGCAACGACCCACAGGAGATCCAGTTGTTCTTCGATCACATCGAGGCCGGTGTGACGTATGTGAATCGGGCGGCAGGGGCAACCACCGGCGCTTGGCCGGGCTATCAACCCTTCGGCGGCTGGAAGGCCAGCGGCTCTACGAGTCGGGGCTCTGGCGGGCCCTACTATCTGATCCAGTATCTGCGGGAGCAGAGCCAGACGGTGATCGATTGATGGCTCCGGCGAGGGTAGGTGGGGTCGTTCCTGGTCCTTCCCTGCTTATGGTGTTATTGGGCTCTCTCCCTCGCGGTTTCGGTGGATGTCTTGTAAGGCAGCGTCACGCAGGAAGTGGGGGCGATTCCTCACGGGAATTTTTCGATGCTGATCGGCGTGGTGCTAAAGAGCAGTGGCTATCGATTGCTGGGCCGTTTCTATCAAGCAGATGGTCTGGGGCCCCATCCGACCCTGATCATGGCTCATGGAATCGCCGGCATAGAGCTCAACCTGGATCTGGCCGATGTCCTGCGCGATGTGGGGTGGAATGTGCTGAGCTTCCACTATCGGGGCTGCTGGGGCAGCGAAGGCCCGTATCGGATCGCCACCCTGGTCGAGGATGTGCAGGCGGCGATCCAGTGGGCGCTGGCGCAGCCGACGGTCGATCCCCACCGTCTGGTCCTGCTTGGCTATAGCATGGGCGGATGGGCTTCCGTGCTGGCGGCCATTCAGGACCCTCGGGTCTATGCCCTGATCACCCTTTCCACCGTGAGCGACCTGCGGTCCTGGACGCCAGATGACGCGATGCTCGTCGACTGGATTCGGTTTATGAACGGAATGACGGCAGAAATACTGCGAGAGGAACTGAGGACCCAGACGGCAAGGCCGCAACCCGTGGATGGAGTAGACCAGCTGTCCCCACGACCGCTGCTCATCATGCATGGGACAGCAGACCCGGTGGTGCATCATCGTCAGAGCCTAGCGCTTTATCACCGGGCGGGGCTGAACGCTGAGCTGGCCCTCATCGATGGGGGGGATCATCGCTACACCGGACGTCGTCGGGTGATGATCCAGCGCATTCAGCGCTGGCTAGAGACCATCTGTCGATCATGAGAGGCCGATGGATCTGCTAGGGCTGTTGATTCAGATTAATTTTGTGATTGTCGCCGCTCTGTTGATTGCGGCGTTCTCCCTTCTAATTTATCTGTTGACGTATTATTTCCGGAGTCGAAGTGCGCGAGGGGCAGCCTGGCTGCTAGTCTCGGTGTTCACGGTTTACCTCGGTGATCTGATCCTTTTCTTTGTCGAGGACCCCGGCGCTGCGGAGCGCTGGTTGCGGTTGCAGTGGCTAGGTATCGCTATCGCGCCAGCCGCTTACGTTCATCTCACAGACGCTCTGCTGGAGCGGACAGGCTCGTTTTCCCCCTGGCGTCGCTGGGCGGTGCGCGGCGCTTACGGCCTGGGAGCAACCTGGTTCCTCCTGGCCCTCGGGACAAATCTTCTAGTCCATGACGGGACTGCAGATGGCCGTGCCTTCCATCTGTGGGCGGGTCCCCTCTTCCCCCTGTTTCTGGTTTACTTCATCGGTGGGGTCGCATGGGGGGTGATCAACGCCTGGCGGGCACGCCGACGAACCCTCATCTCTACCCATCGGCGACGGCTGACCTATCTGGCGGCGACCATGGTTGCCCCCGCTGTAGGGGTTTTCCCTTATCTGTTGCTCGTGGGGCGAACCGTGCCGTCATTCCCGGTGGTTTTCTGGGGAATGGTCGGCCTCAGCAACCTAATCATTGGGACAATGTTGTTTGGCATGGTGTACGCCGTTGCCTACCTGGACGTGCTGATCCCGGATCGGGTGATCAAGCAGCGATGGATCGATTATCTGCTCCGAGGGCCTGTTCTAGCAACTTTGGTGGTGCTGGTGATGTTCGGGCTAAGCTATTTAAGCCATGGGCTTGGCCTACCGTTGGCTCTTCTGCTGCCTCTGGTCGCTGCAGGGACCATCGTCAGCTACGAGATCGTCAGCAGCTGGATTCGTCCTCTATTTGATTGGCTCTTCCTTCGACGGGATGTTTCCGAGCTCGCCCGGATGCGCCGCCTGAGCCAGGCGATGATCACGGCTCGGGATCTACGACAGTTCCTGGAGGGGATCCTGGCCCTGATGTGTGAAGCGCTTCGCTCCCCCACCGGCTTCGTGGTGCGCATCACACCGGCCGGTATTGAGCCGGTGGCCGCCTTCGGGGCGATCGAGCGGGTGTCCATCGAAGAGACACTCTCGGTTGTTGAAGGATCTGCGGACGGCCCGATTGGGGCGAATGGCTTCTGGATCTGGCCGTTGCGAAGCCGAGGTGAGCCTATGCTCCTAGGGGCGATCGCGGTTGCTCAGCCGGCCAGGGAGGTGGCCCTGGAGTCTCTGCAAGATCTCATTCGAGGATGGGTGGCACGTGCAGCGGCAGCCTTGGAGGATCGGATGCTCCAGGAGCGGGCATTAAGCGCCCTAGAGCAGGTGGCCGATGAGGTCAGCCGCCTGCGCCAGCCGGAGCAGGTGTCTACTGCAATCCCTCTGATCGAGCATCCAGAGTTCACCTACTGGGTGAAAGAGGCCCTGGCGCATTACTGGGGTGGGCCACGCTTGCTCCAGAGCCCCCTGTTGCAACTCCAGATCGTCCAGCAAGCAATGCAAGCCCACGACGGCAATCCGATTCGCGCTTTGCGGGCAGTGTTGGCAGAAGCGATTGAGCAGCTTCGCCCGGATGGGGAGCGGAAGCTAACCGCTCCGGAGTGGTTGCTCTACAATCTGCTGGAGATGCGGTTCATTCAGGGACGCAAGGTTCGTGAGATTGCCCAGCGTCTGGCGCTCAGCGAATCGGATCTTTACCGCAAGCAACGGGCGGCCATCGAGGCGGTGGCGGTGGTCCTTGCGGAGATGGAACGACGGGCTGTCCGCATTCTGGCTGAGGAAGGCCATCCCCTGAAACCCGCGAGCTCAGAGTAGTTGTTGCGCCCGCGAGGCAAGAGTCTGAATCCCTCTCTTCATCTCCCGTGAGGTATGTGAAAGCTTCCTCCAATTCAGGAGGGTAGAGCATCCGATGATACGGATTGGACTGGATGCCCGATTGCTAGCGTATCGGCGAGAAGGCATCGCCCGATATATCTTAGAACTGGCCGCTCGCCTCCCTAATGTCATCGACGATCCCGAAATCCGCCTGGTGATCTTCCGAAGCCGGAAGGATCGCAACACCCAAGTCCCTGGGCCTCGGGTGCAAACCGCTTATGTCTGGACGCCTCCTCATCATCGCTGGGAACAGTGGATCTGGCCGCTGGAGATCACCCTTCGGCGGGTCTCGTTGCTCCATAGCCCTGATTTCATCCCGCCTTTCGCCGGCTCTTTTCGAAGGGTGATCACCGTCCACGATCTGCACTTCCTGAAATATCCGGATTTCATGACCATGGAAAGCCGGCGTTACTACGCCGGGCAGATCGAACAGGCCGTCCGGGTGGCGGACCATATCATCACGGTCTCGCAGACCACCCGGGCAGATCTCATGGCTTACTTTGGGCTGCCTTCCAATCGGATCTCAGTGGTCTATGGAGCGGCCAGCGCCGTCTTCCGGCCCCTTCCTCCAGAAGTCACCCAGGAGTCGCTGGGGCGCTTAGACTTGGAGCCGGGATACATCCTGTTTGTAGGAACCTGGGAGCCGCGGAAGAATCTTCCGATGCTGCTACGGGCGTATGCCCGGTTGCTGGATCGCCGCTCAAGGACCCCATCGCTGGTCATAGCTGGGCGTCGGGGCTGGCTCTATCAGGAGATCCTGGAGTGGCCCCATCGTCTCCATATCGTGGATCGATTGCGCTGGATCGAAGGGCCCGATGACCAGACCCTCGCAGCGTTATACAACGGGGCCGCTTTTTTGGCTTTTCCCTCACTCTACGAGGGATTCGGCCTCCCGGCGGTGGAAGCGATGGCCTGCGGCACGCCTGTGATCGTGAGCGATCGAGGTGCCCTTCCGGAGGTCGTCGGCGATGCCGGGATCATCCTCCCCGCGGAGGACGAGTCCCGCTGGACAGAGGCGATGGAGGCCCTCCTAGAAGATCCAGAGGCCCGCGAACAGCTGCGCCGGAAAGGCCTAGAACGGGCCACGGCCTTCTCCTGGGATCGCGCAGCAGCAGAGACTTGGGAGATCTACCGACAGGTCCTGGGCCGTTGAATCCCCCTTTGGGGGTAAGACCACCAAGCTGGGAATTTTGGGCGAACAGGATACAGCGATGATCCTTTTTTTGGCCCCCGAGCTTCCAGATCCTCCGAACAAAGGGGGATCGATCCGGGCTTTCCATGTGCTGCGGCGCCTGGCCCGGCTGGCGCCTGTGGGGGTGCTAGCGCTGACGGAGCGGGCCGATGAGCCTCCGGCGGTCTGGCGATCCCTCGCGGATGAGGTTTTTTTGTTCCCTTGGTGCCCGCGATCGCTCTGGATTCGTCTCCAACAGTTCCTCTTTTCCTCCTGTCCCGATCTTGCCTTTCGCTATCGAACCGCCGCCTTGGTGGATGCCTTAAAGCGTTTGCTCGCCCAGCGTCCCATCCGCGCGATCCATATCGAGGGCCTAGAGATGGCCTGGGCGGTGGAGGACCTGCTGGATCTCCCCCCAGGTGCTCGGCCGATGCTTGTTCTAGACGAATTGAACGCGGAGTATCGCCTGCAGGAACGGCTGTTTCAGACCGATCGCGGGGATCCCCGGCGCTGGCTGAGCGCGTTCTACTCTGGGATCCAGTCCCGTCGGTTGCGACATTACGAAGCCCGGATCGTCCGTCGGGTGGATCGGGTAATCGCAGTCTCGGAACCAGACGCTCGGGATCTGGAGACGCTGGGAACCTCACGCTCGCCTGTAGTAGCTCCGAACGGTGTGGAAACGGTCTTCTTCCATCCTGCGGCGGTGGAACCGCTCCCCCTTGGTGATCCTGCTTTTGTGTTCACCGGATCTATGGATTATCGTCCGAATATCGACGCCGTGGAATGGCTTGCTCGGGGGATCTGGCTGGCGGTTCGATCGGCCCTGCCGGAGGCTCAACTCTACTTGGTTGGCCGTCGGCCGTCCCAAGTGGTGCGCCGCCTTCAGGAGATCCCTGGCGTCCATGTGGTCGGGGAGGTTCCGGATGTGCGTCCCTATCTAGCTGGTGCTACGGTATACGTGGCGCCCTTGCGGGCAGGTGGCGGAACCCGTCTAAAGATCCTGGAGGCGATGGCCATGGGGAAGGCGATCGTCAGCACCCCGATGGCTTGCGACGGTCTTGCAGTGATCGATGGGGAGCATGTGTGGTTGGCGGACGGGGAGGCGTTTGCCGCCGCCATGATCACTCTGGCCCGGGATCCGGCCCGGCGGAAGGCCTTGGGGGAGGCAGCCCGTCGACTCGCGGTCACGCGTTACGACTGGGAACGGACCCTTTTGCCCCTGGAGTTGCTTTATCAAAGAGAGATCTTCACGGTGACCTGCCGGCCGGAGGGCTAAGCGGGTCTTCCCCAACCATCCTTATCCTTCGTCGTCTTGGATGACGACGTTTCTAAACCCCAAAGATTCTATCATTATTAGAGAACCTCTTGGGCTCTTCTGACCGATGAAAGGCTTCACCCATTTCATTTCCGGTGTCGCCCTCTCCACGTTTTTTCCTGAGATCGTGCAGGACGCAGCACAGGGTGGGGTCGGCCCCGTAATCGCTGGGATCGCTGCCCTGCTGCCGGATACCCTGGATTTCCGGTTCGCCCGATGGTTGGAGCAGCCCGATCATATTGTGGATCCGGATACGGATCCCCCGGATCCAGAGATGATTGCCCGGGCAATCCGGGAAGCGGCGGAACGAGCATGGAGGGAAGGTCGCTGTATCCATCTTATGCTCCATACGCTGCGACTAGGGCCGGATGCGTGGCGGCGTTACGTAGTGCGCTTCGATCCGGAGACTTCAGCCGTCGAGGTGGAGATCGGCCCGATGGTGAACACGGGAGGACGACCGATACGCGGGACGGTTCCGGATCTTCCACCGGCGCGCCTGTCCCTGAGCGTTCCGATCCGCTACGATTACGACCCCACGATCACAGTGGACATCTTCTCCGGCCCATCCCTAGCCTTTGCGCCTGAGGATGGGAGGGTGCGGGTTCTCTTTTTGCCATGGCATCGGGCGTGGAGCCACTCGCTAGTCTTAGCTGCTCTTCTAGGGATGGCTGCCGGGCTTCTTGGTGGGGCCTCGATCGGGTGGGTCGTGGGGCTAGGATATGCAATTCATATTTTAGAAGATCAGCTAGGGTGGATGGGAAGTAATCTCTTCTGGCCCTTTACCCGCCGTCGTATTCCTGGTCTGAAATGGATGCGGAGCGTGGATCCCTGGCCGAATTTCACGGCTGTGTGGATTTCCATGGTTATCATCCTCTGGAACTTAGATCGCTTCTCACCGGCTCCGATACTCTCTCCCTGGTTTCTCCTGCTAGCCCTCCTCGTGCCGTTGCTCCTCCGGTTGGCCAGTCGTCATCCGATCTTGCAAGAGCAGTGGGATGAGGAGGATCTGGATTAAATCTCGATAGAGATGCCCGCAATTCGGCTCTTTCAATTTCCCGAAGCAGGGCGATAATATGCCTGAGACGGAAGCGGATAAGGTTGGCTTCTACGATGCCTGCGCGTAGGAGGAGCGGCCGTGGGAAGGCGCGCGTTGGTGCTCTCCGGCGGAGGCGGTCGAGGCGCTTATGAGGTCGGAGCGATCTGGGCGCTCTATCAGGCAGGATGGATCCCGGAGATCTTTGTGGGCACATCCATCGGCGCGGTGAACGCCGCGGCCCTGGCGGCGGGCTGGACGGTGGAGCGTTTGGTGGATTTCTGGCTTCGCTTGCGGACTCATCATGTTCATCGGCTTCACTGGCGGATCTGGCAAAGTCTGTTCACCACTGCTCCACTACGCGCAACGTTGATCCGCCATCTGGACTTTGACCGCCTGAATGATCCTGACAACCCGCGCACGCTGTTAGTGCTGGCCACTGATCTTCGTCGAGGATGCCCCGTGGTCTTTGCCAACCGTCCAGTCCCGAAAGCCCGGCGGGTTTGGATTGGGCCGGATCACTTGATCGCCAGTTGCAGTATCCCGTATGTATACCCGGCAACCCCCGTAGAAGAGAGCTTGTTCTGGGACGGGGCCGTGATGGCCAACACGCCGTTGAACGCGGCGATTGAGGCTGGGGCAGATGAAATCGTGGCGGTGTTGCTGGCGCCCATGCCGGGGGAGTCGGGGAGCTGGCCACTCCCCCGTCATCCCATCCAGGCTCTAGCCCACGTGCTGGATCTGGCCCTCCTGGCCACTTTTGAGAACGATTATCGACAGCTAGAGGCGGTCAACCGAGCGGTGCGGCAGGGGCATCCTCTTAAGCCCACTCATCGGGAAATCCGTTGCCGTGTTATTGCACCTACAGCCCCTCTTTCCCTCTCCCGTATCCTTCGATATGATCCGGAAGTGACACGGGTATTAATCGCTCAGGGAAAGCGTGATGCCCAGCGCATTCTGCACACGCTTCTATGAGAACGGTCTATACCGCCAGACTTCTTGTGCTCGGTGTCCTTGTCGGGGGATCGGGATCCCTTTCGCTGTCTCTATTCCGACATAGGGAGAGGAACAACAGGCATGGAGAGGTCGACTTACCATATGTCCCATGTCTAGGATCTCAGATCGTAGGATGAAATGGAAGGGGTTGTATGCGGATGCTTGAGGGAGCGCGGGGATGTCGATTCGAATCTTAGCGCCCGAGCTAGTGGCACAGATTGCAGCGGGGGAAGTTGTAGAGCGTCCGGCTTCGGTGGTGAAGGAGCTGGTGGAGAACGCCCTGGATGCAGGCGCTTCCCGTATCGAGGTGGAGGCAGAGGGCGGGGGGCGCCGTCGGATCCGGGTGGCCGATGATGGCTGCGGCATCCCAGCGGCGGAGGTCCCGCTGGCTTTTGCTCGACATGCCACCAGCAAGCTCTCAACAGTCGAGGATCTATTCCGGGTGGCTACGCTGGGGTTTCGAGGGGAGGCCCTGGCAGCAATCGCTGCAGTGGCGCGCGTGACGTGTCGAACACGGGCAACCGAGGAGCATCTAGGGGTGGAGTTGCGGATTGAGGGCGGGAGGATCATAGGACAGCGTCCCCTGGTGCGCCCCCCTGGCACCGAGATGATCGTAGAAGACCTGTTTTTCAACACCCCGGCACGCCTGAAATTCTTAAGGGGGGAAGGGACGGAGAAACGGCAAATCGATCTCTGGATCACGCGCTACGCTCTGGCTTATCCGGATATTCACTTCGTCTGGCGTCATAACGGTCGAGAAGTCTTCTCCATGCCAGCCGTCCGGGAGCCTCGCCATCGTATAGCAGCGATTTATGGGGCCGAACTGGCGGATGCCCTCCTCGAGGTATCGGAGGAAACAGAGGAGGTGCAGGTGCACGGATGGATCAGCCTGCCAGGGGTCAATCGGCCAGACCGGCACGAGCTGGTGTTTTTTGTAAACGGCCGTTGGGTGCAGGATCGTATGCTGCCCACTGCAGTTCTGCAGGCCTATCACGCCCTGCTCCCCAGCGGCCGGTATCCCTGGGTTTTCTTGTGGGTGAAGTTGCCCCCGGAGCGGGTGGATGTGAATGTGCATCCGGCGAAGATCGAGGTTCGCTTTCGGGATCCGGAAGCAGTGTTTCTTGCTGTTCAGCGGGCTGTGCATCGCACGCTACGGGAATCCACGCCAGTGCCCGTTTTTCAGAAAGCGGAAATTCCGATGAGAACGACCGAGTTCTCCGCGCGTCCAGCCCCGATGCCCTTAGGGGCGCTCGTGGAAAAGTTGGAGGAAGAGAAAGCGTCGTCGGGCCTCCCTCCGCTCCGGGTCGTTGGTCAGATCCAGGCCCGTTACATTATCGCCGAGGGCCCGGATGGGCTGTATCTCCTTGATCAGCATGCCGCCCACGAGCGGGTGCTCTACGAGGCCCTTCAGGCCCAGCGGCAGGAGGGGCCGCTTCCGGCTCAGCCCCTGCTGCAACCCATGCTGATCGACGTGTCGCCGGAGGAAATGAGCCTCTTGGAGGAGAACCGAAGCCTTCTGGAGGAACTGGGATTCCGGATCGAGCCCTTCGGCCCGCGCAATGTGCGCTTGCAGGCCGTTCCGGCTGTCCTCTCCGCAGAGGCCATCCTCTCTGTCTTCCAGGATCTCCTGCTGGATCTGCAGGAATCCCGCCGTCCAGTGGAGGGAGCTCTGGAGGCCCAGTTGATCCGAAGCATTTGCAAGCGCGCAGCGGTGAAAGCCGGTCAAGTCCTGAGCGTGGAGCAAATGCAACATCTGGTCCGGGCGCTGGAGCAGTGCGCCATGCCATGGACCTGCCCCCATGGGCGGCCGACGATCCTGCGATTCCCGATCGGGCAGCTGGCCCGGCAGTTCGGCCGGGAGGAGTAACCGGGGTAGGGGTCGATACACCTTTAGGGAGCTCGATCCCTCCACAGGGGCCTTTCAGAGCCAAAGAGGACACGAGCTTCCGGATTGCGCCTACCTCACGCTCCCGGCCAATCCCACCCGGCAGTTTATTCTCCTTAGAGAGGCTAGACGGGAAGCCGGGAATGCCCTGGGCGAATAGAGAGGGGATGGCAGTGGGGGATGGAATGGCGAGGCTTCTATGTTGTTTGTGTGAGCGCATGATGGTGCCCAAACCCCGACCGCCCGCATGCAGGTTGTGAAGACGATACGCCTATCCCCACCCGATCGGATGTCCCAGCGTCATGAGAACGTCTGGCTGATCCATTCCACCAGGGCCAGAGCGACCGGATGAACCCAGGTGATTGGAAGCGTGGATGTCAGCGTGGGGTTGGGTGCCTCCTCTAGCGTAGCGTCCACTTCTCGGGCCATCGTAGGCGCCTTCAGTTCAGAATGGGGAAGGGATCCGGTTGGGCTCAGGGAAGGAGGTAGGTGTTCCGCGCCGTGGATTAGGAACGTCGCTTCGGATCCCGATCCTGCCCATAAGAGGTCAGAGTGATCAAGTGATTAGGATCCGCGAAGTAAACCGCAGAAAACATCCCAGAAGATACGCGTGACGTTAGTTATGTTTCACACGGTTTCATAGGAGGATGAGGGATGGGTTTAATCACCCCTCATCCTGAAGAAAAGCGCTGGATCGCTCAGGCGCGGAAGGGGGACCCGGAGGCCTTGGCGGCCCTCTATCAGCATTACGCGGATGGGATTTACCGCTATCTCCTGTATCGCGTTGGCGATGTGGAGCTGGCAGAGGATCTGACGGCGGACGTGTTCCTGAAGATGATCGAGGATCTGCCACGGTATGAGGAACGGGGCCTTCCCTTCGGCGCATGGTTGTTCCGTATTGCTCGGGCGCGCCTGATCGACCACTGGCGACGACAGCATCGGCGTCCGATGGTCGCCTTGGAGGATACAGAGACCTGGCCGCAGCTGATCCATGACATCCCGGAGGATGATATCGCTGTGTCAGAGATGATCGAGCGCGCCCTGCGGGTGCTCACCGAGGAACAACGGGAGGTGGTGGTCCTGCGGTTTCTGGTCGGGATGAGCCTGGAAGAAGTGGCGCGCGCGATGGGGAAATCCATTGGGGCGGTGAAAGCCCTGCAGCATCGCGCCCTGACGGCATTAGCTCGTTATCTGGAGAAGACACGATAATGGTTCAGCATGAAGACATCTACGAAGCGGAGATCCTGGAGCGCTGCCTGGGCCGGCTGGAGCAGGGGGCGGACCTGGAAACATGCCTGCGGGAGTTCCCTGAGGCGACCTCCTTGCTTCCTCTGCTGAAGGCGGCCCTCTGGCTCCAGAAAGGCCAGGAGGTATCTTTACGCCCCCCAGCGCTTCAACGGATGATCCGCCAGGGGCGGCTTTACGCTTCGCGGGCGAAGGCCCGGCCAGCGGTTTCTTCCATGACCTTCCGCTGGGCAGGCGCCCTGGTGGCCCTCCTCGGCTTGATCCTGGTGGCGCTGAGCGTGGTCAGCGCGGCGGAAGCCAGCCTGCCCGATGAACCGCTATATCCGGTGAAGCGCGCTGTGGAGGGCCTGTTGGTGGCGACGATGCCTCCGGAGGAGCGAGCCCTCTGGCTGGCCGAGCGGCGCTGGGAAGAGTTTGAAACGGCGACGACGCAGGGGCGCTGGCTCCCAGCGCTGGCGGAGGAAAGCCTGCAATATCTGGAGGAAGCTGCTCGCTCCCCGGGTGGAGAATCCTCCCCACGTCGCGCTCGACTTCGCGCCCTGTATGAACGACAGGGGACGATCCTCGAGCAAGCTTTGTGGGTTGCTCCTCCAGAAACCCGGTCCGAGCTGGCCCGGGCTCAACAGGAGTGGAGGCGGTTGACTCGTTTCCTGGGATTGCCAGAAGGAGGCATCCCGCCTTTCCCCGAGGAAACTCCAGCGGCGTTCCCGGAATCCACCGCTCGACCCGAACGGACCCCACCAGGCCAGGAGCGGCGGGAGACCCCTCGATCGGAACGGACTCCACCAGGCCTAGAGCGACGGGAGACGCCATGGCCGCAGCGAACTCCTCCGGGGCAGGAACGTCAACCCACCCCTCGCATCCCTCCTGGTCAGCAGGATGGTGGGAGGGGACCGGGGCAAACCCCTCCGGGGCGCCGCTGATGGATTCCCAACGATCCTAATTGCTATGCGGGAGTTACGCAGCTCACTTCCCCAAAGCTTTCGAAGCGGAGCTGGGTGCCGAAGGTGCCCGGCTCCGCCGTTTGAACAGGCAAGGTCGGGAAAGGCCGGGGCCAGCAGGGCGGACGCTGAAGCGCTCCAGCCCCCAGGCTTGTCATCGAGCTGTTTCCCCTCAACGCCAAAGGGGTTGGAGGCGGACACTGAATAAGGTGCCTTCAGCCTCTTTTTTCTATAACACTTCACGGCTGACGATTGAAAGGGCCACGGCAGTGGCTTCTCTCCCCGATATCCCCTCAAGATCTATTAGATCTCAGCGAAGCTGGTCAGAACAACACATTGTGAAGGGAGTGGCGCTCAGATAAAATGATGGAGAAGAATGTATCCGTCATAGGCATCTTCCGAACTCTCGTAGGGGGTGGGGGCCGGGTTGCCGCTGAAGGTGGTGCCCCGCCCCCAAGAAGATTTTTTAGGGAAGAGGGGCTTGGCCGGCTTCCCCCTTGGGGTGCCCAGATCGGACTGGTCGCCCAAGGTTTGCCCACGGCGTCGTGTAAGGACTGGGAGAGCCGCCGGAGGCGGTTCCCTCCGCTCAAAGCACTCTGATTCTCTGGACAGAGCGACGATGGAGCGTCTGTGGACTCCCTGGCGGATGGCCTACCTCAAAGGCGAGGGCGGGGTGCCTCAAGGTTGCATTTTCTGCCTGAAGATCGATGGTTCCGATGAGGCCGAGCATATCCTCTTCCGAGGCCAGACCGCATATGTGACCCTCAATCGCTACCCCTATAATAACGGCCATCTGATGGTGATCCCGTATGCCCATGTGCCCAGCCTGGAGGATCTGGACGATCCCACCCTGCTCGAGACGATGCAGCTGGTCACTCTCTCGCTTCGCGTTCTCCGTCAGGCTTATCGACCGGAGGGTTTTAACATCGGCGTGAATATCGGCCGGTCAGCAGGTGCTGGCGTAGCAGACCATGTGCATCTTCACATTGTCCCCCGATGGACTGGGGACACGAACTTTATGCCGGTCATCAGCAATACTCGGGTGCTTCCGGAGTGGTTGGATGATACTTATCGCCGTCTTCGCCCTCTCTTCGAGGCCCTCGTAAATCCTTCCTTGACATGAGAACCGGAAACGGGCCTCTGGTCCGTGGGACGCGATGTGCACATCGGCTCATTTTCAAGTAGCTTTTTCACTAGCCTCTGTTTTCGGATGGATCCTTCGTGGAATAAGTTCCCCTCATGTCCCTCAGGCGTTTAGAGAGGCGGCGGGCTATGGACAAGAACGGGCGAGATCCGGTGATTGTGGGGGCTGCGCGCACGCCGATCGGCAAGCTGCTCGGGGCGCTATCTCCGCTGTCGGCTCCCGAATTGGGCGCTATCGCGATCCGCGAGGCCATCCGTCGGGCTGGCATCGATCCCGGCCAGGTCGATGAGGTCATTATGGGCGAGGTGGTTCAGGCGGGCAGCGGCATGGCTCCCGCCCGCCAGGCCGCGGTCTTCGCCGGGATCCCAGTGGAGATCGGAGCAGTTACGGTGAACAAGGTGTGCGGCTCGGGATTGAAGGCGATGATGCTGGCCGCCCAGGCCATCCGGGCGGGCGATGCGGATCTCATCGTCGCCGGCGGGATGGAGAGCATGAGCAATGCCCCTCATTTGATCCGCCTGCGCGCCGGCATGCGCTATGGTCATCTCCAGGCGGAGGACAGCCTGATCGCGGATGGGCTGCGTTGTCCGTTCCATCAGGTGCTGATGGGAGAGCTGGCGGAATTCATCGCCGACCAGTTCGAGGTTACCCGCGAGGAAATGGACGCCTTCGCTTTGGAAAGCCATCGCAAGGCGATCACGGCCATCGATGCCGGGAAATTCCGGGCGGAAATCGTGCCGGTGGAAGCGCCCGACGGCAAGGGGGGAACCCGGTTGGTGGATACGGATGAGGGCCCCCGGCGGGACACCTCGATCGAGGCCCTGGCCCGGCTCCAGCCGGTTTTCCGGCCGAACGGGCGGGTGACGGCCGGGAATTCCCCGGGTTTGAACGACGGAGCGGCCGCGGTGGTGGTCATGAGCCGGGCCAAGGCGGACGCGCTGGGGGTCCCGCCGCTGGCCCGGATCGTGGGCTACGCCCAGGCCGCTGTGGATCCCCAGTGGCTGTTCTACGCGCCGGCGAAGGCGATCCCCCGCTTGCTGGAGCGGGTCGGCTGGCGCTGGGAGGAGGTGGATCTCATCGAGATCAACGAGGCCTTCGCCGCCCAGGTCCTGGCGGATGCCCGGGCGATGGAGCGCCAAGGGTATCGGTGGGATTGGAGCAAGGTGAATGTGAACGGCGGGGCGATCGCCCTGGGCCATCCGGTGGGCGCCAGCGGGGCCCGGATCCTAGTCACCCTGATCTACGCCCTGCGGGACTGCGGACTGCGTCGGGGAATCGCCACCCTGTGTCTGGGGGGCGGCGAGGCCGTGGCGATGGCGGTGGAGGTGGAGTAAGGGATTTGGGGGGAGGTGGGGCCACCTTCGGCGGCTCCATCTACCCCAGGTATCCAGCCTTCCTCCAAACCTCCCCCAGGGAGGCCGTTATGAACATCCAGGATGTGCGCACCGTTGGGGTGGTCGGTTGCGGCCTGATGGGATCTGGGATCGCTGAGGTATGTGCCCGCGCGGGCTTCCAGGTCATCGTCCGGGAGGTGAACGAAGAGCTCCTCCGGAAAGGGCTGAACCGCATCCGGGCCTCCATGGCGAAAGCGGTGGAGCGGGGGAAGCTAAGCGCTTCTGATATGGAAGCGGCATGGGGCCGCATCCGAGGCACGCTGGACATGGCGGACTTCGCGGTCTGTGATCTGGCCATCGAGGCGGTGATCGAAGAGATGAACACCAAGAAGGAGGTCTTCACGGAGCTCGATCGCATCTGCCCGCCCCGAGCGATCCTGGCCAGCAATACTTCCTCCCTTTCCATCACCGAGCTGGGAAGTGTGACTTGGCGTCCGGAGAAGGTGATCGGTCTCCATTTCTTTAATCCGGTGCCCGTGATGCCCCTGCTGGAGATCGTGGTGGGGCTACAGACTTCTGAAGAAACGGTGGCCCTGGGCCGAGCCTTGGCGGAGCGTTTGAACAAAACGGTGGTGCTCTCCAAAGATCGTCCGGGCTTCATCGTGAACCGCTTGCTGATCCCATACCTCCTGGATGCCATCCGGCTTTTGGAGGAAGGCGTCGCGACAATGGAGGATATCGACACTGCGGTTAGGCTGGGCCTGAACCATCCCATGGGCCCCTTCGCCCTGATGGATTTCGTCGGGCTGGATACGTTGCTGTTCATCGCCGATGCGATGTTTGAGGAATTCAAAGACCCTCGCTATGCCGCCCCACCGCTGCTCCGCCGGATGGTTGCCGCCGGATGGCTGGGCCGCAAGAGCGGACGGGGGTTCTACATCTACTAAATAAAAGTTGGAGCTTTCCTCGGCGTCTCTTATTCGGAGACAGCTTCTGCTTTACCCAATAAGAAGCCCGTAGGGTTTTGCACGAGTGGTTTGTTGGCTTGCGAATCCGAGCTCCGAGGGATCAATTTTTTACCCTACTTCACTTCTCACGCCACTTCACGGGGTGGAAGGAGGGCAAGGGGTGGATAGGCAAATCCCGATCCTCGGCAAGGAGTGTGCGGATCACATCCAGAGCAAATTAAATCTAAAGAATGAGGGCAGTCCGTGGCTTTAGAATTCGAACCTCTAGCGCGAACTGGGTTGAACTTCGAGCTCTCCGAAGAGCACCGCATGTTCCAGCAAGTGGTCCGGGAGTTCGCCCAGAAGGAGATCGCTCCTGTGGCCGCCCATGGCGATGAGACCGGGGAGTTCCCGTGGGAAACCGTCCGTCGGATGGCGGCGATGGGGCTGATGGGGATCGAGGTCCCCGAGGGATATGGCGGCCAGGGGCTGGATGCCATCGCCTCCGCCCTGGCGATGATCGAGATCGCCAAGGCCGATGCTGCCCACAGCACGGTGATGTCCGTCAACAACACCCTCTTCTGCTTCCCCATCCTCACCTTCGGCACGGAAGAACAGAAACGCAAATACGTGACTCCGGTGGCCACCGGCCAGGCGATCGGTGCTTACGCCCTCACCGAGCCCCAGTCGGGATCCGACGCGGCCGGCATCCGCACCCGCGCGGTCCGCAAAGGGGACGTCTACATCCTGAACGGCCGCAAATCCTGGATCACCAATGGGCCGGTGGCGGATTCCATCATCGTCTTCGCGATGACGGATCCGGAGAAGAAACATCACGGCATCAGCGCCTTCATCATTGAAACCAACCGCCCAGGCTTCAGCCGGGGCAAGAAAGAGGAGAAACTGGGCATCCGAGCCAGTGCGACTTGCGAGATCTACCTGGACAACTACGAATGCCCGGTCGAGAACCGGCTGGGGAAGGAGGGGGAAGGCTTCAAGATCGCGATGACCACCCTGGACGCGGGCCGGGTGGGGATCGCGGCCCAGGCGGTGGGGATCGCCGAGGCGGCCTATGAGGCCGCGCTGGCCTGGGCCAAACAGCGGGAGGCCTTCGGCCGCAAGATCGGGGAGTTCCAAGCGATCCAGTGGAAGTTGGCGGACATGCGGGTGAAGCTGGAAGCCGCCCGCCTGCTCACCCTACAGGCGGCGTGGAAACGGGAGCGGGCCAAGCGAACGGGCGAGCGTTACACGCTGGAGGCCGCGATGGCGAAGTTGTTTGCCAGCGAGGCCGCCCAGTGGATCACCTATGAGGCGATCCAGATCCACGGGGGAATGGGCTACAGCCGGGAGATGCCGGTGGAGCGGTATTTCCGGGACGCCCGGATCACGACCATTTACGAGGGCACCAGCGAGATCCAGCGTTTGGTGATCGCCCGTCAGATTCTGGGGATCAAGGCCAGCTTGTGAACGCATGCGGGGAATTCCATAATTTGCTGGCAGGGTCAGGGCGAGGCAGGCCTCGCCCTGACCTTCCTTGCTTTTATCTCTCTGGGCGTGAGGATCAGTGATGAAAGCCATCGTCTTCGATCGACACGGCGATCCGGATGTGCTGGAAGCTGCGGAACTCCCCACGCCTCACCCGGGACCGGGGGAGGTGCTGGTCCGCGTGCGCGCCTGCGCGATGAACCACCTGGATCTGTGGGTGAGGCGAGGGATCCCGTCCCTGCGCCTGGAGATGCCCCACATCCTGGGCTCG
>JANXBD010000089.1 GCA_025057635.1 Thermoflexus sp. | reverse complement strand
CTTCACAGGGCTTTGCGGAGGATGTCGGTCACCGAGATGATGCCCAGCAGCCGCTCGCGGATCACCGGCGCGCGCCGGATCCCGGTCAGGGCGAACAGGCGGGCCACGTTTTCCACCGAAAGATCCGGGTTCACCACAATGCACGGCTTGGTCATGACGTCGCGCACCAGCACCGATTGGGGGTTAAGGCCCTGGGCGACGACTTTGTAGACGATATCGGTTTCCGTGATAATCCCATAAGCGTCTTCCTCGTTGGATCGCTCCACGATGAGCGCGCGCAACCCCTTTTCCTTCATTAATGCGACAGCCTCCGCGACGGTAGCGGAAGGCTCGATCGTCACCACCTCGGTGGTCATAATGTCTTTCGCTTTCAGTCCCATGGCGCACCTCCTCTTGAGCAGTTAACGTATCCAGCAGGCCAGGGCCGAAGCCATCGTCCGCACCGGATTGGGGCTCTGGGATCCGGCAGCCCGTGGCTCAACGATCAATTTGGCGAACATCGCGTGATGGCCAACCCCGCAGTATTCATGGCAGACGATGAGATATTCTCCCGGCCGATCGAAACGAGCCTGGGCCCGGTTCACCACGCCGGGGATGGCCATCAGGTTGATATTGGTCCCCTCGATCATGAGGCCGTGTTGGACGTCCTTGCTGACGACATTGAATGTCACGCGGGAGCCAGCAGGGATCCGAATCTCGCGGGGGTTGAATAGCCACATCTGGGCCACCATATTGACGACGTATTCCCCAGGTGCAACTTCCACAACAGCAGGCTGATCAAAAGGGGGAACGTCGGTGACGCAGGTGGGAACGCGGATCCCAAGACCAAAGGTGCTGACAACGATCGCGAAGAAAAAGGCGGTCATCAACATGCCAGCCCCCAAGATCGCCACCCGCTCGAACGGATCTTTCACCATGCCAGACCTCCCAGAGCAAACAGGAGTTAGCAAAATAAAGCGCGGAGCGCTTAGAAAGCCGTCATCCCTCGTGGAAGCAGGACGGTAAGATACAGACCGAACCACATGGCCGCGAAGAGAAAGATCATCCCGAGGAACAGAAGCAAAGCAGCACGAGGCTGGAACGTCTCATGCATCCTCTGCCTCCTTTCCTGAGTCTGCGGAAAGGCTCACTAGGTTCCTTCCTTAGGCGGCAGCCTTTCAAAAGTGGAAGAAATCGGCTTCCGAGGATAACCGCTTGCTAAATCCTTGAGGCCCGAGCGATGCTACCGCCATGGACGGAGACGGATAAGATAGCAGCCCCATGGGTGCCGTTGCGGGATTGCATGGCCCGGATCTGACGCCCTCGTTCCGCCACCTGGGCAAAGGTGGTGGAGCCTAGGAGTTGCTCTAGGTAAGCCTGGGCTTGCGCCCACACGGGATGAATCGCGCAGAAGCTCCATTGCGGGCAGAGATGCGGTTCCCGCGAGCAACGGTTTAGGCGAATAGGGCCCTCCATCGCCTCCAAGACCTCCAGCAAGGTAATCGATTCCGCCGGCCGGGCCAGCCGCACCCCGCCTCGCCGGCCTCGGCTGGCCTCAATGAAACCCGCCGTGCAGAGGTCCCGGATGATCTTCTGCAGAAAGGCATAAGGGATCGCCTGTCGCCGTGCGATATCCCGAGCTCGCGCTCGCATCCCCGATGGCAACATCGCTAGGTCTAGGATCACTCGCATTGCATAATCCGCCCGCCGACTAATTTCCATTCAGCCCCCCGCGGAATTCAGGGATTCTAGACCAAGATAGTCCACTTTAAAGCTAGGTGTTTTGTTATCCGATAGGTAGTGTCACTCATCACATGCGAACTATGACATCCCTCACCATCATCGCTTTCCATCCATAGCAGCCGGAGATGGAAAATGGCAAACGTCCTAACTCGGGCCGCGGAGATATGAAGGGATGAGAACATAAGGAGGATCGGCCCGCCGCCCTATGATGGGTCGGTGATGAGGGGGCCTTCGGGTGTAGCCAGGATACGATCCGGGATGCTGGCTCGGAGAAGATCGGGAGAGTGCTAAGAACCCTCCGCTCTCGCCCAGGCAGCAGATTGCGTTAAAATTAACGCAAGCCGCCCGATCGCGAACTCGCAGATCTGTTCCTGATCGGCTGATAGAATGACCTTCGTTGCTAGGAGGAGCCGAATGCCATTTCCACCTACTTCGATGGTGATTCGCTGCCCTTTCTGCGGTCAACCGGTTCAGGTTCAGGTTCGCCAGATCATCGATATCTCAGAGGAGCCTCACCTGAAACGATTGCTCCTAGCAGGACGCTTGAATGCTTTTGGCTGCCCTCGCTGTGGCAACCGGGTGAGCTTCGCGGCGCCCTTTCTTTATCATGATCCGGAAAAGGAACTGGCCTTAGTGTTCATCCCGATCCAGGCGAACCTGAAAGAGACAGACCGCCAGCGCGTGGTTGGACAGCTTACGGATGCCATCCTGCGGCAGCTGCCTCGGGAGAAGCGCAGGGCATATCTGCTCCAGCCCAAAGAGTTTTTCACGATCCAGAGCCTCCTGGAGGCGATCCTACGGGCGGATGGCTATACGGATAAGGATCTGCAGGCAATGGCAGAACGCACGCTCCTCCTGCAGCGAATCCTGAACGCGCGGCGCATTGAAGACGCGGAGGGGCTGATCCAGGAAAACGCGGAGAAAATCGATGCGGAGTTCTTCCGCCTTTTCCATGAAGTGCTAGCAACGGTTCATGCGGAGGGATCGGCGGAGGAAATCGCTCGAGTTACGGCCCTTCGCGATCGCTTGCTCGAGCGGACACCCTACGGGCAGACCATTCGCTCCCGGACCCAGGTCGTTGAGAAATTCACCCGTGCGCCCAGCGGCGAGACCTTGCTGGAGGCCCTTCTGGAAGCCCCGGATCCGGAGACCCGTCAGACCCTAGTGGCGCTAGGGCGCCCCTTCCTGGATTACCGTTTCTTCCAGAACCTCACTCGCCGGATCGAGGAGGCGGAGGCGGCCGGTCAGCAAGAGCAAGCCGAGCGCCTGATTGCGCTTCGCCGGGAGATCTTAGAAGCTCGGGAGGCGATCGACCTAGAGATCCAGCGGATTTACGAGGAGCGAGCTCGCCTGATCCAGGAGCTCCTGAGCGCCCCCTCCGAACAGGAACTGCAGGAGCGATTGGTCCGGCGCATTGCGGAAATCGACGACATTTTCTTTGATGTGCTTCAGATGAACATCGAGGCCGCGCTGAAGGCGGGCGATACCCGGCTGGCCCAGGCGCTGAACCTCCTAGGGCAGATCGCGATGACGATCCTCCAGCAGATGCTCCCCCTGGAGCTTCGGCTGCTGAATGCGTTGCTGAATGCCCGCTCGGAGGAGCATCGCCGGCAGATCCTGGAACGGAATCGCCGGATGCTGACGCCGGAGTTCCAGCAGTGGTTGCAGCAAATGGAGGGTCGGATGCGGGAAGAAGGCCGGGCCGAACTGGCCGATCGGATCGCCGCCATCCGCTCGCTGGCCGAGCAGGTGGCTGCCACGCCGGTTATACTCCGCCCCTCGTGATATCCAGGATCCCGAGCATGGCCGAGGGGATCATCTCACAGCCGATTCGTCGTTGGTGGTGGGCGGGGGGGCATCCCCAGGCGATTCGGGTGCTCCGGGTGGTTCGAGAAAACCCGCGGGTGAGCACATTGATTTTGGATGTCCGGATGGAGGCCCAGCCCGGTCAGTTCCTGATGGCGTGGTTGCCCGGCTATGAGGAGAAGCCCTTCAGTCTGGCGGAGGCGGATCCGGTGACCCTAACGGTGGCCCGGGTAGGCCCGTTCTCGGCCGCCCTGCACGTCCTGCAGCCCGGCGACTGCTTATGGATCCGGGGGCCTTTGGGCCGTGGGTTTACCATCGAGGGCCAGCGAATCCTCCTGGTGGGTGGAGGCTATGGGGTGGCCCCGCTGGCTTTTCTGGCCCGCCAGGCGATCGCGCAGGGGATCCGGGTGACCGCTCTGACGGCCGCCCGGCGCGCCGAAGATGTGCTCTATGCCGATCGTTTTCAAGCGTCGGGGGCATCGGTGGTGGTAGCGACCGAGGATGGCTCTGCAGGGGAACGAGGACGGGCTCCCGAGGTGGCGGCTCGTCTATTGGGCTCAGGCTCCTATGATGCCCTCTACGGGTGTGGGCCTGAGGGGATGCTGGAAGGGCTCCGAGCGCTGGCCGCCGCCTTCGGCATCCCAGCGCAGCTCAGTTATGAGGCTTATATGCGGTGTGGGGTTGGATTATGCGGCTCATGTGAGCGAGAGGGTATCGTGTTGTGCCTCGAGGGTCCCGTGTTGCGGTTCCAGTAATACACTCTATGGATTGAAAAATCCTAGAAGCCCCCTTCGATGGACGATGGCACCCTTCCTGATTTCTCATCCCTCATTACAGTCTATAAGCGTGCTTGACAATCATGGCTCACACCGCCGGACAGCTCGACGTCCCATCTACAAAGCAACCACGAATAGCGCCCGCACCAACCCTGAGGAAACTACGACAGCGCTTCATGGGCTATCCCCAAGCAAACGGGGGCGCTCCGTTTGCTTTCTGTCAGTAGAACGCTGATCCTTCCGGAAGAACGCGCAAGGACACAAGCACTGGCTCACAGGCCACTGGTTGATTACTCCATAGAAGCGTAGGCTCATTATTGAAGCTGTGAAGATCCCTCAAAGAACCGCTTCTTGGGGTGCGGGGGTGGTGTGGCGGCGGGCGGCCTGGAGGGCGGGCAGATACATTTCGTGGAGATACTCTTTGAGCATCCGGCGGGTGTTGAAGAAGGGCGCCAGGGAACGGATGGACTCCTTGACCATCCGCAGCCAGCGATGGGGAATCCCATCGGCTTCCACATCGTAGTAAAGCGGCACCACGGCGTTTTCCAGCAGCTCATACAGCGAG
>JANXBD010000088.1 GCA_025057635.1 Thermoflexus sp. | reverse complement strand
TGATCCAGTTCCTCACCGAGGCGGTGCTGATCACCCTAATGGGCGGCGCGATGGGCACCGCGGCAGGGATGGCCCTGGCCTCGCTGATCGGCCCGCTCAGCCAGGGGGAAGTCCAGGCGGTCGTCGGGATGGACACCGTGATCCTGGCGGTGGGGGTGAGCGCAGCGGTGGGGCTGTTCTTCGGCCTCTATCCGGCCTGGCGCGCCGCGCGGTTGGATCCCATCGTGGCGCTGCGGTATGAATAAGCCTCCTTGCAGCTGTCCCGAACCTACTTCATCGGAGAGGTATCTTCGGCAGCGTTGAACAACTGTCGCTGCCACTCCGCGAGACGCCTCAAGGCTTCCAGCCGCTCCCAATTGCCCAGACGAGCCCGCTCCACGGCTTCCCGTAGCATACGGATCGAACGATCATAAAGCGCCCGATCCACCGGGAACGGATGATGATCCTTCCCGCCGTGGGCAAACGCGAAGCGCGCAGGATCCCGGAAGGAGAGCGGCGTCCCATAGAGCAATTCCGCCAGAAGGGCCAGCGCGCGGATGGTTTTGCCGCCGACCTGAGGAAGGCCCAGAAGCTCCGAGAAGGAGGAAGGCTGAGCCTCGTAGGTTTTCACAAAGATCGAGGCCAGATGATCGGGATGGATGTCCTGAATCAGGATCTCGTGGTGAGGGGGAAGACGCAATCGCTGAAGGCGCTGGAGCTCCTGCAACAGGCGCCACGGCCGCTCGCGGGAGAGCTCTGCCACCGCTTGACGAGCGGCCTCCGCCTCTGCGGCCACCATATTCAGGGGGCGCGTCCATTCATCGCAACAGACGGCCGCGTGGGGCTCGTTGACGAAATCCGTCAGCGCCTCGCCCAGCCAGTGATAGCGGCGCGCGTAGCGGTTGCTCGGGTTCATCCCCTGCTGGATCACGGCCCATCGACCCGCCTGGTCGAACACCAGAACATGGTGATAAATCGTATAGCCATCCTGCAGGGCATGGTTGTCCACTTTCGCGGCCATACGGCTGGCATTGATCAGAGGGGCGGGATCCACCTGAAGATGCCGGGCAGCCGCCTCGATCTCTTCGGGCGTCCGGCGGGATGCCTTCCCCTTCCCTCCGGCTACGAAGAGGCCCAGGTCCCGGCCCGCGTCTTTCAGGGCCTCCTTGAGGGCTCCGCAGACGACTGTGGTGACCCCGCTGGAATGCCAGTCATAACCCAGCAGGCACCCGAAGGCCTGAAACCAGCAAGGATCACTGAGGCGGCGAAGCACTTCCCCCGTGCCGAACTCATCCACCAGGACTGTGACGATCTCACGGGCCAGGGCGGTCATCCGCGCGAACAGCCAACGGGGGGCCCGGCCAGTATGGAGCGGGAGATCTGCGAAACCCGTGCGTGGCATTCTGAGGGTTTGCTCTGCTTTTTATGTGGAATTCTACATCGGCCAATTTCATGACGCCATTTAAATCGCCTGCTTACGAGCTCCAACCACTGTTAGGGATGCAGGTCAGCGAGTCAGGAGGAAATTGTCCCTGAACACTAAGCGGTTTGCCAAATCCATCCCGGCCTGCTACAATATTCGATCTGGAGATCTGTTCCCTGAATCCTTCGATCCTCGAGAGGAGGATGGCGCAGTGAGCCTTTCAAAGGAAGAAAAACAGCAACTGATCGAGTTATTCCGGCGCCACGAGACCGATACAGGCTCGCCGGAGGTGCAAATCGCCATTTTAACGGAACGGATCAATCGCCTGACCGAGCACCTCAAGCAGCACAAGCACGATGAGCACTCCCGGGTAGGACTGCTCAAGTTGGTCGGCAAGCGCCGGCGGCAGTTAGAATACCTGGCCCGCACAGATCCTCCGCGTTATCGCCTGGTGCTGGAGCGGCTAGGGCTGCGCAAGTGACATGATCTCCTCCACGCTACAAGGCAAAAAAGGCGAGCGAGGGGAGTCTCGAAGCCCTCCGTGGGATCGTTGAAGTTGAAATAGCAGCATCGCCCCATGCAACGGACAACTTCGTCCGATATTCCATCCAGAGGGAGTGAGACGAAACGTGAGGCGAGAACGGCATGTTTTTAAAACCGTTGTCGGCGATCAGGAGATCATCATCGAAACCGGTTATTTCGCCTGGCAGGCCAAAGGGGCCGTGATCGCCCGGGTCGGTGACACGATGATCCTGGCCACGGCCACGATGGCCAAGGAGCCGCGGGAGGGCATCAATTTCTTCCCCCTGAGCGTGGATTTCGAAGAGCGGCTCTACGCCGCGGGCCGGATCCCGGGCAGCTTCCAGCGCCGGGAAGGCAAGCCCTCCGAAAACGCCATCCTGACCGCCCGCCTGGTGGATCGCCCCCTCCGTCCCCTGTTCCCGAAAGATCTCCGCAACGAAGTCCAGATCATCCTGACCAGCCTCTCTGCCGACCCGGAGTATCATCTGGACATCCCCTCGATCATCGCGGCCTCGGCCGCCTTGACCCTCTCGGACATCCCATGGTTCGGGCCCATCGGCGCAGTCCGGGTGGGCTACATTGATGGGCAGTTCGTGATCAACCCGACCGTCAGCCAGATGGAACGCAGCCAGCTGGATCTGCGCCTGGCGGGGACGGCGGATGCAGTGATCATGGTGGAGGCCGGGGCGAACGAGATCCCGGAGGATCTGATGGTGGAGGCGATCCGGCTGGGCCATGAAGCGCTGCAACCGCTGATCGCCCTCCAGGAGGAGATGCGGGCGGCCATCGGCAAGCCGAAGGCCTCCTACCGCCCCTTCACCATCTCCGAGGAAGTGCGCCAGGCGGTCCGCGCCCGCCTCAACCACCAGATCGCTGAGATCCTGGATGCCTACTTCGATAAGGACCGGCGGAATGAGGCGCTGGACGAGCTGGAGGAAGCGGTTCTCCAGACCCTTTCGGATTACGAGCAAGCCCAGGTGAAGGAAGGCTTCCATGAAGCGCTGCGAGAGGAGGTCCGCCGCCGGATCCTGGAAGAGGGCCGCCGGCCGGATGGGCGGGGGCCGAAGGATATCCGGCCTATCTGGTGCGAAGTAGACGTGTCGCCTCGCGCCCACGGCTCCGCGATCTTCACCCGAGGCGAGACCCAGGTGCTCTCGGTGGCCACGCTGGCCACCCTGTCGGAACAGCAGGAGCTGGACACCCTCGCCCCCGAGGAGACCAAGCGCTACATCCATCACTACAACTTCCCACCCTTCTCCACCGGCGAGGTTCGGGTGCTGCGGGGCACCTCCCGAAGGGAGATCGGCCACGGCGCCCTGGCCGAACGGGCCCTGGTCCCCGTGATCCCGCCGGAGGATGAATTCCCCTACACCATTCGAGTGGTCAGCGAGGTCCTCTCCTCCAACGGCTCCACCTCCATGGCCAGCGTGTGCGGCTCCACCCTGGCCCTGATGGACGCCGGCGTGCCGATCCGCAAGCCGGTCTCCGGCGTGGCGATGGGCCTGGTGACCTCCGATGAGGCCTGGCGGAAATACGTGATCCTCACCGACATCCAGGGGATGGAGGATCATTTAGGCGATATGGACTTCAAAGTGGCCGGCACGGCGGACGGGATCACCGCCCTGCAGATGGACGTGAAGATCAAGGGGCTGCCCTACCACGTGCTGGCCGAAGCGCTGCAGCAGGCCCAGGAGGCCCGCCTGTTCATCCTCGAGAAGATGCTGGAAGCCCTGCCCGCGCCGCGGCCGGAGCTCAAGCCGCATGCCCCGCGGATCTTCACCGTCCACATCCCGACGGAGAAGATCGGCGCCCTGATCGGCCCCGGCGGCAAGACCATCCGCAAGATCCAGGAGGAAACCCACACCCAGATCGATATCGAGGAAGACGGGACCATACGGATCACAGCCACCAGCTTAGCGGACGCGGAGAGCGCGCGCCTCAAGATCGAAGCGTATGGAGAGGAGCCCCAGGTGGGCAAGATCTACCTCGGGAAGGTCGTCCGCATCACCGACTTCGGGGCCTTCGTGGAGATCCTGCCCGGCGAAGTGGGGATGGTCCACATCTCCCAGATCGCCGATCAGAAGGTGAACCGCATCGAGGACGTGGTGCGGGTGGGCGACCAGATCCTGGTGATGGTCACCCACATCGATGAGGACGGCAAGATCCGCCTCTCCCGTCAGGCGGTCCTGGAGGGGCTCTCGGTGGAGGAGGCCCAGCAGCGAGATCGTCTGCTTTCGGGGAAGGCAGCACCTAAAGACAAAGGCAAGCCGGGCGAGGAACGCCCCCTGGCCGGCCGGGTGAAGATCGTGCGGCGCGCTTCCGGCGAGCGGTAGTGCGCTTCATCTATTGCAAACGCAGGCGCTGAATTCGACGCCGCTCGCGCGAACCATCGATCTTTCCCTATGAATTGGGGGTCTGGCGGGCCGCCTTCGGCATCCCGTCAGACCCCGCGCTTCTTCCCCAGGTTCAGGTTCAGGGTGACGGGCTGGGAGCCCCGCCGCCGGTCCCGTCATCCCAATGTTTTGCCTCCTCCTCACGGCCCAGGAGGCCTCAGGGAGCGGAAATGAGGGAGAGCTCGCCCCGCCGCCCGCTCGTCCGGGGTCCGGTCACAACGGACGCACCTCCGTTTGAGCCCACTCCTCAAACAGCGTCACCAGGGCCGAGTGATCCAGCTCCCCCTGCCCCCGGGCTACCAGCGCGCCCAGCCACTCGTGGATCAGGGCGGTGAGCGGGAGGCTGGCCCCGACCGCCCGGCCCAGCCCCAGGGCGATGCGAAGATCTTTGTGATGCAAACGGATCCGGAACCCCGGACGGAAGTTCCGCTCCAGGATGCGCTGGCCGTGCACCTCCAGGACTCGGCTGCCGGCGAAGCCGCCCAGCAACGCCGCCCGCACCTTCGCCGGGTCCACCCCCGCTTTGGCCGCCAGGGCCAGCGCCTCGCTGACGGCGGCGATGGTGAGGGCTACCACTACCTGGTTGGCCGCCTTGGTCACCTGGCCAGCCCCCGGCCCCCCCATATGGACGATGTTCCGGCCCATCGCCTGGAA
>JANXBD010000087.1 GCA_025057635.1 Thermoflexus sp. | reverse complement strand
GGCCGTCGTCCGCCGCCGCCCACGGCCTGGCGGGTGACGGTGCCCGATCACCGGCTGGACTGTAGCCGACCGGAAGACCTCATCGAGGAGATCGCCCGGATCTGGGGCTACGATCGGATCCCCGAGACCCGGCTGCGGGATCCCCTGCCGCCGCAGCGAGGGAACCCCGCCTGGATCTTCGAGGAACGGGTGCGGGACATCCTGGTCGCCTGCGGGCTACAGGAGGTGATCACCTATTCCCTGATCCATCCGGACGACGAAGCCCGCCTGACCCCGCCCGATATGGTGAACCCTTACACGGCCATCGAGTATATCCGCCTGATCAACCCGATCAGTGAGGAGCGCACAGCGCTCCGTCACACGCTGCTCCCGGGCTTGCTGCGCACCCTGGCCGACAACCTGCGGTTTCGGGAGCGCGTTGCCCTCTTCGAAGTGGGGAAGGTCTTCCTACCGGTCCCGGACGCCGCGTTGCCGGAGGAACCGCGGCGCGTGGGCCTGGCCCTCACCGGGCCCCGGGATCCCTCCTCGTGGCTGCCCGTGGATCGCGCGCCGATGGATTTCTTCGACCTGAAAGGGATCGTGGAGACCCTGCTGGAACGGCTCCACATCCCTGGGGTGACCTTCGAGCGGGCGGAACATCCGACGCTGCATCCGGGCCGCGGGGCGGAGGTGAAGGCGGCTGGGCGTTCCGTTGGGATTTTGGGGGAACTGCATCCGCTGGTGCGCCGGGCATGGGAGCTGCCGGATCAACCGGTGCTGGTGGCGGAACTGGATCTGGAGGCGCTACAGGCGCTGACGCCGATGGCCCACGCCTTCGAGGCGGTGCCGCGTGTGCCTCCGGTCGTGGAGGATCTGGCCTTCATCGTCCCGGAGGGCGTGCCGGCCGCGGCCCTGGCGGCCGTGCTCCGGGAGGCGGGCGCCCCGCTCGTGCGCGAGGTGCGGCTCTTCGATGTCTACCAGGGAGATCCCATCCCGCCCGGTCACCGGAGTCTGGCGTTCACGGTGTTCTACCAAGCGGAGAACCGCACCCTCACCGATCGGGAGGTGTCGGGATTGCGGGAGCGGCTGATCCGCGCGGCTGCGGAGCGCTGGGGGGCAATCGTCCGGCAACGGGAGGAATAAACCTACCCACGCTCAAGGGAAGGAGGCTGGCCGAAGATGGAGGAAGAGCGCTGGCTTCGCTACGATCGACAGATGCGGCTAGACGGCTGGGGGAGGGCCGGCCAGGAACGGCTGGCCCGGGCGCGTGTCGCGATCGTGGGCGCGGGAGGGCTCGGCTGCCCCGTCGCCCTCTACTTGGCTGCAGCCGGCTTAGGCACCCTCAAGCTGATCGACAGCGAGACGGTGGAACCCACCAATTTGAATCGCCAGATCCTCCACTGGAGCGAGGATGTTGGCCGGCCTAAGGTCTGTTCCGCGGCGGAAAAGCTACGGCGATTGAACCCCCTGATTCAGATCGAACCGATCGAGGCGCGCCTGACCTTAGAGAAAGTGGAAGCACTGCTAAGGGATGTCGAGATCATCGTCGATGCGCTGGACAACTTCGAGACCCGGCTTCTACTAAACGACTACGCGGTTCGATCGCGCAAGCCGCTGGTGCACGGGGCCATCTGGGGATGGGAGGGTCGGGCAATAACCATTCTGGCTCCTCAGACCGCCTGTCTCCGCTGCCTCTTCGAAGCCGGGCCGCCGCCCGGGGTTTTCCCGGTCGTGGGGACCACCCCAGGGCTGATCGCGATGATCCAGACGACGGAGGTGTTGAAACTTCTGTTGGGCCTCGGCGAACCCCTGTTCAATCGCTACCTCATCTACGATGGACTGACCATGGAGATGCGGGTCCTCCACGTCCGCCCCCGACCCGATTGTCCGACCTGTGGGATCATACACACAGAGGAATAAATCCCGGGGAGAGCCTAAGGGAACGGGGGCAGATTTTTATCCTCATGGGTTATGCTGTCGAGGGACATGCCAGACGAGGAGGGATGACCTCACCCACTCGATCCCCTCCCTCCAAGGTCTTGTGGGCTGCAGGAAGAAAAGATCGATGATTCATTCGGGGCGGGCAAGGCGTCTTTGATCGCCCGCCCTCGAGGCTCTTTAATGACAACCGCATCCCCCGCCAGAGGACGCGGCGCCACCCTGGGTGCGGAAGGAGTGACCGCATCCGCAGGTGGCGACTGCATTGGGGTTGTGGATCTGGAAGCCGCCGCCCATCAGGGCATCCACATAGTCGATCGTGGAACCCCATAAATACGTTGCGCTAATCGGATCTACCAGAATCCGAATGCCATAGCTTTCGATCTGGTGATCTTCGGCCTCCGGCTGGCTCTCAAACCCCATCCCATATTGCAAGCCAGCACACCCCCCGCCAGCAACGAACACACGGAGGAAGTAGCCCTCCATCTGCTTCTCCCTCATAATCTGATGCAACTTCCGGGCCGCCCCCTCAGTTAGGGCTACCACCTGGCCCCTCTCCTCCTGCACGATCTTTTCTGCCATTCGCCGCCTCCTAATCTAATAAGGGTAGGACACGTCAAAAGTCGATCCCTAACTCAACTTCCACCTCATAGGGCCTGGGGTCACTGCAGCTGAAATATCCTCATTCATTTTAGCATAATTTCCTCGGAAGATCCGATCTTATCTCAGGCGAGGAGCCAGCCTTGCCCCCGTCTCCGTTCCAATCCTCGCGGGAATTAACCAGAGGAGCTTGTATCGATGACAGATCGTAGATCCATTGTTCTGGCTTAACCCCTTACAACAGTTGGATAATATCCGCGCTCTCGCATTTCCTGTTGCAAACGCTCGAGGGCGGATTCTTCGATGATGACCAGATTAGGTGCCAGCCAGCCCAGGATGGCAGAGTCCAGAGAGGTAGCGGCGAGAAGCTCCTGCAAGAGAACCGGATCCCCGGTCTCTAAGAGTGTCACGTTCTCAAAGGCCTGCACCCGGCTCAGGCGGGCCCAGGTCTCCTGGAGCGCCCGGCGCAGGTTGGGAGTAGGCGATAGCCCGGAGGCCTCAAAGAGCTCGAGGATCTCCTCAGGCCGATACCCCTCCCGCAGCGTCTTCTCGATCCGCGTTTCATCCAGGGTAAACACGAACGGGGAGCCGGTCGGCCGGCCCAGACGGCTCGAAAGCCATAGCAGACGGGCGGACTCCGGACCCGGCCGCACCGACCAGGTCCGCTCATCCAACCATCGGGTCTCCGGCAGGAATACTGGCTCGAGGGTTTCCTCTGCTGCAGTAGATCCACCTTTCCCCGTTTCCCTCCGGATCCAGCGACGGCCGCGCGGTGTCAGGCGGAACGCCCGCAAATCGTCCTTTTCGTAGGCGAGGGCCACCGCCCCCAGCCAGAACAGCGCGCCCTCTAGATACGCTCGCAGGTGCTCCGCGAGGGAGAGCGGCTCCTGAGCGGGATGACCACGGGCCAGCCGCCAAGGCCGTTCAATCGCTGGACCTGCAAAGCCGAGCGGCTGCGCGACCTCCAACGCCCGGGCCACATCGGTCCAATCCACCCATTCATCCGGCAATCCTTCCAGCAGGCGGATCAGGGCCTGCCGGCCCAATCCCCATTCGTAATAGAGGCGTTCCATCCCCCCGGCCCAGCCGATGGACCGCCACAATCGGACCGTTGGATCCCGCCACTGGAGCCAGAGGATCTCAAACAGGGTGGCACCGCTCCGCCACAGCTCCCACAGCCGATCCATCAGCTCCCCGTCATCCGCCTCCCAGGGGGCCGGCGAGGCCGGGAAGCTCTCTCCCAGAGGCGCACCGGAAAGCCGCCACAACGCCTCCACTAGGAACGCCGCGCCTTCCCACGGCAGCCCGATCCGTTCCATTACCATCTCGACGGATCCGGAGACCAGCCCGCTCACCGGCACTGTGATCCACTCATAGGGAGGAGGCCCCCAGGGATGCCGGGCGAGGAGAGCGTCCACCTCTTCCGGATCATGAGGCCATCCCCACAGCCATGGGAAAAGGCTCGCCCGGGGATGCACGCGGAAGGTGACTCCCATGCGCGGGAGAAGCAGCCCACGACGGGCCTCGCGCAACAGCGGAGCCAGAGGGGGTGCCACCACGATCCGGTCAGAGGGGAAGCTGCGGTAAACCGTGAGGGGGAAAACGGGGTTCGGGAGCGCGGAGATCTCCAGGGCCGCCGCGAGATGGGCATGGGGGCGGGGTCGCGCCTCATGGCCCAGGGCGCAGGGGATTAACAGCCCTTTCCGGATCGCCCGATTCCAGACCTGCCGGAACGCTCGGCGTTCCGCTCCGGTCTGGCGAACCCACCGCGTTTCGAGATCTTCCAGGTTCACCCGCTCGGCCCCCAGCAAGCGGATCAGCCCCAGGAGGCCCTCCAGTTCCGGGTCCAGCTCCTCCTGCCACAATCCCAATCGCAGGTAGAGAAAAAGCCGGGCCGCTAGCCGGCGAGCAAGTTCCGGCTTTCGCCCACGGGGGAGCGTCCATCCCCGAAGGCGAGCCATGCGAAGCAACTCCTCAGCGGTCCGCTGCTGTAGCTGCGCTTCCAGCCGCCGCAGATCCTCCAGGCCCTCCTCCGGCGCGGGGCCGACATCCAGCACCAGGGCGAGCCAGGCCGCCACCTCATGAACGCACGGCTTCCTGCTTCGACAGCCACAGCCTTGCTCGCGCAACGCCTCCAGGCGGATCTCCCCTCCCTGTCGAGGGCGCCGCCATTTCATCTCCTTGGAAACGCTTCCGGAGTGTTTGGATCGGGGCTGGGGAGAAACGTTTGCGAAAAGCACGTCTCCGTCTCCGAGACGCCAGTGGATCTGGCCGGAGGACCATAGACGGAACGCCTCGATCAGGAGCGAGCGGGGAAATCCATCAAGCCAGCGATCCACGCCCATCGGAGGAAGGTCCTTGCCCATCGGAGCGTGTCCCGGGCAGGGAACGATACCAGGCGGGAACATCCGCGACAGCTGGACGATAAGCCGGCAGTTCCTCCGCCTCGAGGATCTCATAGCGATAGCCCTGCTCCGTCAAGAACAGCTGACGCCGGGCTGCGTAATCCTGATCCACCGTATCCCGGGTGACCAGGGTGTAGAAATGCGCCAGGACTCCATTTCGCTTGGGACGAAGGATCCGGCCCAGACGCTGGGCCTCTTCCTGACGTGATCC
>JANXBD010000086.1 GCA_025057635.1 Thermoflexus sp. | reverse complement strand
TCGACGCTGAGATCCAGCGCTTACAGTCTGAACTCATCCGCCCGGAGGAATTCGAGAAGGTTCTCAAACAGGCCCGCGCGGACTTCGCTTACAGCAGCGAGTCAGTGACCAACCAGGGCTTCTGGTATGGCTGGAGCGAGGTCTTCGCGGATTACACTTGGTTTGAGACCTATCTGGAGCGCCTAGCCCAGGTGACCCCAGAGGACGTGCAGCGGGTCGCTCGCACATATCTGACGCGCACGAACCGAACGGTGGGCTGGTATTTGCCCCGCGTGTAGAAGATCAACGGGTGCCTTCGTGTATGATTGTAGCTCCTCCCTCCCGGATCTCCTCCCATTGATTCCCTTTGGGCCCCTGGGAGGGGAGATCCATATCCTTCCGGAGGTGGGACAGTGATCATCATCCTGGGTTTAGGTCCTGGGGATCCCCGCTACTGGACTTGGGAGGCCGTTGAAGTCTTAGGGGGACTTCGGGAGATCTATGTGCGGACCCGGCGGCACCCGGCCGTGGCGGCGTTGCCACCCCACCTGACGGTTTACGACTTCGATGGGGTCTACGCCGAAGAGGAGCGCCTGGAAGCGGTCTACGAGCGGATCGCCCATGCGATCCTGGAGCTGGGCCGGCGGCCGGAGGGCGTCTGCTATGCCGTGCCCGGCTCCCCCTTTGTGGGGGAGGCGACGGTGGCCCGGATTCGAGCCCTGGCCGCGGAGGCCGGCATTCGTGTCCGAATTGTCCATGGCCTCAGCTTCATCGAATTGGCTCTGGAGCAGCTGGGCCTGGACGCCCTCGATGGCCTCCAGATCGCGGATGCCTTCGAGCTGGCCGAACGTTACCATCCGCCCCTCAATCCGGATCGCCCAGCGCTGATCGCTCAACTGGACAGCCGGACTGTGGCGGCGGACCTCAAGCTCACCCTGATGAATCAGTATCCTCCAGAGCATCCGGTGACGTTGCTGGACGCAGCGGGGCTTCCTGAGGCCCGCCAGGAAACTTTTCCTCTCTATCAACTGGATCACCGTTCGGATTTCACCCCGCTGACGGCCCTTTACGTCCCCCCTCTGACTCGACCGGGTGCTTTCGAGACCTTCCAAGAGACCATCGCCCACCTCCGTTCCCCGGAGGGCTGCCCCTGGGATCGGGAGCAAACCCATCAGAGCTTGCGTTCGAATTTGCTGGAGGAAACCTACGAGGTCCTCGAGGCGCTGGATGCAGACAATCCGCAGCGCCTGAAGGAAGAGCTGGGGGATCTTCTGCTTCAAATCGTTTTCCACAGTCAGATTGCGGTGGAGAGCGGAGAGTTCTCGATGGCCGAGGTGATCGCCCACGTCAACGAGAAGATCCGCCGCCGGCATCCCCATGTGTTTGGAGATGTGCAGGTCAGCGGTGTCCGGGAGGTGTTGGCAAACTGGGAGCAGATCAAGCAACGGGAGAAGGTGGAGCAGGCTGAAGCGACCTCGGTCTTGGACGGCCTGCCGAAGGGCCTGCCCGCGCTGGCCCAGGCGGCGGCCTATGGTGAGCGGGCCGCTCGATTGAAGTTCGACTGGTCGAACGCTGATGGCGTTCTAGAGAAGCTCCAGGAGGAGCTCCAGGAAATCAAGTCGGCGGTCGATCCCCACCATCGCGCGGCGGAGTTCGGGGATCTGCTTTTCACCTTAGCGCAACTGGCCCGCCATTGGGGGATCGACCCAGAGGCAGCGCTTCGAGAGGCGAACGCCCGCTTCGCTCGTCGGTTCCGTCGAATGGAGGCCCTCAGCGCCGCTCGGGGGCGGCAATTCCACGAGCTGTCACCAGAGGAGATGGAGATCTTGTGGGATCAGGTGAAGCGAGAGGATTAGTGCGAGTCCTTGTGTATAACCAGGAAGGGGAGTTGCTGGCCCGGTTGCGACTCTGTCGCTCGTGGAGATGCCGCGGGCGTGGATTGATGTTCCGTCGGTCCTTAGAGGAGAACGAGGGTCTTTTCTTTGTGTTTCCGCGATCCGGTCGATGGGCAACAGCCATCCATATGTTCTTTGTGTTCTTTCCCATTGCTGCAATCTGGCTGGATGAGGTGGGGCGAATCGTGCATATAGTGGAGGCCCGTCCCTTTCGGGTTTATATCCCACCTTGCCCGGCTCGCTATCTGATTGAAGGGCCGGTGGATCTGCTAACCCGCGCCCGTATTGGGGAGGTGTGGATATGGCGCGAGGATGTGGGGGGATGATGATGGGGTTAGCCTTTGTTCTAGCGCTGGCCTGGCCGGCGTTTGCCCAGGAGCCAGTTCGCTACACGGTGCAGCCGGGAGATACCCTTAGCCGGATTGCCATGCGCTTTGGAACTACGGTGTCGGCGATCGTAGAGGCTAACGGCCTGACGAGTCCTAACCGCATTTACGTGGGGCAGGTTCTCATCATTCCTCTTGGTGCCTCTGCTCCCTCTCCTCAAAGGGTTCATATCGTTCAACCCGGGGAAACCCTATATCGGATTGCACTACGCTATGGCACAACTGTGGAGCGCCTGATGGCGCTGAACGGCCTAAGCGAACCCGGTCGGATATTCGTAGGGCAAGCCCTTCGGATCCCTGAGGAGATCTCCAGCTCTTCCCCCGTGTGGCCTTCACCGTTTGTGGAAATCCGAGTAGGCCCGGCTCCGGCCATCCAGGGCTGGGCGTTCCCGTTGCGGGTTCGCCTCGCTGAACCGGCCACCTTGCGGGCGATCTTCTTGGACGTCACATATCCCTTGGCGTCGACTGCAGAGGGAGGCGAGGGATTGATCGCTGTGCCAGCAATGCAAGCCCCCGGTGTATACTCCCTAAGGATCATCGCTCATGACTTGGGTGGTCGAACAGTGAGCGTGGATCTCCCCGTGCGAGTCCTTGCTGGATCTTATGGTCGGGAGAGCCTCTGGCTGCCGCCCGATCGTCGGAATCTTCTAGATCCGAAGCTGCTCCGGGAGGAACGGGAGAAGATTCTGGCCGCCTGCACGCCCTTTGAGCCCGAGCGGCGCTGGAACGGCCCTTTCCGGTATCCGGTGGAGAATCCTCAAGTGACCTCCGCCTTCGGCACCCGCCGGTCATATAATGGGGGGCCTTACTCCAGCTACCACGAAGGGCTGGATTTGCGGGGAACTACTGGGACTCCGGTCTATGCGCCAGCGGATGGGATCGTTGTCTTGGCAGAACCTCTCACTGTGCGGGGGAACGCCGTGATCCTTCGGCATGGCTGGGGAGTGTGTAGTGGATACTGGCATCTCAGCGCAGTGGCGGTTCAGCCCGGTCAATCGGTGAGGAAAGGAGATCTGCTGGGCTACATGGGGAACACGGGCCTCTCCACAGGTGTCCATTTGCATTGGGAAATTCGGGTTCGGGGGATTCCTGTGGATCCTCGGCAATGGGTAGAGAGCTCGCTGCCTTAGAGGCATGGCACATCGACGGTTCGCGTTACGAATCAGAACAAAGCTCCATAACACTAAGTCCCTTCGAATCTTGAGGGTCGGGAGATAGGGAGGGGCACCATGCATGGTGCCCTTTTTCGTTTAGGCATGCGAAGCCACTTTCGGAGCTCTTGCGTGCCGAAGGTTCCCTTTCTGCGGCCGGTCGCTTGGCTCCGGGTTTAGATAGATTAGATAGAATTTAGATGAAGGATACACCATGTCGCCGTTGGGAGAGTGTCGATGCATCGACCGATCCGCGTGCGTCCGCGTCCGGGTCAAGGTGAGTTACGAGCCTCAGAGTGGTTGCTTTTCTTTGGGGCTATTGTGGCGGCGTTGCTGATTTGTGCGGGTGGTTTCTGGCAGCTGCAGCGTTCTTTAGCGGGCGCACTGCGCGAACCGCCAACTGCTACCCCAAGGCCAACGTGGACGCCATCCCCGCGCCCCAGCCCAACTCCCCCAGAGCCAACATCCACCCCGACGCTTCCCGCTTCTATCCAGGTGGGGATCTTTGTGAAGGTCACGGGGGCGGGCGAGCAGGGGCTGAGTTTTCGGGGAGCTCCCGGGCTGCAAGCGGAACGAATCCGGTTTCTTCCTGAGGGGACTATTATGCGGGTGATCGGTGGACCGGAGGAAGCGGATGGATTGACCTGGTGGCAGCTGGAGGATCCGCAGACCGGAGAGCAGGGATGGGCTGCAGGGGCTTACCTAAGCCCATCTTATGGTCCCTGAGGCTTCGCAGCGGAACCGACTTCATTCCCCGTTCAGGAGGGGCTTTCTTCGTTTCTATCTCCCCCGAGAACGCCTGGCTTTGATCTTTCTCCTAAGACAAGGACATACGCATGTCGTTGTGGGTTCTCTCCTCTGAGACGCATAAGAGAAGCCAGCTGGTTCTCCAGAGTTGGATAGGAGATCGACATGGGTGAAACGGGATGGACCTTCCGATCGATTGGATATGTCCGAAGCGGCTTCTCGGAATGGGCGGAAGCGGATATGATGCGACAGGCGGAGAGTGAGCTCGTTTTGGCACCAGAGTTTGTGGAGGGTCTGGAGGGATTGCAACCCGGCGATATCCTAATGGTCCTTTATGTTCTGGATCGAGTGAAGGAAGTCCGTCTGAAGGTTCACCCGCGGGGCGATCCCACCAAGCCCATGAAAGGGGTCTTCGCCACCCGTTCGCAGTATCGACCGAATCCGATTGGACTTACCGGGGTGCGTGTGGTGGCTATCGAAGGGAATGTAGTGCGAGTGCAGGGTCTGGATGCGCTCGATGGTTCCCCTATTCTGGATTTAAAGATCGCCTCCGATCTAGACCGGCCTCCCGATCCATGACCGGGAAGATGGGGGATAGCATCGCGCACCCTCGGCTTGGAGGCCGGGCCAAGAGCCAAAGGCGCCCACTGTGGAGAGTCTGAGGATAGGCCGTGCCGCTAAGTGTGTCGCCGCTTGCTTAGATGTTCCTATGCGACCGACGGAAACCTCGAAGGACGAGCGTGCGACTCAACCCACCTTATTGTGATTATGAGGGGGTACGGGAAGGATGATGAGCTCCTGGCCGATTCGCCCAGATCTCATCGAAGATCTGGGCTCCGGTCTTGCCGGTGCGCTCGCTTCGGGCCAGGGCCAGGGCGTGACGGAATCCTTCGCTCAGATCGACCCCCGTCGCTTCCTGGATCAGTTCGATGGCCCGAGCCGCCTGACGGATCACCAGACGGGGCTCCAGGCCATCCAGATCCGCAAAGAACCAGCCGC
>JANXBD010000085.1 GCA_025057635.1 Thermoflexus sp. | reverse complement strand
GGCCTCAATCGAACCAGCGTGGGATTGAAATTGTTAGGGCAGCTGCGTGGTGAGTTGGCTTTAATACGCCTCAATCGAACCAGCGTGGGATTGAAATCGCTGGAATGTTCGTCTTGCGCATATGGTTTACAGTCAGCCTCAATCGAACCAGCGTGGGATTGAAATATGGTCGAGATCGAGCTGGATCCACGTCTGCGACGCGCCTCAATCGAACCAGCGTGGGATTGAAATATCCCCGCTTCCCTGGGGGGGCAAAAATCCAATTCCGCCTCAATCGAACCAGCGTGGGATTGAAATCATCACCTTGTCCCTACCTAAACCCCCCTGCCCTCGGCCTCAATCGAACCAGCGTGGGATTGAAATAGAACAAATCCCCATCGCCCACGGGGGCCGGAGGCCGCCTCAATCGAACCAGCGTGGGATTGAAATGATGGCAAACCGGCATACGGGCCTTCGTTGATCCGCGTGCCTCAATCGAACCAGCGTGGGATTGAAATTTGCAGTGCTCTGCTGAGTTCAGGCTTTTCGTTCGAGCCTCAATCGAACCAGCGTGGGATTGAAATACAAAAGCTTTGCGATTTTCGTCACAATGCAAAGCAGCCTCAATCGAACCAGCGTGGGATTGAAATCTTACTCACCCCCTCACGCCGCGGGGGAGAGAGCGGGGCCTCAATCGAACCAGCGTGGGATTGAAATTGGGGCGATTTTGAGGTTTCAAACACATGTTTGTTGGGCCTCAATCGAACCAGCGTGGGATTGAAATTTTTTATTGATGTCAGGAATATTGGGGCACCGGGGGAGCCTCAATCGAACCAGCGTGGGATTGAAATCAAGACGAAAGACCCGCTCCACCACCAGCTTGCGAAGGCCTCAATCGAACCAGCGTGGGATTGAAATGCGGAGGGGGCAATTCGAGTTCCTTCCGTGGAGGATGCCTCAATCGAACCAGCGTGGGATTGAAATCCGCGGGGCCAGAACGCACGGGCGCCTTCTTCGCCTGCCTCAATCGAACCAGCGTGGGATTGAAATTGCACTGACCCAATTCATAAGCGTTTGAGGAAACTCGCCTCAATCGAACCAGCGTGGGATTGAAATGCGTGATGTCTTGATCGCTTACTGTCTCGTGCGGCTGGCCTCAATCGAACCAGCGTGGGATTGAAATTTGGGGGCCAGATGTAGCCTGCCACCATCATCCCGGCCTCAATCGAACCAGCGTGGGATTGAAATGTCGTCTTGGACGGATTACCAGGCGGGCGGATCGCTCGCCTCAATCGAACCAGCGTGGGATTGAAATGACAATGGTTATGTATGACGCAAGCGCTAAGGCAGAGCCTCAATCGAACCAGCGTGGGATTGAAATCTTACTCACCCCCTCACGCCGCGGGGGAGAGAGCGGGCCTCAATCGAACCAGCGTGGGATTGAAATCATCAGGTGGATCGTTCGGAGGTGATGCCGTGTGGGCGGCCTCAATCGAACCAGCGTGGGATTGAAATTGACGGACTGAAGTCCGTCACGGGGGCCGGGGCCGGAGCCTCAATCGAACCAGCGTGGGATTGAAATCGATCATGAAGTAATATAACGCCCTCTGAATCACCCCGCCTCAATCGAACCAGCGTGGGATTGAAATATGAAAGCGTTCCGATCCGTTAATGGACGCCCACGCGCCTCAATCGAACCAGCGTGGGATTGAAATTTTGAAGCATTGATGAGTGAGACGTTTGATCAATTCAGCCTCAATCGAACCAGCGTGGGATTGAAATCCCATTGATGGACCCACCCAGAACCTGTAAAGCCAGATGCCTCAATCGAACCAGCGTGGGATTGAAATACGAGCTCGTTCGGGATTTCTTCGCTTCCCTCGGACGCCTCAATCGAACCAGCGTGGGATTGAAATGGGCGTTAGAATGCTCTAACAATGGGCTTGGGGCAAGCCTCAATCGAACCAGCGTGGGATTGAAATAATGCGGTGTTCGGGCGGTATGCATCAACGCATGGGGGCCTCAATCGAACCAGCGTGGGATTGAAATCAGATGCGATTATAAGTTCCTTTGCAATGATATTATGCCTCAATCGAACCAGCGTGGGATTGAAATAAGATACTCCAAGCGAGCATAGAAAAACACTCCGACGCCTCAATCGAACCAGCGTGGGATTGAAATGTTCATAAGCGTTTGAGGAAACTCATTGTGGAACGGGGCCTCAATCGAACCAGCGTGGGATTGAAATTATACGTCTACATGCTCGAGCAGGTCATCCCGCTGGGCCTCAATCGAACCAGCGTGGGATTGAAATCCATCCGGCCCGGCCCCGTGACGGACTGAAGTCCGTCGCCTCAATCGAACCAGCGTGGGATTGAAATCAGACGCAATTACGAGTTCCTTAGCAATCAAATTATGCCTCAATCGAACCAGCGTGGGATTGAAATAAACTTGGAGGTGGATCATGTCGCTCGCGGACTTCTTGCCTCAATCGAACCAGCGTGGGATTGAAATCATATGTGATCAGGGTGCTCAAAAATCTGATAGGGGGCCTCAATCGAACCAGCGTGGGATTGAAATAAAAGTCCGCCGCTTCGTCGAGGAGGATAACAGCCCGAGCCTCAATCGAACCAGCGTGGGATTGAAATCCTGGCTGGAACGCGTGCACCCCTGTTCCCGCCACGCCTCAATCGAACCAGCGTGGGATTGAAATCGCGCCCCGCGCGCCCGCGGCCCGCGCGTCCGCGCGCGCCTCAATCGAACCAGCGTGGGATTGAAATTCGACCAATAGCACGCGCGCGTTCGTCGCGAACGCGCGCCTCAATCGAACCAGCGTGGGATTGAAATGTTCATCGACGATTAAGGAAATTGGTCGTTGAACGCGGCCTCAATCGAACCAGCGTGGGATTGAAATCGGAGCCCCCAAATTCATGACATCGACATAAACATCCGCCTCAATCGAACCAGCGTGGGATTGAAATGTCGCGTGGTTACAAATTCATCTCCAATATTCCAGGGCCTCAATCGAACCAGCGTGGGATTGAAATCCGGCGCGGACTGCGCTAACGCTCCGTCCGCCGCCGGGCCTCAATCGAACCAGCGTGGGATTGAAATTGCAACAACATCACGTATCCTGTTCGAAGAAAAAATGCCTCAATCGAACCAGCGTGGGATTGAAATCGGAAAGATGCGCTCGAACTGATCCGCCCCTGGACGGCCTCAATCGAACCAGCGTGGGATTGAAATCAAACAAAAAAGCGGCACCGGGCTGGGCGCAGGGTTTTGCCTCAATCGAACCAGCGTGGGATTGAAATACTGCTTGTGGGCATGCTGCTCGGCCGGCGCCGGTCCTTGCCTCAATCGAACCAGCGTGGGATTGAAATTCGCCCAGCTACCTGACTCCATACCATCTTCCCGACCGCCTCAATCGAACCAGCGTGGGATTGAAATCTGCTGCGGTTGCAACAGCGGCGATGCTGGAGAGCTGGCCTCAATCGAACCAGCGTGGGATTGAAATTCGTTCTGGCGTGTTGCCACGCCTCATCCACTACGATTGCCTCAATCGAACCAGCGTGGGATTGAAATTTTACATTGCAAGGTATTTGCAGTCCCGCGGCTACAAGCCTCAATCGAACCAGCGTGGGATTGAAATTGCATGGAAGCAGCACAATCAAATCATAGTGACGTAGGCCTCAATCGAACCAGCGTGGGATTGAAATCATCGGATGGGGTCTTGGCTTGGGGGGCGTCTATGTCGCCTCAATCGAACCAGCGTGGGATTGAAATCGTGGGTGTGGGAGTGGGCGTCGGAGTCCGGGTGGGCCTCAATCGAACCAGCGTGGGATTGAAATCCGCTGTGGCTATATCGTTTCTGGGTAGGCCCGTCGGAGCCTCAATCGAACCAGCGTGGGATTGAAATAAGCTCTCCCACTCCCCACGGCACCACCACCCACCCCGCCTCAATCGAACCAGCGTGGGATTGAAATAAGAATGGGATCTGAAGGAAGCAGCACTTCGATTACGCCTCAATCGAACCAGCGTGGGATTGAAATCGAAGAGAGGGAGTCAGCAAGCGTGCTGTCTTCTTGGCCTCAATCGAACCAGCGTGGGATTGAAATCCAAGACGCCCTTTGAACCAAATTGACCTATAAAGTCGGCCTCAATCGAACCAGCGTGGGATTGAAATGAATGTTGCCAACCTGACACTCCAGACCAGCCCAATCGCCTCAATCGAACCAGCGTGGGATTGAAATTTGTCAGGTGGGTGGTGCGGAGGTAGGCATGTGGATGCCTCAATCGAACCAGCGTGGGATTGAAACGTGACTTGTGGCACGGGGACTGGCAGGACTCCCTCAATCGAACCAGCGTGGGATTGAAACGCCACCCTGCCATCATGTCAACGTGAACAATCCATTGCCCTCAATCGAACCAGCGTGGGATTGAAACTACAAGAGTGGGATCTGGTTCCCGGTTCTGTGGGACCCTCAATCGAACCAGCGTGGGATTGAAACGCGAACCAGCGTGACGTATGAAACCAATGCCAACGCCCCTCAATCGAACCAGCGTGGGATTGAAACTGCACCGACTCCAACGGCATGGGGTTGCATTGAAATCCCTCAATCGAACCAGCGTGGGATTGAAACAACTCCAGAATCCTCATGAGTAGAAAAAGGAGCCAACCCTCAATCGAACCAGCGTGGGATTGAAACTCCTGTTCCGTGTCCTTCGTCCTGGGTCCGATATCAGCCCTCAATCGAACCAGCGTGGGATTGAAACTTGGACGCCAGAGCTTGGGGGACGGTCGTGGTGGTGCCCCTCAATCGAACCAGCGTGGGATTGAAACGACATCTATGTATACGCTCCTCTGTCCCGACGCCCGCCCCTCAATCGAACCAGCGTGGGATTGAAACGAAACGGTGGTGATCCCGACTCCGGGCGTGCCGGCTTCCCTCAATCGAACCAGCGTGGGATTGAAACTCCAGAGTCAACAGTAAAGACCGCACGCCCGTCCCCCCCTCAATCGAACCAGCGTGGGATTGAAACTCTTGGTTGGCTATGCTTACCAGGCGGTCTGGGTGGCCTCAATCGAACCAGCGTGGGATTGAAACGGTGGCGCTGCTGCTTTCCCGATCGGCGTGGGCCTGGGCCTCAATCGAACCAGCGTGGGATTGAAACA
>JANXBD010000084.1 GCA_025057635.1 Thermoflexus sp. | reverse complement strand
CTACAATGCCCGGTACAATGGGTTGCCAACCCGCGAGGGGGAGCCAATCCCATCAAAGCCGGGCTCAGTTGGGATTGCAGGCTGCAACCCGCCTGCATGAACGCGGAGTTGCTAGTAACCGCCGGTCAGCCATACGGCGGTGAATACGTTCCCGGGCCTTGCACACACCGCCCGTCACGTCATGGGAGTCGGCAACGCCTGAAGCCGGTGGCCTAACCCTCCCCCTCTTAGGGCCTCTTCTCCGAAGAGACCCTGGGAGGGGGAGGGAAGGAGCCGTCGAAGGCGGGGCCGGCGACTGGGACGAAGTCGTAACAAGGTAGCCGTAGCGGAAGCTGCGGCTGGATCACCTCCTTTCTAGGGAGTGTAAGTCAAGGGCGACCTCCCAGCGCGAGCTGGACGCCCTTCGACCCACCCCAGGTGGTCCGTCAGGGATTCCGATTCCTGGCGTCCTAACGCCGGACGCGCGGCCTTCCTGCCACAATTCAGTTGTTAAGGTGCGGAATGCGTGAAATTATCAAGTCCTCTCTATTCCCCTGGTGACTGGAGCGGCGGGGAAACACCCGGTCCCATCCCGAACCCGGAAGTTAAGCCCGCCAGCGCTGATGGTACTGGAGGGGCAACCCTCCGGGAGAGTAGGCCGTTGCCAGGGGAATCTCTGCGCCGCGGGGTGGAGCAGCGGTAGCTCGCCAGGCTCATAACCTGGAGGTCGCGGGTTCGAATCCCGCCCCCGCAACTCATCTCTGAAAGTTTCGGCTCGGATGCCCAAACAATAGCGCAAACCATAAGTGTCCTCTTCTCTCCCCTCCTGCACCCCAACGGAAGAGCAGATGGTTAAAAGACAGTCTGCCCTCTTCGCTCCCTGTGCTTCTGCATTCGGCTTTCTTGGCCTCCATGGGGCCCGTAGAGAGGTTGTTATGCTAATCCGCTCGGGATCCCTAAAGAGAGGTCATCGCGATCTAAAAGGAGGTCGTCATGGCGCGTCGGAACCGCTCGATCTTTCCCGATGAGGAGGAGCTGGAAATCACGGGGTTTGAGGCTGAGCCCTGGGAGGAGGAAGTCTCCTTAGAGGAACTAGAACCAAAGTCTGAGCTGGATGAGGAAACTTCCCTTCCAATTCTGGGTGAACTAGTGGAGGATTGTGATCTCATCTCCCTCTATTTCCGCGAGGTCACCGATCATCCTCTGCTGACTGCTGAGGAAGAGAAGGAGCTAGCAAGGCGCATAGCTCGCGGTCGGGAGGCCGCCCGGCGTTTGGCCCGCAATCCCCAGCTTCCTTCACCAATCCGTCAGCGTCTAGAACGGCAGATAGAGGAGGGCCGACAGGCTCGCGAGAAGCTCATCACCTCAAATTTCCGTTTGGTGATTAGTGTGGCGAAGAAGTATCAGGGTCTCGGGGTGCCTCTCCTAGATCTGATTCAGGAAGGCAATATGGGCCTGATGAAGGCAGTGGAGCGGTTCGATCCCAAGCGAGGCCGTCGCTTCTCGACCTATGCCACATGGTGGATCCGGCAGGCGATCACACGGGCACTGGCGATGCAGGCTCGCACAATTCGTTTGCCGATCCATGCCCAGGAACAGTTGCGGAAGACTCAGCGGATCGCCTATCAGATCGAGCAGGAAGCTGGCCGGCCAGCCACGCCCGAGGAAGTCGCGGGGCGGTTGGGAACCGAAACGGATAAGGTGGAGTGGCTCTGGAACACGGCTCGACCCTTGCTTTCCCTAGAAGAGCCCATCGATGATGAGGGCGAGACTACGTTGGAAGGGGCGATTCGCGATATGGAGAGCCCGGCACCGGACGAGGTGGTGGCCGAGCAGTTATTGCGCGAGCAAATTCAGGAAATCCTCGGTGAGCTGTCCAGCCGGCACGCTCGGGTCCTCCGGCTTCGGTATGGATTCGAAGACGGACGATCTTACACCCTAGACGAGGTGGCTCAGCGATTCGGACTAAGTCGCGAGCGAATCCGTCAAATTGAGACCGAAGCTCTCCGTTACCTACGTAAGCAGCTTAAGGTGCGTCAGATGCGGGAGTTCCTGAAGGCTGCATGAGCGGGAGTTCCTGAAGGGTGCGTTAAGAAGGCTTGGATCGGAAAAGGGGGCCGGCAATGCGTCTGGCGTGCCGGCCCTTCGCCTTTAACAAGGGTCTCGAGTGGATTATGCTAATCAGAAGGGGTAAATGTATGTTGCGGGTGGAGCGCCAGGAGGAGCTTGCGATCTGGATCGTGGATCGCCCTCAGCGACGGAATGCGATGGATTGGGCCACGATAGAAGCCTTCGCCCAGACGGTGGCGGAGGCTGCTCGGGATCCTGGGCTACGGGTGGTGATCCTCACCGGCGCGGGGGGTGCTTTCCTCTCCGGGGCAGATCTTTATGAGATGGCGCACTATCGCACGGAGGCGGATGGTTATCGGCTGGGACAGGTGATGGGTGAGGCGTTGCGTCAGCTGGAAGAAGCCCCCTGGATCAGCATCGCGGCCATCAATGGGCCTGCACGAGGTGGGGGCGTGGAGGTGGCGCTGGCCTGTGATCTGCGGGTGATGGCGGAAGACGCAGACCTGGCCTTTGTGCAGGTCACTTGGGCTCTCACCCCCGGATGGGGCGGAGGGCAGCGTCTGCGCCGACGGATCGGGCCCGGCCGGGCGCTGGAGCTCTTGCTGACCGCGCGACGGGTCAGCGCAGAGGAAGCGTTACGTTTGGGGCTGGTTGAGCGTGTGGCCCCCCTCGGCCAGGCGCTTGCCGAGGCCCAGGCTCTTGCTCAAGAGATCCTCCGCTGGGATCCCGAGGCGGTGCGAGCGATTAAGGCGATGATCCGGGATGGCGATTCGCTTCCTTTCCATGAAGCCCTTCAGATGGAGCGGGAGCAGTTCGCCCATCTCTGGGCAGCCCCGGCTCACTGGGCCGCCATGGAGCGTTTCCTGCAACGGAATCGACAGGGTCTGGATCCGGGCCGGGTGAGCTGAAAATTCCTGTCCCCTCTCATACCAGGGACTCGTCGCAGATCGTCCGGAATCCACATGCGCGACAGCGCGCTGGAGAGCGATGCTGGCGATACGCCTCTCCCCGTTCCAGATCCCGCTGCATGGAGGCCAGCACCCTCAGGAGCTCCTCCCGGCGCTCCGGGGTATATTCCACCTGAAAGGATCGATCCCGATAGCGGATCCATCCATATGGCGGTCGAAGGCCAAAGGTTTCTTCCACGAGTAGACAGTAGGCGAGCAACTGCATCACATGGGAAGGATGTGGAGAACGGGGAGCCAGCGTGGTTTTCACTTCCACCGGAATGATGGCCTTCCCCTGTCGGATCAGGTAATCCGGCCTGCCGACCAGGCGATAACGGGGAGCGAAGAGCGGAGGGGAGGCGCTGGCGTCAGACATGTCCTCCTTCAGGACCTTGCCGTGCGGAAGGCTCGTCCATCGCTGGAGAAGCCATCCCAGACCTCCGATCCCCAGCGCCAGGAGCAGCAGGAAAAGGGCTGTCATCAGCATCCTAGAGTTCCTCGCTGGGTGCATCGAGCGAGCCGTTCTATGTTATAACGCCCGCAGGGTGCCCACCTCCTGAACATCGACTGGCACGCCATCGATCTCCGGGGGAATGCAATCCTCAGGCGCCAGCATCTCCGGGGGAACCTTGCGGCGGACGGAGACCACGAGGCAGAGCTCGTCGGTGAAGTGGTCACCCCGCTGGCGATAGCCGATCCCCACCGCCACCACATTCGCCTTACGCAACAGCTCCGCCTCCCACCGTTGTTTCACCTCCTGAATTCGCGCAAGCATTTCCGTTGAGCTCATCGCAGCGCTCCGGTTTGACCGATTCATCTCTTCTAGTTCTAGAGAGTTGAGGGTGGATGGGGCCACTCTGGGCCGCCCTGTCCACCCCCAAACATTCAATGCTTGTGCGCGATCCACAGCTGCAAAAGCCACCGCCAGAGGACAAGCAAGAGCCCATTGCCGGTCAGGGTAATCACGGCGAACGGAAGCGGGACCGGACGGCCGAGGATCAGGCTTCGGAGAACCAGCCCGAGGATCCCCGCCCCCACCCAGGCGAACCCGGTTCGCAATGCCACACAGCTCGGCGGGCACGTGAGGTCTACGCGGTCCAGGCGGGCTACCCAGGCCACGATGGCCCAGGCGATGAAGAAAGGAGCTGCTGCCCGCGCCACGCCCCAGAGCACAGGACCTTCGTTAAGCAGGCCATGGCTGGCCCTCCCAAGGGCTGCAAAAAGCAGGAAAACCACGATATCGCCACTCCACAAGATCCATCGCAGCTCGCTCATTCTAATCCCCATAGGCTTTGTCCAGTTATAGACTGGAGATTTGAGGAGCCGAATCCGATCCGGCAAGCAACAGTCCCTCTCCCGTTGCTTCCCCTTCCCTGCGGCCCAGCCATACGAGCAAGGAGGAAGCCGAGCGCCCTTAAAATCTCAGAGGGCGTGGAGCCACGTAGCTCCTAATTATATTAAGACTCCGGGAGCTGAAACGGGGGCCTTCGGCCCAGTTCCCCAAAAAGAGGGGAGCGGCCATTCGCGGGGCATCTCAACCCGTCCGTCGTAAAGGCGTGCCGTGAATTCCATAGCCTGGATCGAATTCGAGGCATCGGTTTGCTTGCTGAACCTTCCAAACGTAAACTTATGTTTAAGGCGAGGGCGCCAATCGGGCGATCCATCGAGAGGCGGCCCGCGAATCCATCGAGTCTGATAGAGAGAGGTGAGCGATGGCAAACGATGCGCGACGGAAGGCTCTGGAGACAGCGGTGTTGACTTTAACCAAACGCTTCGGGGAAGGAACGGTTATGCGCCTAGGGGAAGCCGCTCAGCAGCCTGTGGATGTAATCCCCACTGGCTCCCTGGCCCTGGATCTCGCCTTGGGGGTGGGGGGGATCCCTCGGGGGCGGATCACCGAGATCTATGGCCCGGAGGCTTCGGGGAAGACGACGCTCTGTCTCCACGTGATCGCTGAAGCTCAGAAGCGGGGCGGGATCGCAGCGTTCATCGACATGGAGCACGCCCTCGATCCTCAATACGCACAGCGCTGCGGGGTGGATGTGGATAACCTGTATGTGGCTCAGCCGGACACGGGGGAGCAGGCCCTGGAGATCGCGGAGACTCTGATTCGCAGCGGGGCGGTGGACGTAGTGGCTCTGGATTCGGTGGCGGCCCTGGTGCCGCGAGCGGAGATCGAAGGGGAGATGGGCGACGCTCATGTGGGTCTCCAGGCGCGTCTGATGAGCCAGGCCCTGCGCAAGCTCGCCGGGGCGATCCGTCAATCCAACACCGCGATGCTGTTCACCAACCAGCTGCGGATGAAGATCGGCACCATGTTTGGCAACCCGGAGACCACGACGGGAGGCATGGCGCTTAAATTCTATGCCTCGGTCCG
>JANXBD010000083.1 GCA_025057635.1 Thermoflexus sp. | reverse complement strand
ATGCGCGCCTCTTCATCCCGGCCGACCTTACGGAACAATCTTTTCTTCCGAAACGGCTTTGGCCTGCAGAATAACACGCCCGCCATCGTGGTGGACGCACGTTACAATGTGTGGGGGCATCCGACTGGGCCGTTCCACCCCATCACCAATCCCGCTGGCCTGGGTGACCGGGTTAGCAACGGCGTGCTGTTCTACCCCTGGCTCCGCGCTTTCAACAGCGGATTAGGGCAGCCGCCGACCGTGACCTTCGTTGAACCCGGGCCGAACTTTACCTTCCTCTCCCTTCCTATCCAGTTCCGGCTCCGGTTGGAGGACGCTGACGAATTCGATCAGCTCTTCCTGTTGCGCGCAGAGATATGGCAGGAGAACACGCGGTTGGCCATCTACGATCAGGTAGAAAGCCCGCAAGGATGGGATCGTCTGCAGTATAAGCGTGTCAACACCAGCGAGCCGATCACTGCCACCCTCACTCTGACGCAAGCCCTGCCAAACGGCAGCTACCAGCTGCGCGTGGTCGCCTTCGACTCCGTGTCGATGTCACCCGTTCGGGAGCTTTCCTTCACCGTCAACCGAACCACCTGGGGGATTGCCAGCGTCGCGCCCGAGGAAGTGCTGGCCGCTCCGCTGACCCAAACCATCCAGCTCTGGGGAGCAGACTTCGACCGGAACATTGAAGTGTTCCTCGAGCACCGGGTGGACGCTGACGGGGACGGGACAATCGAAACCGAGCGGATCACCCCGACCGTGCGTTATCAGTCGACCAGCTTGGTGGAGATGGACGCGAATTTCCACGGGATGAGCGGGGCATGGGAAGTGGTGGCCCGGATGGGCAACGAGGAACGGCGGGCGCGGCTGTATGTGATCCCCTACATGCCGCTGTTTGTGGCGGTTCCGGAGCCGCCGCAACTGGTAGCGCCGGCCCGTCCTCTGGTGTTCCGAAACAGGGTCGCCAACCTGGGCACCGCCCCCGGGGTCGCCTTCATCGTTGCGATGTTGCCGACCGGCGTGAACACCGACACGATCGCCGTGCATGGCGGCCACCTGGTGGCGAACACCGGGCTGACCGATACAGTGGTTTACTCGTTGACCCTGGGGCCGGGTGAAAGGCGAATGGTCGATGTCCATCTCCGGATCCCCGGGGACGCGGTGGACTGGTCTGGAACCGGAGACCCCAGCAAGCTCCAGATCGGCAAGCCGCTCGTGTTTGACGTCTCGATCATGGGGCAGGCACCGCTGGAGGCCTGGCAGATCATTCGACAGGAGCTGCCAAACGAGTCCACACATCGCTGGGCAATGTTGACATTTGCAAGCTGGGCGATTCTTGAGGGGCACTATCAGGATCGATTCATCGCCTTAGCGCGGGCACAGCCTCAGCAGGCGCGGGAGCTGATGATGCGGATCGGCAGCCGGTCGCCCGAACTGGCAGATGTGGTGATTATAGAGTTTGCTACTATCCACAACATGGCGACTGCCTTAGCGCTGGGAGTGGAGAACGCGGTGCCGCCGCCGGATATCGCAGAGTATACTTACGAAGACATCTTCAGCGAACTTAACCAGCGTCAGCAGAGCTTTGCGCAGGAGGCGTTTGAGTTCGTCCGAGACGTTTTCTCGATCTCAGTCTGGCGGGAGATGTTCTCCAAAGAAGGCCGGGAACTGATGAAGTATAGCGCTCTCAAGGTAGCAGACTCCCTGGTGAGCAGCGTGTCGTTTGGCCTTCTGCACATCCCCTCCATCCGAGAACGGATCAAGGAGATCGAGTGCCGCCGCGCAGGGGACCCCTACTATGACATGGCAGCCTTTTGGGCGAATATAGGCGGGGCTCTTGCCTCGTTTGCCGTTCCGATTCCGACCAAGATCCCAGTCGGCAGGATCGCGGCATACTCAACAGTAGCGGCAAACTATGCTCTCACCTATACTGGCTGGGCCCTGGTGAAACTCGGAACGGGGCAATTGGCAACCGGTCTCGCCAAGGCTGCCCAGCTCACCGAAATGGGGCTGCGCTTGGGGTGGGCCGCATTACTCCGCAAGGATCTGAAGACGGTTAAACCGGTGTTCTTCCAGGTCGCCGACCCGAATAGGTCTGTCTCCGACGTGTTGCTATTCGGCAAGCTTAAGCTCACCCTGACAGGAAATGAGATGGAGCCGGTTCGTCTGGGTATCAGCATTATTAGGAAGGTGGATGGCATGGAGGTCGACCAAGGCATCATCCACTATGGCGAGCGACTAGTGATGATTGACGGCAAACCTCGCTACTACAAACACATCGGATATGGCTACACGAATAAACTTGTCCTAGACCCTAAAACGAAGGAGCCGTTGAAGGATGTGTGGGGGAACTATCTGTATCAGTCCGGCGGCCACTTCTACTTGAAATATTACTATCATCCAGACCTCGGCCGGGAAATACGTTATTGGGCTGACCTTCACGACATATTAAGGGGCCAGCCGCTTAACCCGGAGCTCGTCCAGCTCGTCCAGGACACCTGGAAGTTCCCGGCAGAGGTGGTAATCCCGGGTGCCGCACCCGTCGCTGGGGCTTGGAAGACAGGGGCAGCCGTGTATGGAGTGACCCGTGCATTTCAAACTGAATACTACGTCCATCCAGTCGGAAGGAGCGGGGACTCTAGGTGCGGCGGAACCCTTTCCGGGCCGCTGCGGGTGGCCTTCGATCCGAACGAGATCGCCGGTCAGCCGCTGCCCGGCTATATCCGCCCAGAGGTTCCGCTGAACATCACCATTCACTTCGAGAACATGCCCACCGCCACTCTGGAGGCGGAGAACGTAGTCATTACGATGACTCTCAGCCCCGCTCTGGACTGGGACAGCCTGGTGTCCCTGGGCGCCAGCCACGCGTTCACGCTGGGCGCAGATCTTGACCGACGCCTGCTGCGGTGGCGCTTCGAGAACATCAACCTGCCGCCCAACACCGACGCGGTGAAGCCGGCCGGCGAAGGATGGGCCCGGTTCCAGGTGCGGCCGGTGATCAGCCTGACCAGCGGCACCGTGATCACCATGTATGCCGACATCATCTTCGACGAGAACCCGCCCATCCGCACGAACGTCCTGACCTACATCATAGACGTCAACCCGCCCACCACGCCGACCCTGCAGGTGGTGGAGGTGACGGGCAGCGCCACGCGGCTGCAAGTGCAGAGCGCCGACGAGCACTCGGGCGTCCGCCAGATTTTCGTGGATTACAGCTCGGACGGTGGGCAGAACTGGCGCATGGCCGAGCAAATCGTGCTGCCGCAGCCAAGGCAGAATCTGGACGAGGTGTTCACGGTGGCCCTGCCGAGCGGGCTGCAACACGTGCGTGTGAGGATCTATGACCGGGTGGGGAATGTCATCTATTCGGAGGCCATCACCGTGAGGGTTCCGTTCCGGGTCATGCTGCCTCTGATTTTGCGCGAACGCTAATAATTCGTCACGCCTGTGGTCCTTACGAACCAGTTCGAGGCCGAAGGAAGCGGAGGCCGCCGTGTGCGGCCTTCACTTCCTCAGCTTGGAGACGCGGGGGAAAGGGTTATGGCCGTTCTATCTGAGGTTCTGAGAATTCTGCAACGGGCCGATAACGGGCCGATGTCCAGGGAATTCTACTGCTGGGAATCTACTTGGTCAGCATCATCGTTGTTCGCTGGCACTACATCGCTGTCCCTACCCGCCGGCTGGCGCTGTCAAAGCTGCATGGCCTTCGGGAGCGCTGGAAGCAGGAGATGGAGGATCCATTCCTGCAGAGCGCCGAAGAGCAAGCCCTGGGGGAGCGGATCGAGGAACTGCTCAACAAAGCCGAGGCAGCCCTGAGTCCCTCCGTATGGGAACGGCTTCTCTGGCCCCGTGGGGCGGAGCTTAAGGCCTGGCGGCTGATCCACGAAGCGGAATCCCTAATTGCGCTCGGCATGAACCCAGTGCTCGCCCGGGAGCGGCTTAAGCAACTTCAGGGGACGTCCTCCTCAAACCTCGGAGAACAAGCGACAGCCTCATCAGACCTCGGAGAACAAGCGACGGCCTCCTCAAACCTCACACAACAAACGACGGCGAGGAATACCCCTCGGCTGAGCCGAAAGCCGTCGGAAATCCAGGCTCAACTTTACTGGTTCCTGCGGAAACGCTACGATGAGGTGGATACGTCCTTCGCGGTGCTCTCCACGGCTCACGCCAAGACCTCGTGGCTGATATACGTTGGCATCAGCCTTGGGGGCGCCCTCTTGGTCTTCGGGCAGGCTGTCGGTCTGCCATCTGAATTCCGAGGATGGATGCTCTTCGGAGCGATAGGAGCTTTTTTAAGCCGCTGTCTACGAATGCTGAGAGCTCCCCGAGTGCCCACAGATTATGGCTTCTTCTGGATCCAGCTCTTCATCGCGCCAGTCTTCGGCGCCTTGGCTGGCCCCGCCAGCATCCTGCTCCTGGACCTCGTGGTAAGAAGCCTCAGCATGGAAGCCCTCCAAACTCTCCAAATCGGCGAGGCGAGCAGCTCCATCCTACTGGCTCTATCGCTGTTGGCCGGCCTCTCCGAGCGATGGTTAGACCGCCTGAAAGATCAGGCTGAGGGCGTTCTGAATAAGATAGAGAAGAAGGATTCAAAGGAGGAAAGTCCAGAGACTAAAACGAGTGATCATGATAAGGAGGAGACAAAACAAAATCAACAGGAAGAACAAAAACAACGTGATCATGAACAAGAACAGAAAAGCGGCGATCTACCCCTTATTAGGGGGCGTTGAACGAAGAATCTTTGCCGGCGTTTAGGTTGTCTCCGACGGTTTAGGCCCAGTGATGAAGATGTGGTGATTGAAGGATTCTGCTCCATTCGCAGGGGATCGGATTCCGTTCCTCCGTTGCCCTCCGAGCGAAAGGCCATCGGAGCTATGACGTGCCGGGCCGCTGTTGCTCGTCTTCGATTTCCTTCAGGATCTTTCGGAGCCCCTCGAATTCCTCGAAGGCCCATCGCCTCATGCTCACAGGGTCGGTGAGATGGCCGCGCATCCGGCCATCCGGCTCGTATCGCAGGCGCAGGACATAGACGCGCACGCCTTGAGGTCGAGGAGAGGATTCCGAAATCGTCATCGTCAGACCTCGCGCTTAGGGTGGTCGGTTGCGTATAGACAGGATACCCCAAGCGTGGGAACAAGATCGGAACAAAACGACACCCCCTGACGACAGGCATGGGAGCGCAGGCTGGATTGCCATGGGGCGGTTTCATATCGGCTCCCCCTGCCGCAGGCGCTGCGCCAGCCAGCGGGTGAGCGGAGCGGGCTCCGCCCGCAGCTCTCGGCGGAGGGCTTCCACCGCCTGCTCGTAAACCTTCAGCGCCTGGCCCCGCAGCCCCATGCGGGCCCACGCCCGCATCAGGATCTGATAGCTCTCCTCCATCCACGGCGCTTCCGAGATCGCCCGTTCCGCCCATACAATGGCCTCCGCCGGTCGGCTGAGGGCCAGATATTCTTCGGCCAGCACGTGCGCGCCTTCTACATACAGCGCGCGCAGCCGCTCCTGATGCGGGATCAGCCACGGCTCATACGGGCTTCCTGGAAGCAGCGGAGCCCACCGGGCAAGCTGCCCGGCGAAGGCCTCCAGCTCGTCGGCCGGGATCGGCCGGGCGGCGAGCCGGCGACGCACCTCTGCCTCGAAGAGCTCCGC
>JANXBD010000082.1 GCA_025057635.1 Thermoflexus sp. | reverse complement strand
CACGGCCAGCAGCCCGCTGCGCACCGGTCGTCCGTTTACGTAGAAATACTGGAAGGACCGGGAAGCCCGGCCCAGGGTGGGTCGGGAGATCAGGCCGTGGATGCGGAGATCTGCCGCTTCCCAAGAGGCCGGGATCAGCGCGTCGGCGACTTCCCGCCCCCAGATCTGGGCCGCCCGCTCCAGCAGGGTTCCGGGCGGGGCCGTCAGGACCTCCCGGCCATCGAGGAATAGACGGAACGCCACTCGGGGGTAACCCAGCGCATAGCGGCAAACGGTTTCCCGGATCCGTTCAGCTTCCCGCAACGGAGATTTGAGGAAGCGGCGCCGGGCCGGAGTGTTGTAGAAAAGATCCCGGACTGTCACCACCGTCCCCACCGGACTGGCCGCCGGTTGCACCGTGTATTCGTTTCCCTCCGAGATGAGACGCGTGCCCTCGGTTTCCTCTACCGTGCGAGTGAGGATCTCCACGCGGGCCACGGCAGCGATGCTGGGCAGCGCCTCCCCACGAAAGCCCAGGGTGCGCACATGGCTGAGATCCTCTACGGTTTGGATCTTGCTGGTGGCGAAGCGGGCTAGTGCCAAGGGAACCTGATCCCGGGGGATGCCATGGCCGTTGTCGGCCACACGGATCAACGTGAAGCCGCCTTCCCGAGCTTCGATCTGAATCATCGTTGCCCCGGCGTCCAGCGCGTTTTCGATCAATTCCTTCACCACCGAGGCCGGCCGCTCGATCACCTCCCCCGCGGCGATCCGGGCCGCTACCTCTGGGCTGAGAACCTGGATCGCAGGGATGTTTTCCGATGACAATGCCCTCCCCGACATCACGTGCTCATCTTCCCGAAAACCTGGCTTGCCCGAATTTGTGGTATTGGCTGGGCTTGCTGATGGACAAAGTGTTGAAACGCTTCAGATCCTCCTTCCGCCCTATGAGGCGGCATAAGAGGAGAGGATCAGGCCCTTGCCTGCCACCGAGTGGTTTGCTCCCAAACAGAGAATGCGATCCATCCCAAGGGAGCATGACTGAGGATTCGCTATTGGCGCGCCGCTACCACGTAGAGTGGCATTCGGATAAATGCGGGGGCCTCTGTCCAGGGCCGCACGGGGAGAAGATCTTGAATCGCCTCATGGAAGGCCGACGTGAGCAGGATTTCGCCTTCCGGGGCGAGGGTGGACAGGCGTCGGGCCATTTCCACCACCTCGCCGATCGGCGTGTAATGAAAATAAGCCGATCCCCCCATCAATCCGATCAGCGCAACCCCCCGGTGAAGCGCGAAACGGGGAGCAAACCGTAGCGGCAGGGGCAGGCCCAGATGCAGGCGACGGATCCGTTCCCGCAGGACCAGGGCTGTCCGCATGGCTCGCACTGGGTGATCCGGACAGGAGATCGGCGCGTTGAACCAGGCGAGGGCCGCGCCGTCTACCATCGGAGAGGGCGTTCCCCCTTCTGCTTGAACGCTTTCATAAAAGAGATTCAGATGTCGATTCAGGGCCTGGTGTAAGGTTCCCGAAGGAAGGCTCTCTTGGCGCGCTGCCTCCTGAATTCTCTCCCAAAGCCCACTCCATGACACGGCCAGAACGCTAAGAGGTTGTATCCGGGCAGGGCCTATGATCTCGTGGGGAGCCTTCTGTAGCATCTGCAAGATTGAAGAAGGGATGAAGGATCGTAGTAGATTCCACCAGCGAAGATGATACGTCTTGAGCAAGGCGATCCGCTGCCCTAGGCGTAGCTGCGCCTGGATCCGGGCCAGGATCTCGCGGGGATCATAAGGCTTGGTCACGTAATCTTCCGCGCCGATCCGCAATCCTTCCACTACTTGTTGAATGGCGGATCGACCGGTTAGGATCAGCACCGGGATATCCCGGAGCTGCGGGTTCGCCTTGATGGCCCGGCACACCGTCAGCCCGTCTGCATCCGGTAGGCCGAGATCGAGGACTACCACATCGGGGCGCCAGGCGCGAAGCCGGCCCCATCCCTGGCGGGCCGTCGCAGCGATGGCCACCTCAAAGCCGTTCCAGACCAGCAGATCGTGAAGCGCCTTGGCCTCGCTGGGATTATCCTCGATGATCAGCACGCGAGGAGATTGTCCCTCGCCCTCTTCCCGTTGTCCTGTTGGCATTCGAACTGCTCCTCCGTCGAATGGGAGCAATAGGATGCGATCCGTCGATCAACCGCCGAAACCCGGTGCGGAATGTGTGTCATGGAGGATGGGAGCAGGCCTTAGGCTTGCCGGATAGAGCTCAGTCTCCCTGTCGGGAGTCCGTCACGTTAAGTGTATACTGAAAACAGCCTGCCGTGGAGGGCTGGGAATGGAGGACCTTACCCCTATCCGCCGTCAGTATCTGGAGCTCAAACGCCAATACCCGGATGCGATCCTGTTTTTCCGACTGGGCGATTTCTATGAGGTCTTTGACGAAGATGCGGAAGTGGTGGCCCGCGAGCTCGACCTGATGCTGACCTCCCGGCCGGTAGGAAAGGGCCAGCGAGTCCCGATGGCAGGCCTTCCTTATCATGCTGTGGAGCCTTACCTTGCCCGTCTGGTGGAGCGAGGCTATCGGGTGGCCATCGCGGAACAGGTGGGCGAGCCGGTGAACGGCCTGATGCCCCGTCGGGTGGTGCGAGTGGTGACCCCGGGAACGGCCCTGGAGCCCACCCTGCTGGATGAACGGAAACCGAACTATCTGGCGGCGTGGATCGAGCTGGCGGAGGGCGTTGGGCTGGCGTATTGCGAGGTGAGCACTGGGCATTTCGCCACCACCCAGTGGACTGGCCCGGAAGCCCGGCGGGAGGCGGAGGCAGAGTTGCTGCGCCTGGATCCTCGGGAATGTCTTTATCCGGCCGCTCCAGGAGAACCTTCCGCACCACCGATCGCCTTGCCGGCGGATCGCGCCACGATCCATTTCACGTCGTTCCCTGCTTATCGCTTCGAGCTGGGGGTTGCTCGTGCCGCCCTCCAGGAGCATTTTCAGGTGATTTCGTTGCATGCCTTTGGTCTGGAGGATCAGCCACTGGCGCTGCGGGCCGCGGGGGCCATCATTCAGTATCTACAGGAAACCCGCTCGGAAGCCCTCTCGATCCTGACGTCGCTGGAGACTTACACCACTGCCGGATATATGGTCCTGGATCCGGCCACCCGCCGCAACTTGGAGCTGATAGAGACCATGGCCGGGGATGCCCGCAGAGGGTCTCTGCTCTCCGTGCTGGACTTCACGCGCACCCCGATGGGTGGCCGGTTGCTGCGCGTGTGGATCTCTCAACCGCTACGGGATCGGGTGGCCATCGAGGCCCGCCTGGATCAGGTGGAAGCCTTCGTGGAAGATCCGATCGCCCGGGAGCGGTTGGCGGAGCGGTTGCGGGGATTCCCGGATCTGGAACGGCTGGCCGGGCGGGCCCGCAGCGGCCTGGCCTCCCCCCGGGATCTGGCCGCTTTGCGTCGGGCGATGGCGACGCTGCCAGAGCTCCAGACCTTCCTCCTGCGGATGGAGGGGCCACGGGCCGACGCGATTCGACCCCTGGCGGCGCGTCTGGCACCTTTTCCAGAGCTACAGGATCTGCTCACGCGGGCTCTGGTGGAGGACCCTCCCGCTACCCTTCAGGAGGGGGGAGTCATCCGGCCCGGTTTCTCCGAAGAGCTGGATCGCTGGCGAGCGATGGCCAAGGAGGCACAGGCCTGGCTAGCGGATCTGGAGCAGCGGGAGCGGGAGCGAACCGGCATTCGCACCTTAAAGGTGGGATACAACAAGGTCTTCGGATATTATATCGAGATCTCAAAGGCGGCGGCCCGGCAGGTACCCTCTGATTACATCCGCAAGCAGACGCTGGTCAACGCAGAGCGCTTCATTACGCCGGAGCTGAAGGACTACGAAGCGCAGGTTCTGAGCGCGGAGGCCCGCCAGGCGGAGCTGGAAGCGGAGCTGTTCCGGGAGCTCTGCCATCAGGTGGGAGAGGCGGCGCCCCGGCTGCGGGAGATCGCGGGGGCGATCGCGCATCTGGACGTCGTCATCGCGCTGGCGGAGGCGGCCGCTCGCTATCGGTATGTGCGCCCGGAACTGGTGGAGGAGGACGTCCTGGAGATCCGCGGCGGGCGGCATCCGGTGGTGGAACGGGCCCTGGCCGACCGGTTTGTGCCCAACGATGTGGTTTTGAACGAGGAGGCGCGGATTCTGATCCTGACGGGCCCGAATATGGCGGGGAAGAGCACCCTGTTGCGCCAGGTGGCCCTCATCGTGCTGATGGCCCAGATCGGTTCCTTCGTCCCCGCAGATCAGGTTCGGCTGCGCCCGGTGGATCGCATCTTCACCCGCATCGGCGCCCACGACGAGCTGGCGGCTGGCCGTTCTACGTTTATGGTCGAGATGAGCGAAACGGCGTATATCCTGCATCAGGCCACCGAGGAAAGCCTAGTGGTGCTGGATGAGATCGGACGGGGAACCAGCACCTACGATGGCCTGGCGATCGCCTGGGCGGTGGCCGAGTATCTGCACAACCATCCGAAGCGGCAGCCGAAGGTCCTGTTCGCCACGCATTACCACGAGCTGACGGCGCTGGCCGCATATTTGCCGCGGGTCCGCAACGCCCACATGGCGGTGGCGGAGGTGGAGGGACGGATCGTCTTCTTGTACCAGGTCCGGCCGGGCGGTGCAGATCGGAGCTACGGGATCCATGTGGCGGAGCTGGCGGGGCTGCCCCGGCCGGTCATCCGGCGAGCGCGAGAGCTCCTCAGCCGTCTCGAACGGGGTGAGCCCGCGGTGCGACCCAAGGCTCATCCGCCGGCCGCGCCCCTCCCCCTCTTCGCCGAGCACCCGGTGGTCCACGCGTTGCGTCGCTTAGATCCAGAGACCCTCTCCCCGCTGGAAGCGCTTCATAAGCTGTATGAGCTGAAAGGATTGATCGACAGAGCCTCATCCTCTTCCGGATCTTCTGGAATATGATGGCTGACGGATGCTCCGTTTAAGTCAATCACGGTATAGGCAGCTTAGGGGTTTCAGGTGCTGGAGAGGGGAGGCGCCCCCAGGATCTCTGTCAGGAGGCTTCTATGAGCAAGGTCAGCGTGCCGCGTCGTCATATCGCCTACCGGGATCATGGCGTAGTGATTGAGATCGCTTCGGACTATCAACAACTGGCCAGCCAGGCGGATGCGACCATCCGCAGGGTTGTGGAGCGCTATCCCAAGACCGCTCGGATGTATGACTATCTCCTTCGGGATCCGCGGGTCTCGGCTTCGTGGGATCTGGCCAACTACATGGCAGTTTACAAGATGAACTACAACGATCACGGCCCGGTTCATGCCCAGGTGGCCACCGCTGCGGCCATGCAGATGATGGAGTTGCTGGTTCAGCACCGGGTTCCCCTCGACGTGGTCGTCTCGAGGGCGGGCGATCTGGACGACGCCTTCTTGGTGGTGCTGGCCGCGGAGATGTTGCATGACATCGGGAACATGGTCCACCGGATCGGGCACATCGAATACGGCGTCATGCTGGCGGCCCAGCTGTTGCCGCGATGGCTGGGGGAGATCTACCGCGATGAGGAGCAGGAGCAGTTGATCTTAGGCTTTATCCTGTCGTGCATCGCCAGCCACGATGGATCCCCGCCTCCGCTGACGGTGGAAGCCGCGGTGGTCGCCATCGCCGATGGGACCGATATGACCAAGGGGCGGGGGCGGGCGGCCTTCGACTTGGGGAAGG
>JANXBD010000081.1 GCA_025057635.1 Thermoflexus sp. | reverse complement strand
CCGCGCCCGTCCCTCCGATCCCCGCCGCGACCCGTGCGTCCTCCGCCGAAACCACCCGCCCCACCAGGCGGGCCGGGAAGTTGGCGGTCAGCCGTCCGCCCAGCAAGGCCGCCGTCGGCTTCTGGGTGCACGCCAGCAGATGGATCCCAGCCTCCCGCCCCCGCTGGGCCAATCGGGTCAACTGCTCTCCCACTTCCCGCCCGCCCTGTTGCACCAGGTCCCCCAGCTCATCGATCACCAGCACCAAGCGGGGGGTGAAAATCCCTTCCCGCGAGCGCCGCTCCATGAGCTGAACGGCTTCCTCCAGACAGGCCGCCGCCTTCGGCATCTCCCCCGTTGCAAATCGCAGCACGTGGGGAAGACTCTGAAACGCCGCGAAGGCCGTCCCCTTGGGATCCACGATCATCAGCATCAACTGCCCGGGCCGCTGAGTGAGCACCAGGCTGGCCAGCATCGTCCGCGCCAGCGATGTCTTGCCCGACCCGGTGGTCCCGGCGATCAGGATGTGGGTGACCTGCGGGCTGGTCAGCCGGATCAATAAGGGCGCGCCGTCCGTGGCTAAGCCCAGGAGGGCGGTGTAAGCGGGGTAGCGGGGCAGCGCCTGGCGGACACGCTCCATCAAGGGGAGGAAGCGCACCACCTGAGGATCCGGTCGGGGGATCTCCAGCTGCACCACCGGCCCCTCTCGCTGGATCCGCACGCCGGGCACGCCCAGGGCGAGCGCCAGATCCTCCGCTAGGCTCTTCAAGCGGGACCAGCGGACGCCGGGGGCGGGGACGACCTGGAAGAGAATGGCGGTGGGGGTGACCCGCCCCCCGGTCACCCGCCCGGGCGATCGATGTTGCCAGAGCACCTGCTCCACCAGATCCGCCTGGGCCTCCAGCCACCTCCGCTTCATCGGAACGCCTCCTTGCCTCCAGGGCCTGCAAGGGGAGTGCTTCTCCTGTTCCCTACTGGTAGTTGCGGGCAGGGATCTTCGTTCATGATCCGGGTAATCATGTGCTTATTCTGTTCAGGGAATGTTCAGGACGGGCCCGTCGCTTTAGGCATGACGACAGACGGAGGTTTTATTGCGTGCAGGTCTCGAAAGATCCTGATCCTTTTTGCGAATGCTGAACGGGCACTGAATACGGGGCTATCCCTCTGGAATCATCACCCCCAGATCCCGCACGGGACCAAAGCGGAAGGCTACGCGTCCCTCCAGCGCCCACATCCGGCGATCCAAACGGATCGGCTGTAGGTCCGGATGGGCGGGCCGAAGCCAGTAGATCGCTGGATCCTTCCTGTCCTTCTGGCTCGTTCCCCCGGCCTTCTTCGGCGGTTCGATGACCAGTTCCTTCAACGTGATCTGGTTTCGACCGCGCAGCCGCATCACCACCAGGTCCCCGGAGCGGATCTCACTCCACGTCACCGGCTCGATCAGCACCACATCGAAAGGCCGAATCCCCAGGCCGATCATCGATTCCCCGCGCACCCAGAGGGCGAACCGGCACCGCCGGGGCACCCAGGCCGCCGGCAGGCGCAGCGTCCCTAGATCCTGAGGGATCACCTCCCCGGCCTGATCCGGTGTGGAGGCGGGGACCACGCCCTTCAGCGGGATCGACACCGGGGGGGATGGGAGGGAAACGGGCCGCCAGGTTCGATGCTTCCCGGGCTCGCGGATGATCCGACCCTCCCGAACCAGCGAGAGCAGGTGATAGAGAGCATGGGAGCGGGAGGAAAACCCCATCTGCCGGCGGACCTCTTCCAAAGTGGGGCTGTAGCCATGGGTCTCCCAGTAGGCCTCCAAATAGCTCAGCAATCGATCCCGGTCCGCCATCGCCGCCTCCGGATTAGAACAAATGTTCTAAATAAAAGCATACTGCCTTCAAGGGAATTTGTCAAGAGGGCATGGATCCTCTAGGGCTCTATCCACGTCCATCAGGGGAGCATTCGGGGATCCGGCGGACGCCTTCGGCACGTTGTCCAACCCCCGAGGGGAATCCTCCATGGCGGACAGGAAGGACGGTGCGCGGATCGACTTGCCGGGGAGCTCGCCCGAGGATCGTTCGGAGACCACCCGGACTGCCTCTCCCGTTCATGAGGAGACTTCTGGATGGCGTTGCCGCTCTTTTGCCCACGAACGCCATGCAGTCCAATCCGCCTCGGTGTCCAGGTCGAAGGTGAGGGCTTCGTGCCACAGGAGGCGGACCGGAAGGCCCCGGGCCTCGGCCTGGGCTCGGAACGCCTCTAGGCTCCCCGGACCGAAGTGGAAGGAGATGGCCTCCGGCGGGCGGATCAGAAGCGCGTTGGTGCCCCGGGCATGTCGATCCGGGACCAGCACCAGACCCTGATCCGGGAAGCCGGCCTGGAGCAAGGCCCGGATCGCCTCCGGGGTCAGGCGGGGGAGATCGATGGGGAGCACGCCGATGGCCTCGGCGCCCTGCCGGACTGCATACCGGCGGGCGGCCGTCAGGGCGCGGTTCAGATCCTCCCACCCATCGAAATAGGCATCCATCCCCATCCTTCGGGCCAGGGCCAGCACCCGGAGGTTGGCGCTGATCACGAGGGGGTGAACTTCAGGCACTCGGGCGATCACCCGTAGGGTGCGCCGTGTCAGAAGCCACGCCAGATGGATCCTCGCCCGGCGCGGGAGCGCAGCCGCTAGACGGGATTTCGCCCGATCCAGTCGTTTCACCGGGATCAGGAACCAGATTCCCATAGCTTGTTGGGCCTTCACACGGGAGGCGATCAGCGCTGAGTCGCCGGGAGGAAGAGCCGGAAGGGGAAGGGGGTAAAGCGCCACACGCCCGCGCGCGGTTCCCCACTCCATCCCCCCAGGATCCAGATCCCTCCATCCCCGGGCACGGCGGACAGGTTCCGCCATGTCCCAGTGATCGGGGTCTCGAAGGGCGTCCAGCGCTCGGCGCCGGGCTGGTAGCGTTCGTTGAAGGCCAGCGGGATCCGCCATCCGCCCCCGATGGCAAAGAGGTAGCCATCCATCGCGGCCAGCACCAGCCCGCCTCGGCCCACGTTCAACGGGGGGCACGGCTCCCAGCGATCGACGGCGAACTGGTAGCGCTCGCAGGTCGCCAGCTCTCGCTGACCATCGTAGCCTCCCACCACATAGATCGCCTCACCCAGGGCCGCGGCGGCCGCGAAGGCCCGGGGGGTGGGCATCGGTGCGCGGGGCTCCCAACGGCCCCTCGCTGGATCCAGCATCCAGACCGCTCCCTTTAGACGGCGGCCATCCCAGCCCCCGAAGAGGAAAAGCCGATCCTCAGCGACGGCCAGGGCGTATGCCGCCAGCGGCTCTGGCAGTGGAGGGCCTTCCAACCAGCGGTCCTCTTGGGGATCGTAAATTTCCAACCGATCCACCGGTTGTCCCTGGGGGTTGACCCCGCCGGGCACGTAGATCCAATCTCCCAAGGTCCCAGCGGCGGCTGCTGCCACCGGATAGGGCTTGGGCGCTCCCCTTTCCCAGATTTCTCTTCGAAGGTTGAAGCGCTCCACACGATCCGTGATGCCCTCCGGGGCCTCCCCGCTGATGGCGATCAGCCAGTCCCGCCAGCGAGCTAGCGCAAAGCGCGTCCGAGGCGTGGGCATCTGGCTGATCAGTTTCCATCGGGATAATGGCTCGTTGCGCATAATCCCACGGCCTGGCTGATCTCCTTGGAAAACCCGGTCAGGAGCTTCTGGGCGCGCAGGAGCAGGCCCCAGCGCCCAGGCGAGGCCTAGGAGGATAGCAATCAGGAACAGGGCCGCCTGCCCACGCGTTAAGGCCGCGACAGGGGATCCTTCCGTAGGGAGCGTCGGAGCGATCGTCCGTGTCGGTTCCGGGGATTCTTCGGGTTCCGCCCGCGGTTCCCCGACAGCGGGCGCTTCTTCTTCCTCCTCCACAATAAGCGGGGCGGAGGGTGTCAGCGCTACCAGCCCGAAGCGGACCGCATACATCGCCGCCTCGGTGCGGGACTGGAGGTTGGTCTTGGAGAAGATGTTGCGAAGGTGAACTTTGACGGTGTTCTGGCTGATTCCCAGGCGGTAGGCGATCTCCTTATTGGCCAGCCCCTGGGCCACTAGGCGGAGGATCTCCTGTTCCCGATCGGTAAGCCCCGCCTCCTCCGGCGGGATCCATTCTGTTCGTCGCTCCGATGACCACATCTGGGCTTCCCTCGCGGGGTGTTCACCAGGCAAAGGTTGCGCTGTCTGCATTTCCCTCGATAGCTGGCTCTGCCTCTCGGCGAATTCGAGGGTGGAGCTATCCGATCTCGCCTCCCGGGTTCCCAACCGTGCGACTCATGATAGTGGGCGGATTGGGCAGATGGGTTGCTCAAAGTCGCCTGCCCTTTCAAAGCGCATCCCTTTCCAGTCGGGCTCCATTCCGGATCGATGGAAATCCTCAAAGGGCTAAAGTGGGTGGTTGCAAGCTCTATTTTGAAGTAAACTATCCTGCGGCGGAAGAGGCCAGAATTCGATGGGAGTTGGCGGTTAGAAACCTGCCGGGCGAGGTGGGATGGCCTTACTTCCCCCTTGGAAGCATTGAAAGATCGATGGCGTGCCTCTCATCACGAAGGCGCTGAATTCTAGAGCATTTTCAGGGAGCCCATAAACCGGGCGCGGGACTGGTGGGTCCAGGCGCAGGCAGATCTTCGCCATGCTCGATATGCTCTGGGGGGTGGCCACTATGAGTGGGCGTGCTTCGCCGCTCATCAGGCCGCCGAGAAGGGGACAGGCTCTCTTTGAACACCAGGGGGCCAGGGTGACCGGTCACGCCCTCACCCGGATGCTCCAGGCCCTCCAGGACGCAGGTCTGGAGGTGGATCCGAATCTCCTCGATGCAGCTAAAATCCTGGACAAGTTCTATGTCCCCACCCGATATCCGAACGGTCTGCCGGAGGGCGCTCCGACGGAGTTTTATACCCGTGAGGAAGCGGACCATGCGCTCCGTTGTGCGGCGCAAGTCTTACGGTTCTGTGCAGGTTTTCTGGGTAGATGAAGAAGCTCTGACCCGTTTTCTGGAGGAGCTAACCGCCTGGTATCCTCGATTTCCAGAGGTCGAGGCGGTCGTCCTCTTCGGCTCTCTGGCGAAGGGCATGTTCTCCGTGGGGAGTGATGTCGATTTGCTGCTGATCCTGCGGGAAAGCCGCTTGGCCTTTCCGGATCGCATGGCGGTTTATCTGCCTGATCATGCCCCTGTCGATGTCCAGGTCTTCCCATATACGGTCAGTGAAATCCGCGAGGGACAGCCGTTCGCCTGCGAGGCTCTTTCGTATGGGAAAGTTCTCTGGCAGCGCCCGGGTTTTTCGGTGGAGGAATTAAAGAAAGCTTGCCCGTAGAACGGGACTCTGGACAAGCCGGCCACCCACCAAGTGCCCCAAGCCCTCTGCGGCTAGAGGGCCGAGCCCTTCCCCCAAACCTTCCCTGAGAGAGAAATTGCAAGTGAGTCCAAAGTCCAGCCGTAGGGAAGACGGGCGGCTCATGATGAGCGGAGTCCGTCGATGGCTCTGCGCGGCCCGAGAAGGATTCGAGGGCCTCAGTCCTCGGTGTTATGTGGGGGCTGCAGATCCATCAGCCAGCCGGCGATCGAGGAGTAATCCGCTTCAGCCCAGCCGTGCTCCCGGGCGGCCAGGAAGGTTTGCTGGGCCGCGGCCGCCAGAGGCGTGAAGGCCCCTACCTGGCGACCGAACTCCAGGATCAGACTCAGGTCTTTCTCCATCAAGCGCAGGGCGAAGGAGGGCGTGAAATCCCCCTCGGCGATCTTCCCGCCCTTGTTCCGCAGCGACGGAGAGATCACCGCCAGATCCTGGAGGATCTCCCA
>JANXBD010000080.1 GCA_025057635.1 Thermoflexus sp. | reverse complement strand
AGGTATTGCACACCGCCCCCAGCTTAGCGATGTTGAAATAGGCGTTGCGGCTCTCCAGTGGATCATACGTCCAGGTGATCAGCCGCAGGCCCTGATTCCGAACCGCCTCGCGCTGGGCCAGCTTGAGCCGATAACCGATCCCTTTATCCTGCCATTCGGGGAGCACGCCCAATTGATGGGAACAGTGCTTCAGCTTGACCGCCGCCGGGGCCTCCCGTCCCCGGCGCTCATCGGTTCCCAGGAAGCCAAACACGAACCCCACCAGTTCCCCATCGACAAAAGCCCCCAGGAGCACTCCTCCGTTCCGAGCAGCGGTGATGAGCACATGGGAGGGGACTACATCCAGATCGTTCGAGCCCCAGATCCGACGCTGAAGCTCCGTACATGCCTCGATCTCCTCGAGAATATGTAAGGGGCGGATCTCCACCTCCATTCCTCTCCTCTTTACCCTCGATCTCGCCAGGTGCACCTTTCCCAATCCCTATGATTGTAGCGCAAGTCCCGCTGGATGCCGCCCAGCAATAGTAGGGCAGGGGATCACGAAAATCAATACAGGCAAGCTTGCAGAGGACAATTCAGCCATATTCCAGAGGAGAAGAGCATATGGAAACGAGCCAGCTGTTCTGCAATCGGATCGAGCGTCAGACATGCCAGGATTTAGGTGCGTCGAGAAGAGGTGGGAGTAGGGACTGCCTTTCAAAGCGAGCCATTCATCGGGGACTTGACGCCTTGTCCATCCAGTGATATGATGAGTTTCGGATTAGAACAAATGTTCTAAGGAGGTTCGGATGGCTTGGCATGGGTTCCCGAACGCTCAACCGGATGATCCGGCCCTCCGATCGAGCCGCGAGGAGAGGACGCTGGGATCGGTTGGGCCGTCTCCGGTATCCGAGGTGGAGATCGGGGTGCCGCTGGTGATCGGGCTGATGATGGCGGGCGGATGGCTGGCGCTGGAATGGTTTAATTACGGGGCATCCGAATACGCATTGACCACGCTCTTCGGCAATCTGACCGCCGATGGGATGACCTGGGGGATGTTGCTGGCGCTGGGGCTGTGGCTAGTGGATCTTTCGGGCCTGCTGTATTTCTCGATCCCGAGCGAGCGGGAGAAGCCGGGTTTCTGGTATGTGCTGGTCGCCTGGCTCCTGGCTTCGGGAGCCAACGCTCTTCTCAAGTGGTGGGCGGTCACCCTGGCGCTGATGGCTTCGCCGCTGGCTCAGCCCGGCACTCCCCGCGCGGCTCTGGTCAATGCGGTCATGCCCTACATTCCAACCGCGACGGCTTTTCTGGTCTGGACAGGGCGGGTTCTCTTGACGAGCACGATGATGGGGTTGCTGATGCCTGCCCTACGTCAGCTTGCGGATCGCATCCGAGCGTGGATGGACTCTTATGTTGCGCGGGTGCTGGAAACGACAGAGGAGACGCGAGAGATTGCCGCGGGGCCTCGTCTGATTGCTCCCGAAGACCCAGAAACGTCTCGTCGACAGTGGATTCATCCACGCTAATTGGCCGTTGCCGGGGCTTCAGGTTGTGGTTCAGCGAGGCGGCCGATTCCGGCTTTCTAGCACGTCCCTTACACGCCCCTTAGGCTTCCGGATCCGGTTTATCCGCTCGATCCGCTCGGGGGCCAGTGAGTCTGCGCAGGTTTAGGTCGGCTTCTCTTTCTGTGATCGTTGCTTTCCCTAGCGATCTTTCCGAATCATCGCGGAGGTGAATCGATGGTAACACTGGAAGCGCAGCGCTGGGTGATGCGTAGCCTGCCGTTCAGCGTCGCGATGCTGGCGGCCCTCCTGTTGACACCGCTGGCTGGGATAGTAGCTGTGACCCTGAATCCGAATGAGGCGGTTGCCTCTCTGGAGCGGATGGCTGCTCCCGCTCGTCCATCGGAGAGGAACATACTGGCTCCCCTCTTCACCCCTGAGGTGCAGCGCTGGTCCGCGCAGATCTGGGCTTGGGCTCGGGCCTACGATCTGGATCCCGATCTGATCGCCACAGTGATGCAGATCGAGTCCTGTGGCGATCCATTCGCCCTCTCTTCCAGTGGAGCGATAGGGCTCTTTCAGGTGATGCCTTTCCATTTCGGGGCGCACGAGAATCCATGGGATCCGGAGACGAATGCACGAGCGGGACTTTCGTATTTGGCGGAGGCGCTGCGTCGGGCGAACGGCGATGTGGCGCAAGCGCTGGCGGGCTACAACGGAGGTCATGCGGTCATCCGGCGGCCGGAGCGCTGGTCAGCGGAGACCCGCCGCTACGTCTACTGGGGAGTAGGCATCTATGAGGATGCGCGCCGAGGTGCAACCGAGAGTGACCGTCTTCAGGAGTGGCTGGAAGCCGGTGGACATCGCCTCTGTGAACAGGCCGCGCGACGTATCTTGCGATGAGCTTTCGCGCTGTCGTCCTCTTTGCATGTGAGGCATAGCGACTTCCTGCTCTCGTCCGCCTATCAACACGCGATTCGTCAAAAGGAGGCAGCCCATGACGGGCTGCCCCCTTTTCAGGCGGAGGGGGAGGGATTCGAACCCTCGAGGGAGGCTTTTCGCACCCCCCACCGCTTAGCAGGCGGTCCCGTTAGGCCACTCCGGCACCCCTCCCTAAGTGCGACAATCTCGAAAGATCGCTTCCCAAGCCGTTCGGATCGTTAACGCTGAGCTCTCGAGTCTCGACAATGTAGGCGGAGGGAGGGGGATTTGAACCCCCGAGGAGGCGCTCAAGCCCCCTAGCGGTTTTCAAGACCGCCGCCTTCAGCCGCTCGGCCATCCCTCCATGCGCTATTATCGCCGGCTCCAGTCTATCCGTCAAGGGAATTTATGGTGGATGTGGGGGAAAGAGGAGGGGAGCCAGTCTTACTGATAACAGGAAGTGAGGTATAATCAGCCTAGAGCCTCGTATATGAAGAGATTCCTAAATGATACCAGTCAGCGATAGCCCCCGAAGTCGAACGATTCCCTTCGTCAACTGGACGCTGATCCTGTTGAATGTTCTGATCTTCTTATTCGAGCTCTCGCTGTCCTCACGAGCGCTGGATCGATTTCTGTTCACATGGGGGGCGGTGCCTATCCGGGTCTGGGGGGCCTTGCTGGGGCAGGCCGATCCCTTTTGGCTGATCACCCTAATCACCAGCCAGTTCCTGCACGGAGGTTGGGCCCACATTCTGGGGAATATGCTATACCTATGGGTGTTTGGAGACAACGTGGAAGACCGGATGGGTCATCTTCGGTATCTGGTCTTTTATTTGCTGTGTGGGGTGCTCGCCGGTCTGATCCAGACCCTGGTTCTCTTCGGCTCGCGGGTTCCTTTGATTGGGGCTAGCGGGGCCATCGCGGGCGTGCTGGGCGCTTATCTGGTGCTTTTCCCCGGGGCTCGGGTGACTGTCCTATCTCCCTATTTCCTCTTCGGCCTGGGCTTCTTCGAAGTCCCAGCTGCCCTGTTGCTGGTGATGTGGTTCCTGCTTCAGTTCATCAACGGCATGGCGGCGATCACCACTGCCAGCCCCTCGGTGGGCGGCATCGGCTGGTGGGCCCACATCGGTGGGTTCGTGGCCGGCTGGTTGCTGGTCCGCCTCTTCGCCCGCCGCCGGCCTCGCCCAGCCTGGCCCTTGGACTGGTATGAGTGGTGAAGCATCTACCGATCAGCGGTCTGTTGACCATAAGGCAACAACTCTGTATCTTAGCTTCCTGAATATATTCCTGGATCTTTGGGTCTGGAGAGGATTGATGGGGTTAATATTGAAGGCTTCGCCCCAACCTCAACCGTGATCCACCTGGGATTTGGCTCCTGAATCTGGGAGATCGATCCTTCTGAAAGCCATGCGATGCAGATCACACAGCGAGGGAACCTATGACGAACGAAAAGGCGTTGATCCTGCTTGTCGAAGACGACGCGTTGTTGCGGGATCTGCTAACGCGGGCCCTCGTCCAGAACGGCTACGAGGTGCTCGCAGCGGGCACGGGAAGTGAAGGGCTTGCCTTATTCGACCTCCACACCCCCGATGTGGTGATCTTGGATGTATTGCTTCCCGACATCGAAGGCTGGGAGGTCTGTCGGCGTATCCGACGGATCTCCACGGTGCCAATCCTCTTCCTGACCGCCCTGGAGGAAATCCCCGACCGAGTGCGCGGGCTGGTCCTAGGTGGGGATGATTACATTGTCAAGCCCTTCGCAGTCGAGGAGCTGCTCGCGCGGGTGGAGGCGATCCTGCGGCGGGTGCGCCACGTCATGTCCATCGCATCTTCCGTCATGGAGTTGGGAAACGGATTCCTGGTCATCGATCGGGAGCGCCGTCAGGTGCAGTTCCAGGGCCAGCTTCTGAATCTCTCGCCCATCGAATATGCCATCTTAGTCGCCTTGGCTGAGCGGGCCGGACGAGTGATCTCGGCCGATGAGCTGCTCACCGCGGTCTGGGGTGGATCTCGGGAGGGATCTCTTAAGGCCCTCCGCTGGTATATCTGGAACCTCCGTCAGAAGATGGAAGATAACCCCAAGCGTCCGCGTTGGATTCAGACAGTGCGTCGGCAGGGCTACCGCCTGAATCTGTAAAAGGGCGGATCGCGCGGGGGGCTTACTGCTCATCCGCGCGATCGGATTTCTCTCCCAATAGGGGAAGCAGGATCGGATGGACATCGCACCAGGGTTCCCCATCGCTGTATTCCAGAAGGCTCAGATTGGCCAGGAAGTCCCGAGTGCGCTCGTCGTTGACAAAGGCCCGCGTGCGGTGGTAGCGCAACAATTCCCCATAATCCTCCGGCCGAAGGGTTCCCCGATAGTCGTTCTGCAGCTGCATCACAGCGCTTCGCATCTCCGGGAGACCGATCCGATCCTGGCCGGCGGCCAGCCCATGCAGGATCGCCGACTGGAGGAGCTGGATCAGGGTCAGGGGGATCCCACCGCTCATCCGAACAGCCAGATCGATCGCCTCGGAATCGATAAGATAGGGCTCCACCCGGCGCTCCACGATCTCTCGCATCACCCGATACCCTTCCGGCCGCAGCTGTCCCTGACGGTTGTAGACCATCACGTTGGGGACGATGAACCGCTCGCTGAAATGGCTGCGGATCTGGAGGAACTCGCGGGCGTAACGCAGGGCGATGGGGAACGTGAACAGGATGTGCGCGCGCAGCTCCGCCAGCAGGGCGGCATGGTTGAGGAAGAGGCCCATGGCCCGCTCGAAAGAGAGCTTGTCCAGATCTTCCACGATCACCAAGACCGGCCGTCGGGCGTTCGAGCGGATCTCTTCGATGAGCCGGTTGGTGCGGGAGACCAGCTCGAAGAGCCGGAGCTCCGCCCGCTCCCGGACCATCCGCCGGGTGCTGCTCTCGGTCTTGACCCGTCCTTCCAGCTTGAGGGCCAGGAGGTTCAGCGCAGCCTCGGCCGAAGCTTCCCGGGAGGGGCTCACCATCTCCTCCTCCACGATCTCATGGGTGAGCCAGCGGTAGAGATCTTCCAGCATCCCCATCCCCACCAGGCCCCGCTTGCGGCCTTTCAGAATCCGCTCATCCGTCGCCTGCTGGAGCAGGCGCAGCGCGATAGCGAGGAGGAGATCCACGTAGGTCAGGTCGGTGAGATTCAAGATCTCCAGCACCGAAAAATGCACGATGAAGAACCGTCCTTTTAGAAGGCCCGTCAGACGGTTGAGTTCAGTGCTCTTGCCGCTCCCCCGATGGCCGGAGAAGAGCACCTTCACCGGCTCGTCCATCGCCTCCAGATAAGCCTTCAGCTCATGGGTGGGCACGTCCGCCCGTTCCACGTAATAGGCAGCCAGCGCCCTCCCGGATAAGGGCACGCGGGGATCGAACAGGTTCAACGCCTCCTTCAATGTTCGCGCGCGGATCGCCATCGGTCCTCCACCCTTTCACAGATTCAGGGAGCTGAAGTCATCCGGAGGGTTGTCCCTCATCCCCCGAAAACCTCCGACCGAGCGGGATCAGGGGCCAGGTCCTCACGCTGCACGGTCCAG
>JANXBD010000007.1 GCA_025057635.1 Thermoflexus sp. | reverse complement strand
CCTCCACCACCCGGTCGGCCTCCAAGCGGGCTACTCGAGCCACGCGATCCGCTTCCGCGTCCGCAATTGCTGCCTGCTGGCGAACCTGGGCAACTCGCGGCCGGCCGATCGCCTCTAGGTAGCCCTGCTCATCGGCAATGTGACGCACTGTTAGCGAGAGGATATCCAGGCCCATGCGTTCTAGATCTTGGCGGGCGGCCTCTCGAACTTGTCGGGCGAACTCCGCCCGTCGGAGATAGAGATCTTCCACATTCATGGTGCCCAGGACGGCCCGTAGATGGCCCTCGATCACCTGCAGCGCTACTCGCCGGATGTCATCCTTCGAGCGAGACAGGAACTGCTCGGCGGCGACAGCAATCGAGGCTTCATCTCCCTTCACCTTCACCTGGGCCACCGCATCCACGATCATCCGCACGCCCTGGGCGGTGTAAGCGTCCGCAGTCTGGATCTCAATGGTGAGCAACTCTAAGGAGAGCCGCTGCACCCGCTCCAGGATCGGCCAGACGAAGGTGCCCCCCCGCACCAGCCGATAGCCGACCACCCGCTTGCGGCCGTCCGGGTCGATCACCTTCCGTTTGCGGCCGGAGATAATCAGCACCTCATTGGGCCCCGCCTTCGTATACCGCCAGGCCCAGAGCGCGATCAGACCGGCAACGATCAGCAGACCGATCAACAGGCCTAAACCCAGCATATGCTCCTCCTAAATCGTGAAATGAATCGATCGTGAAATAAACTCTGTGGGGCAGGTAGCAGGTCGCTCGCCTTGAGATGCTATGCCTTCTGCATAATCCGAAGTGCCATAGGATCCTTCAGATGTCCTTCTTGAACTAATAAGCATCCTGCCAACTCTCGCAGGCTTTCCCGATCCGACGCCATCACTCCCCGGGCCGATTCGCCGTTCCCATCTAGCACGACGAACCACTGTCCCTGATTGAGATAGATCGGCCAAGTCATCGGCTGCAGCCGTCCATTCTGGGCGATGACCCCCCGCAACTGATAAGGGCTCTCGTGGGCGCATCCACGGATCTCACGAATGAGGGGTTCCGTCATGTCAATCCGGCATCCCTCACGGATCCACGGATCCAATCCGGCGAGGAGAGCCTCCCATATGGAATTGGAGGTCACACTGAGCCTATGCTCCTCCAGGCCATCGGGGCAGATCAGAGATTCCTTTTCGGAAAAGACAGGGAGCCACAGGAGGCCTTTGAAGTCCGTCAGCACTGCCACGGGCGGAACCCATGACATGGCCTGGGAGAAGCGATAGATCCTCACCGCCTCCGCCGGGCATCCCCAGAGATCCGCCAGACGCTGCCGCAATACGCCCAGCTCCTTGGCGGACAGGATCGGCCCTTCCGGCTCCACCACCTGCCATTCGTGGAACCGATACACGGGGGCCATTCGCAGGCCCGCGGGGCCTGAGAAGCAGAAACCGTAAATCGGCAACTCCCCGGCGTAGGCCAGTCCCTCCAGGGCCTCCTCCACCATCTCCTTCAGGCCATATGGCGTAGTATGCTGACAACGCAATCCGCCCACAGTGGCGACATAGCGCTCCTGGAACGTCCCATTCAAACGAACCTGCTCCCTCCCTACTGGAAGGGCGATCTCCCGGCCGTTCCACTCGCCCTCCAGCATGCCCCACACCCCATTCCGATGCTCGTGGGAAGCCACGGGCCGCAGGCGCAGCGAAACGCCCGCACGCTTCCGTGGGTGGACAGGGCGGGAAGGCGGTTCCCCAGCGATCGTCCCCGTGGTCTCCTCAACCGCTACTCCCTTAGCGGAAACGACCTGGTGCTGAGGTCGATGGAGGCGATGCGGTAAGATGACCCAGAGCAGCAGGAAGAACCCGAAACCGATCAGACCGCTTATAAGTTCCACCGCAAACATCGTTCACCTCCTGATTGTTCTTCCCTGCGCTCCAAGACGCGGATAGCGCAGGGAGAAGAGATTGAGGGATGTAGAAAACCCAAGATTTGCCCAAGCTGATCGATTATGGAATTTCAGGCTGAAGCCGTCGGCCGCTGGGATAGGCTTCCGCCCCATGCTCCGTCAGATCCAGCCCGATGCGCTCTTCCTCAGCGCTCACCCGCAGGCCGATGGTTTGCCGGATCAACCAGAACACCAGGAAACCGGTCCCCAGCGACCATGCCGTAACCACTACGACGCTGATCGCTTGGGCGACCAGTTGGGCCCATGCCCCTACGATCAGGCCGGCCACGCCGCCATAGGTGCCGTCCGCGAAGAGGCCCACGGCCAGCAATCCCCACAGCCCGGCGAATCCGTGCACCGCCGAGGCGCCGACCACATCGTCCACTTTCAGAACCCGCTCCACGAAGGCGGCCCCGCCGATCATCACCAGCGCCGCGATTCCCCCGATCACCACCGCCGCCCACGGTGCCACATAGGCGCACGGCGCGGTGATCCCCACCAGACCCGCCAGCGTCCCATTGCAGGCCAGTGCCAGATCCAGCCGGCCAGTTCGGAAAAAGCCATAGTAGATGGCTACCACCGCGCCCATTGCGCCCGCCAGGAAGGTGTTCACCGAGATCATGGCGATCCGCGGATCGGTAGCAGCCAAAGTGGATCCTGGGTTGAATCCGAACCAGCCGAAGAACAGGATGAACGTTCCCAGGGCCACTAGGGTCAGGCTGTGACCCGGGATCACGTTGGGGGTGCCATCCCGATTGAATTTGCCGATGCGGGGGCCGACCATTGCCGCGCCGACTAGCGCGACGAAGCCGCCGACCGCATGCACGACCCCGGACCCCGCGAAGTCTTTAGCTCCAACTCCCTCCCCGAGGAACGGCAGATAGGCGGAGAGATTCCCCAGCCAGCCCCCTCCCCACACCCAGTGGCCGTAGATGGGGTAGATCAGCGCGGAGACGAGGAAACTATAAGCCAGGTAAGCGGTGGTCTTGGTCCGCTCCGCCATCGCTCCGGAGACGATGGTGGCTGCTGTGGCGGCGAAGACCATCTGGAAGAACCAGAGCATCGCGGTCTGATCGTCGTAGGCCGACCCGCTTAGGAAGAAACCGGAGAGGCCAATCCAGGGCGTGCCTTGCTCTAGGCCCGGTGCCAGCCCAGATCCGCCGAACATCAAAGCGAAGCCGAAGGCCCAGAAGGCGAGCCCCCCGATCATGACGTCCATGAGATTCTTGGTCAGCACCGCCACCACATTTTTCGAGCGACTGAAGCCAGCCTCCACCATCGCAAACCCGGCCTGCATGAAGAAGACTAGGAAGGCCGCGATGAGGGCCCAGGCGAAGTTCACCGCACGGCTGAGCTCCTCCCGCACCGCTTCCGCCGCGCCCGATTCTGGAGACGGGCCCTGGGCCAGCGCTAGGCCATGGGTCAATCCTAGAGCCAGCACCAGCATTCCTCCCATCACTATCCGCCGTTGTATCCCACCGCGCATCCTTCACACCTCCGCAAAGAGAATTCCCCTGCGGAAGAAGATCATGCTTAAAACGGCTCCACTGGGTCTGACTCATGAACTTGGCCCGATTGTAATGTGCTAGGGAATAGGAGGGTATAGGTCGAGGAACCGAAAATCGAGGATCATGGTTTGGGCTACGCGCACAAATTATCCCGTGATCGGAGTATGGAAGGCGTCTGCGCGAAGGGGGTCAGAGGGTGAATGGAGGCGGTGCTCGTTAGAGGGCTGGCGTGCGGGGTGACCCTAACGAATATGTCTCAGCGCTCCTCGCATTTCCTTAAAGTAGGGGCAGACCCCCGTTGCTTGCCCTGATTCGATAGGCCCCATGCGGGGTGATCATGGAGGCTTCGCCCCGCATCAGGCGATCACAAGGGGGCGGCCCTGCATACCGTGCGTTAATACACCTGGAAATAGCGTTCGATCTCCCAGGCGCTCACATGGCGACAGTAGGCCGCCCACTCGAGCCGCTTGGCTTCCAAGAACCGCTCCGCGGCGAGCGGGCCGAGGGCCTCCTGGATGACCTCATCGGCCTCGAGGGCCTCTAGGGCCTCTCCCAGGGTAGCAGGCAATCGCTGGATCCCTCGGGCCTCTAGCTCTGCCGTCTCCATGGGGATCAGTTCCTCCTCCACCGGCGGCGGAAGCGGCAACCGCCGTTCGATCCCATCTAATCCAGCTGCCAGCATCACCGCGAAGGCCAGATAGGGATTGCACGCAGGGTCCAGGCTCCGGAGCTCAATGCGGGTGGATTGATAGCGCCCCGGCTTGATGGCCGGGATCCGAATGAGGGCCGAACGGTTAATGCGGGCCCAGCTGACATAGGGTGGAGCCTCGAACCCGCCCAGAAGACGTTTATAGGAGTTCACCAGGGGGCAGAGCACCGCGCACATCCCCCGGGCGTGGGCGATCTGCCCCGCTAAGAAAGCCTTGGCTAGCGACGAAAGCCCGTAATCGTCCTCGGGGTCTGCAAAGGCATTCCCTCCATCCTCCACGCGGAGCAGGCTCTGATGCGTATGCATCCCCGAGCCTGCCCGTCCCTCCATCGGCTTAGGCATAAAGGTGGCATGGAGCCCATGGGCCTGGGCGATGTGCTTGATCACCAACCGCGCCGTCACGATATAGTCTGCCATCCGCAAGGCATCAGCGGGCTGGAAATCGATCTCGTGTTGGCCTGGCGAGATCTCATGATGGCCGGGCCCAGCAGGGATCCCAAGCGTCCGCAGAGTGTCCACCATCTCACAGCGAACCTGATGGGCGCGATCGGTGGCCAAATCGAAATACCCAATAGCATCGGGAGAGGTGGGAGCAAGGGCCTTATCCCCATCCGATTGAAAAAGATAGAACTCCAGCTCAGGGCTGACCACATAGCTATACCCCATGCGGGCTGCCCGCTCCATCCCCCGTGCCAGCACCGACCGGGGATCCCCCGCGAAGGGCTCCCCTCGCCGATTCACTACCCAGCAGATCACATGGGCTGTCGTCCCATGCCCATGAGTCCAAGGCAGGATTGTAAACGTGCTCAGATCTGGCTTGAGATACAAATCGGATTCCGCCACCCGAGCGAAGCCCTCGATGGCCGATCCATCGAACCACTTTCCAGTCTCCAAGGCCTCCGGAAGATCCTCTATAGGAATGGTCACCCCTTTCGGAGCTCCCAGGATATCTGTGAAGCGAAGAATGACAAATCGCACGCTGGAGCTACGGGCTTTCTCCAACACTTGGATCGGATCCACCGCCTGGCTGTTCATGCGACCTCCTCAGGATCGGTCGGATTTTTAAGGCCATTTGCAATCGAAAGCAATCCTCCCATCGCCGCAGATCCATCCCCGTAATCTCTTGGATCCGCCGCAGACGGTAAGCCAGAGAATTTCGATGCAGAAATAGACGCTCCGCAGTCCGTTGCAGGTTTCCATCACAAGCGAAGAAAGCCTCCAAGGTAGGGATGAGCTCTGCGCGGTGCTCTCGATCGTAGCGTTCTAGAGATCCAAGAACCTGTTCATAAAATTCTGCCAGGACTTCGCTTTCTCGCATTGGATAGAGTAGACGATAGATATCAAGGCGCTGGTAGCTAAGCGTGCGCTCTCCACCGAGCAAAGCCTCCACCATCTGAAGGGATTGAACCGCTTCTCGGAAGGAACGGGCTAGACCAGAGGGGCCTGCGTAAACCCCACCCACACCGGCGGCCAAATGGGTTAACCCTAGGGCGCGGGCCAGTTCCACCCGCAATCCTTCCACCACCATCTCTAGGTCACTCTCCCCTACGGGAGGCGGAAATACGAAGGCAATCCCCTCAGCCATCGGCTGAACCCGGCATCGGGCAAAGCGAGCTGTCAGACGTCGGATAGCATCGGCTAAGCGCTCCATATTCCCTTCCATATCCGTGGCGCGAAACACAGCTACTGCCATAGGTTCTTCGATCGGCTCGCTTAGGATGCGGGCCCGACGGCGCGCCTCAGCTTCCGACAGCTCTCCCCGTAACACCTGGGCCAGGAATTCCCCACGCACTCGGGCTTCCGCTGACCACAATGAGCGCTCCCGATGAAGCACTAGCCCGCAGGCCAGCGCTGCCTGAGCGATCGCCAAGCGATCCCGCTCGGTGATCTTCCGGGAAGGGCTGAGCAGGCAGATCATCCCTACGGGCCTTCGATCCAGAAGCACAGCCCCTGCGAGACAGACCCGCTCCTCAGCATCGGGCCCGAAGAGGACGACCGGAGGCTCGGCTTCCTCGCGCAAGGACAGGCGTCGAAGCCAAGCCCGACGTTCCGCTTGGCCGGGGGAAGATTCCGGCGGCGAGGGGAGATCCGGCCAAGGCATTCCTTGCGCGTCCTCCATCCAGACGCTCTTGCCGGTGACCTCGATCAGGACGCGCAAGATCGCAGGCAATCCCTCACCCGTCAGGGCTGCCTGTTGAAATCGCCGCTGGAGCTCCCGTTCGATTTCGTAAAGGGCTTCGCGGCGGGCGGTGATAAACCGAGCGATTTGATTTGCTAGCTCCGCTAGGCTAGTCCCTTCTGGCAGGGCCAATAACGGCAGGCCAGCTTCGTCGGCCAGCGGCCCCCAGGCTTCTGGAATCGGGCTGACAACAGCGAGCCCGGCCGCTTCGCGCTCTAAGGCGAGCTCTAAGAGAGCAGAGAAAGCAAGAGGCGGTTCACGTATCGAAAGAAGATCAGCAGAGAAGAGCAGAAGATCTCCCCTCTGAACGGCTGTTCGCGCAGGCGTCGTCCGAAGCAAGGTGGCCCACGTCACCTCGCGATCCAGCCCGCTTTCACCACCAACTACCCGAGTTCCAGCGGGCAACATCGCGTCTAAAAGCTCTCTCAGCGACACCCCTCGCATACGTAACGCTCTGATTTAGGCCATTCGAGCGGCTTCATTGCCTTTGCCTCATCGATTTAAGCCCAGACTTGATTCTGATGGGCCATGTAGGCATGTAGGAATGAAGTCCTCCGCTCCCTTGAATATATTATTTCATGCCCCATCGCATGGCCGTCCAGGGGACTCCGCTCGAATAGGCGGAGGAAGGCATTCGCCGAGGCCGGGGAGGACGGACGATGCTCCGTTTTCCTGATCGCCTTCCGATTCGCAGCGGGAATTCGCCGACCGTCAAGATGCGTTTGAGCTTGTAAGGCGCTCTCAGCCGTTACGGAACGGCTACGGCGGCGGCTGATGGGCTTAGGCGGTCTCGGCCAGGGCGGCTATGACTGTCCAGTGTTTGATAGGCCGCTCTCTTCACAGAAGTTCTAAGAGGTGACTGCCCCATGGAGCCCGGCTGCGCCTTTCAATTGTTAGGTAGAGCCCCACCCGCAGACCGAAGATGATGCGATGGCGATCTTCGTGGGCGTATTCGTCGATTGGCTTCCTCTGCGTGCTGCGCACTGTCTGGGGCATCAGGCAGAACTTAGCGCCATGTGCTGCTGCCCTCCGCCCGGCCTGGGAATAAGCGGCTGGCAAGGTGAGCTAGAGAATCCGGCGGAAGCGGATAGACTGGGAGAGGGAGGCTGGCGCCGATGCGATTCAACCTGTAGCCCCAAATCATCGCCTCATTGACGCTCCTGCCACCACACGAATTGAATGGAATCGTAGTGGGTTGGAAGGGTATAATCCTCCACCTTCGGCGTGATGTTCTTCCGAGTCAGCTCCTTCAGGTTTATCAATACAATCTCATTCCGCCAGCAACGAGAATCGGTTCTGCACCAGGACGTCCGGATCCCGCGCTCTGGCCCGCAATGCTGGCAATCCTCATCATTCCGGCACCATCCGTCCCCGTAAGAAGCCTTATATACCACGTGCTGTCCATCCGGCAGAAGCCTTGCCTCCAACCATCCCTCTACCCTTGGAGTGTTGATCTCATATACGTTCTTTATCGAGCCATCTTCTAGATTTACAATAAGGATCTTCAGCCCGTCAGTGACCAATAACCGTCGGGAATCTGGAAACCAACTTGATGTGGTTCCAGAACACATGTATTTGGTGGTAAATCGATAAATGATCCGTTCGCTGGATGGTCCTGTCCAATCCTCCTTTGTCCAATTCTCCCCTAAATTTATAATCTTCAACCCATAGGCGTTTTCATCGGCGATGTGGCTCGTAACGGCAATCATGCGGCCATCTGGAGACCACACCGGGTTGCAAGCTCCATCACCCACTTTCCGCTTTTCTCCGCTGCGCAGATTAAGTATGTATATTCCCATCTTTTCAGAAAGCTCGTCTTTCTGAGTGGCGTAGTAATCCGGAATGCCCAGGAACACGATCCACTCGCTATACGGCCCCCAGTTCGCATCGGCGTTATACACATTCTTCTGCACATATTCCACCCATGACCAGTTTGGCTCCCGTATGATTCCCAGGTGATAAAGAGGTACGGAGCCGGGCTGGGGGATAGTTAATAGGAGGGACTTCCCATCTGGTGACCAAGCAACCGGTTTGCCAAGACGCCGAACTGTGTAAATGTGCCCTCCGATCACCAAGTTGAGATAATCCTCGGTCAAGAAAGCGATTCGATCATTCATGATTTCCCGATCCGGAAACACCTGCCTTAAGTCGTAATGACGTATGCGCCCCAAGGGTTCCCTGGTCTGACAGCTGCTCGAGGCTAAACAGAGGAACGCCAAGAGCATCGCCGGTAGCTTCTTGAGCATTGCTCACCTCCCATGAACCTCGTCGTGGGAAACAGTAGTAGTTGACCTCCTATCATCCACGTAGAAATATCTTGGCCATACAGCTTCTACACCCGCGAGCTCACCGCTGCACTCATCGGATCTGATATGCACCGCATGCCGCCCAGGGCATCGAGCACAACATGCCGCCATATGTCATTCTACGCCCAGCCTGAGGTCTCAGGGTGAGACCCGCTGCAGTCCCTACGCTCGATTGTTGGTTGGGAGTGGGGAAGCAGCAAATCTAGATTAGCGCGGGTATATTCATCAGGGATATTCACGATGACCTCTGAGTTTGTGCGCCTCTGCCTCCTAACCGCCGCTTCCCACGGTTGAAGGCATTCCCGCCATATGAAGGTCTGATCGATGCTTCCACAATATTCTCCAACCCTGTTATTTCCTCTGGTTGCCTTGCCTAGATGACGAGGAGATCGGAGTAAATCCGGATGATGAACTCGATAGATCCCTCCCCGAGCAGAGGATATTCTATCATCTTCTCCCACACTCTAACCTTGCTAAAACCCTCTTGCGCTCCGCCTAAAACGCGAAGTGGTGATGAGCTCGAAGCTAATCAAGGTGATCCATCTATCAAGATGGGATTGCAGCTAAGAGATGAATGGTGTGCGTCCGCGCTAGTGGCGCTGTATTCCCACATAAATTCCGCAGACAGATCCTTCACTGTATCCGAGGGACACCGACTGTCATCCATACGGAGAAAGCGAAGGCGTGGCAGACCGGCTTTTGAGTGAGCGGCTTGAATTATGTCCACCGCCCGGCCTGCTGTCTATTTCCATCACGAGGAGAACAGGCTGATAGGATCAGTGACGTTGATCGGGTTGTTCTGGATGCGAGGATGGCGGTGAGAGTAGATGGGAGGCGAGGGCATACGCTGACGGTTCCGGAATGGGGAGCGGCTCTAATACGGTTTTGGGCCACCTGTAGCCGGTCTGCAGTCTGGGCATAAACCAGCGTAGCAGCGAGACTCTGGGCTCGCAATTCGCTGCCTAGCGGTGCCATAGGTATACGTGAACGCACTGTCGTCGACGAAGATGGCCCTGGATATTCGAAATATAGGCGACCGGCTCACTCGAGGCAAACCGGGTGCAACAGACAGTCCACCGGATTATATTCGTGGCGCATGGTGCGTTTGCCCACCACATCGCGCGCATCTTCGAGCCGTTCGCTGGTGGAGTGGTGAGCGATGGTGAGGCGGTTCGGTGGATCGTGAGGTGTAAGTGATAATCAACGGATGAGCGTGGGGAAGATATTCCTCCTTAGCGCATCCAACGCGGGTTCAGGCCCCGCTGTCACAGCCTCCAGGGACTTCGTTGCTATGCCGTCCCGAGGCATCCTGGCACCCCATAGGCAGCCACGGCTGGCTCCGTGCTCGCGTCAGCAGAGGGCCGTTGGGACGGACAGCAGCAGGTTAGGCAGGCCGGAGGCTATGCGGTGGACGGCGTCCACTAACGCTGGCTGGATCTCATTATAGTAGACGCCGTAAGTGACCCCCAGACCGGCGATACGCAGTGATCAGATCCGTAACACGCCCATCCGTGGCCACACCAGCGCCCGCGAGTGGGTTGGAGCGGGTGGTAGCGTCCCAGGAGGGATGCATGTTGGTGTTAGGGTAGGTGTCGGGTTATTAGTCGGCGTGAATGTCATGGTATTGGTTGGCGTCGATGTGATGCCGTCAGATATCGAAATGCGGGTCGGTTGCCATTTTGTGGTTGATTCTGCGCGATCTGTAGGAGACCTTTTCATCAAGTGGGATTCTGAACAAAATCTAGGGCGAACACGTTGAGATCGACGACGCCGCCCGGTGTGGAGGTGGTGCCAGCGAACTGTTTGGCGGCCACCCGCCATCGGGGCCCAAACTGGGTGTTCAACTTCGAGAGATCCGGCGTGTGATCATACTGAGCCAGCCACGCGGCAACTCCGTCCAGCTCAGGAGGTTTAGGGTTGCCCAGCACTCCGTTCCAGAACCAGGCCCCCGTATAGAGCACCGGGATCTTTCCCATCCTCTGGACATGCTCCACCATATCTAGAGTGGCTTTAAGTGTCGCTTGAATCCGAGCGGCAGAGGGCTGTGATTCGGGAAGCAGCAATCGCTCCACATCTACGGCCACAAAGATCAGCTTCTCCCAAAGTTCCCCTAGCATGTTCTGAGCTCGCTCGACGGGTTGATAAGGATCGGGAAGGCGTGCAGAATCCGAGATCTTGTATGGATTGACATAGATCGCGATATCCATCGCAGCTTGCTGGGCGAGGCGGAGATTCGAGAGGGCAGGGGATGGAACTACCGCGCCTGTCCACATGCACTGGATAAAGAGTTCAGGGATCTGCCGGAATTGCGAATGCAGATGTCTCATCAGAACATGCGGCTGGATAGGTGAAAATGCCGCATCTACGGCCAGCACGGCTCCAAGAGGCCGATCGGCCGGAGATAACCATGGCGTGGCTGACCAGCCCACGCGCCCCATAAGGGGGCCTTCTAGTGGGGAGATCTTCGCCCACGTGTATCCATCCTCGGACGCCCGATCGCCAAAATCAGCAACCAAGATCCCATGATCCATGACTCCAAGCGATTGGTGGCGAAGCCCAGGCGCTTCTCTCAAATTCAGGCGAGCGGTGGTCATTCTATATCGCTCCATTTGCAACCTCCGCGTTCGTTAATCTGAAGGGAGTTACAAAGCATATGCTAATATGAATGAGCTTGGGCTGTCAAGATGAGTATTCAATCATCCGAAGTCGCCTGAGGGATTCGCCTTCTTCCGGCCTGCCTGCGCTGTAGTTCTCTGGGAATACGAGGAGGTTTTCATCTACGTCCGCTTGCGACGGCCCTCTGTCGAAATCCGATCGGTCGGGTTATGATATGCGACAGCAAAGGCGCGGCGCGGATATTGGGAAGCATCTCCGCTGTCTTATGGAGATCGAATTCAGCGGGGTGTCTGACGAACGTCATGGCGCTCTATGGTGAGATGATTTGCTGATGGACTGCCCATGGAGGAATGAACCGATGGCCTCCCACTTGATCGTTTTTGGCGGTGCAGGCGAGGTCGGCGGGAATAAGATTTTTCTGGAGGACGACGATTTGCGCCTCTGGTTGGATTTCGGCACCTCTTTTAGCCGTCACCGGGCGTTTTTTAATGAATTTCTCAGACCTCGTTCCGCTCGTGGCCTTTGGGATCTCCTCGCCTTGGGTCTCCTTCCGCCGATATACGGTCTTTATCGCGAAGATCTCGCCTGGCCTGACCTATGGGAGCGCTTTGCCGGAATAAGCATAATCCTGAGCCGGGATCCCAGGCCTGCCAGTGATGCAGTGCTGATCACCCATGCTCATCTCGACCATATGGGGGACATTACCTTCCTGGATCCAGCGATCCCGCTGGTCATGACCCCGATGACCGCTGCCGTAGTTCGGGCGATGCAGGTGACGGGCGGCTCCGGGTTCATGTATGAATGGTGTTATTTAACGCAAAGGGTGTGGGATGAGAGGAGCGGGACATTACGGGCAGAAAAACAGGGCCCCTACCGGGGGCGCCGCTTCAATCTCCTTGCCGATTCCATTCCCCCGGAGCTTCAGGAGTGGTGGCAACATCCGCCTGGACGGACCAAGCAACTGAGCACCCCACCGCTTGGGAAATTCTCGGGCAGCGTGGGCAATCGGAGGGTTTGTTGGTGGCCCGTTGACCACTCGATCCCTGGGGCAGTCACCTTCGCGGTGGAGACCCAGGCAGGTTGGGTGGCCTACACTGGGGATCTGCGCTTTCACGGAAGGCAGAAGGCAGCCAGCGAAAAACTGCAAGAGGACTGGCGGCGGATGGAGATTGCTGTGCTCCTTTGCGAGGGAACTCGCTTGGGGGAGAGGAAAAGCATGCATGTCACTGAGGAGCAGGTTTTTGACAATGCTCTGAAGTTGACCCGTCATGCTGAGGGACGGCTAGTCATCGCTGATTTCGCGACGCGCAATTTAGAGCGATTGCAGACGTTCCTGGAGGTTGCTCGTCAGACTGGGCGCTGTCTGGTGATCCAGCCGAGGGACGCCTATTTGCTAGAGGCCGCAGCGCGTGTTTCGTCCGCTTTCCATGAGATCTATCAGGATTCACGGATCTGCTTGCGCAACGACCCGAAGGTGCGTCTCGATCTCTGGGAGCAGGATCTGCAAGAGCGATGGACAAACCGGATGGTCGAGCCCTCCGAGATCTCCAAGGATCCGGGCGGTTATCTTCTTTGCTGTGGCTTGCTGGATATGAACGATCTGCTCGATCTCGATCCAGCCTCCTTGGAGGGGGCGCTTTACCTGTATGCCAACAGTAAGGCGTATGATGAGGAACAGGCGGTGGATCTAGAGCGATTGCGACAGTGGGTGCGACATCTGGGGATGCGGATGGAAGGAGATCCCGACGATCCCCATGCCCGGCCATTGCATGCCTCCGGCCACGCCGGAGAGGATGAGCTGGCCGCCTTTGTCCGAGCGGTGCGGCCGCGTATGCTGGTGCCGGTGCACACTGAGGAACCGAAGCAATGGGAGGAGATTCTGAGGGGCACAAGCATCGGATTGCGGATTCCAGAACTGGGACAACAGATTCCGATCGGATAAGGAGCTCAAGAGCAGGCATTCGTTTGCTGGAGCTCGGGATCATTCGGCGCGCTTTTGGCTCTTGAAACTGCCCTGGCCTAAGGGATGGTAATAGCGGAATCCTGGGTGGCGATCCGCTAGGCCATCCCAAAGGATCATGAGGCGTTCGGCTGAAATCCCTCATCCGTGTCTGTTTTGAGGGTTTCGAGGACTGGGAGAAGGTCTATTATGACGCAGACCCAAGCTTATCATCCCGCTTCTAAAGCAGAGAATTCTATAGAGATCCTCCCTGTATGGCCGGATGATGATTGGGCTTCCCTACGATTCCGGATTGCGATCTCTAATGCTCCTCGAGTGATCCTCGAGGTTCCAGCGGAGCATCCGGTGCTGAACCCGGTGTCGTTGCGGCGTCTCCAGCACTGGGTAGAAGGGATCGGGAAGGAGATCGCTCTGGTGACGCCCTCCCTCGAGGGACGGCGAGCGGCGCTTGAACTGGGGCTTCCTGTTTTTGCCTGTCGGGAGAAAGCCCTTCGATCCTCATGGCCGGTCCTAACCGAAACAGAGGAGCTGGTAGCCCCTAGAGGGATGACCCCTGACATCCGAGCTTGGGCAGACGCTTGTCCTCCAACTTCCCATCGGTGGGCGCGTGTGCTCAGTCTACTGGTGGGGAGCTTGGGGTTGCTTTCCGTGCTGTTGCTGGTGGTCTTTCTCTTCCCTTCGGCTGAGGTCACGCTCTATCCTCAGGGGCAGCCGTTGGCGGTGAAAGAGAATTTGGTGGCAGATCCCCGCCTTGCAGCCCGGGATCTGACTCGCGGTGCAATCCCAGCGTATCCTGTAGCGGTTGTGGTTGAGGGGCGGGCGGAGACTCGCACCACCGGACGCCAGGGACAGCCAAGGGGATATGCGGAGGGCCAGGTTGTTCTGGTTAATCAGACCGCCCGTCCGGTAGAAGTGCCTGCGGGCACGATTGTCCGGGCGGCCAGCGGCAACCTCGTTGTTCGCTTTATGATCAGCCCTTCAGTGACCGTGCCAGCGGGATTTGGGGGAACCGCCGTGGCCCAGGTGCGGGCCTTAGAGCCTGGTCCGGCTGGGAATGTAGGTCCGAATCAGATCAACTTAGTGGAGGGGCCGTTGGCCTTCTCCCTGCGGGTCAGCAATCCAGAGCGCTTAGCGGGTGGGAAGCTGGAAACTGTGCCGGTGGTAACAGCCGTGGATCGGGAGCGAGTGCGGGAGGCTCTAATCGCCCAGCTTCGTCAGCAGGGTTATGCTCAGATGCAGTCAGGTCTGGATTCTCAGGATTGCGTGTTGCCTCAGACGCTTCGCGTAGAACCGTTGCTCGAGGGATACGATCGTATAGTCGGGGAGCCAGCGGAGAGCCTACGGGCCGAGATGCGAGCTCGGGTGGTGGGCTACAAGGTATTGCGTAGTGATATCGGAGCAATAATGCTAGTCGCGCTCGCCCGTCAGGCGCCTCCCGGTTATGAGCTGGCTGCGGAAGGCTTCACCTTCACCGGATGCGAAGATCTAGAAGCGACGGTGGAGACCGATGAGGAGGGCCAGCCTCGCATCCGTCTGAATGTCCAGGCTCAGGGGAAGGCGATCCCCCGTTTGTCGATCGCCCGTATTCGGAAGGAGCTCCGGGGCCAATCCATAGGGGGCGCACTCCAGCAGCTGCAGGCCCTCCCGCTGGCCCAGCCGCCTGAGATTCGGGTTCTCCCTGCTGGCTGGCCTTGGCTCCCGTTGCTAGAATCCCGAATCCGGGTGCAGATCCGATAGGGGCACATCCGGTGGGCAGTCCCTAGCGAATCCGTGCCATCTTCCCCCCATCGCGCAGAGGCACGCCGGCGGTTTAGAGAACACGCTGACAGGACCGAAGGCCGTGGATGGATGAGCTGGCCGTTGTGATGGTGACCTGGAACGTGCGGGATTGGGCGTTGCGGGCGCTGCGGTCCCTCTTCGCCGCGCTGGAGCGATCGGAGCTTGCGGCCTCTGTGTGGGTGGTGGATAACGCCTCAGACGACGGCACCCAGGAGGCGATCCGTTCCGCCTTTCCCATGGCCCGCCTGATGGTGAACTCCACGAATCGGGGGTTCGCTGCCGCCAACAATCAGGCCCTGAAGGCCATGGGGTTCCCCGATCGTTCCTCGGCACCCCGTTACGTCTGGCTCCTGAACCCGGATACGGAAGTCCTGGATGAGGCCCCTCGGATCCTGCTTCGCTTCATGGAAGCCACACCCCGAGCGGGGGTCTGCGGCCCGCGGTTGATCTATCCAGATGGCCGCTTCCAGCACAGCGCCTTTGATTTCCCTGAGCTGGCCCAGCTCTTCCTGGATCTGTTTCCGCTTCATCCCCGCCTGCTGGAGACCCGCCTGAACGGACGTTACCCTCGAGCCTGGTATGCGCGTGGGAAACCGTTTCGGATCGGACATCCTCTCGGAGCGGCGATGATGGTTCGGGGGGAAGCCATCCGGTCGGTGGGGCTGCTGGATGAGGGCTACTGGATCTACGCAGAGGAGGTGGACTGGTGCTGGCGGATGGCGCGAGCGGGCTGGGAGCGCTACTGTGTGCCGGAGGCCGTGGTGGCGCATGCGGGCGGGGAGAGCGCCCGCCAGGCACGCCCGGAGATGATCCGGGCCCTCTGGGCCAGTCGGCTGCGGCTCTATCGCCAGCATTATCCCCGGTGGAAGTTCCGGCTGGCCTGTCGTCTGGTGGCCATGGGCGCAAGCTGGCGCGCTCGGGCGCTGGCCCAAGCGGCGGATTCCGAAGGTGCGGCAATGCGGGCAGCTTATGAGGAGGTGCGGCGCATGGCCTTTCAAGCGGAAAAACTTTGATCGGATTCAGCGCTTTGGCTCTTAAAACTTCCGGGAGAGCTCCAAAGTCGCCTGGGACGTTCAGAGATTTCCGGAGCTAGCGCCATTGACTCCAAACCTAAATCCTACAGGGATCAAGCAGTGTGGCCTTTGGCCTAAACTTCCCTTCACGAGAAAACCGATGCTGGCGGTGGTGATCCTCACCCGCAATGAGGCCGCTTTTATTGAGGCATGCATCGAAAGCGTGCGCTGGGCAGACCGGGTGGTTGTCTTTGACTCGTATAGTGACGATGACACCGTAGAGCGGGCGCGCGCCGTTGGGGCGGTGGTTCTTCAGCATCCCTTCGAGAACTATGCCGCCCAGCGCAACGCAGCGCTGGCACAGGTGGAGGCCGACTGGATCTTCTTTGTGGACGCCGACGAGCGGGCCACGCCGGAGCTGGCAGAGGAGGTTCGAAGGGCCGTTCAGGATCCGCGTTATGTGGGCTGGTGGGTGCCCCGGCAGAACTATCTATTCGGACGGTTGACACGGGGCGGAGGTTGGTGGCCGGATTATCAATTGCGCCTCCTGCGTCGGGGCTACGCCCGATATGAACGTCCGGTTCACGAGATTGCGGTGTTGCAGGGCGAAGCCGGTTATCTTCGGAATCCTCTAATTCATTACAACTACGACTCCCCTGCCGAATTTCGGGCCAAGCAACGGGCCTACGCTCGGCTGGAGGCGCAAGCCCTCCGAGAGGCGGGGGTGCGGCCCCGCGTTTACACCCCCTGGACTATGATGGGGCGGGAATTCTGGCGCCGCTTCATACGGCTCCGGGGTTACATCGATGGCCTGCATGGTCTCCGGCTGGCCGTGTGGATGGCCCTCGCCACGTGGGAGACCTACTGGCTTCTGAAACGGGAAGTCTCATAATGAAAAGGCAGGTGGGGTTTGCCGAAAGGCATTCTGTCATCTTCCCAAGCTCCTCGAAATTCCCGATATCCTTTTTCCCTGCGAGGAAGGATAAAGGGGAGTGAGAAAGATTCTTTCGCCTGATTAATGGGGTGGTCTTTTGTTAGCGGAGGGTTTGAGGGGATGATCCCAGCGGAGAGGGCCGCGCAACGCGGGGTGCCCAGTCTGACCTGGGGTCCCGGACAGGCCCGGCGCCTGGAGTTGATGCGACAGTCCACTCGCCTCGAGGCCGCCCGGGTTCTGGTGGATGGATGTGGGGTCGGGATGTATATGGAGGCCCTTCAGGCCTTCACAACGGAGGTCTATGGACTGGATATCGAGGAATCCTACTTGCGGGAAGCCCAGGCCCGCGGGCTCCGGCTCCTGGTCGTCGCTGCCGCCGAGGCCCTTCCTTATCCAGACAACACGTTCGATATCGTGCTCTCCCATGAGGTGATCGAACATGTGGCCGACGACCGCCAGGCGGTGGCTGAGATGGTCCGCGTGCTGCGGCCGGGCGGCCGCATCCTCCTGTTCTGCCCCAACCGCTGGTTTCCTTTCGAGACCCACGGACATTACTGGCGGGGACGTTATCACTTCGGGAACACGCCGCTCATTAACTACCTGCCGGATCCCCTGCGCAACCGTCTGGCGCCCCACGTGCGGGCTTACAGCGGACGCGCTCTCCGTCGCCTCTTCGCCAGCCTCCCCGTTCGCATTGTCCACCACACGCGGATCTTTCCGGCTTTCGACCGCATCATGCGGCGACATCCCCGGGCCGGCCGCCTGCTCCGCCGCATGGCTGATCTCCTGGAACGCACCCCTCTGAACTGGCTCGGCCTTTCCCATTTCATAGTGGTGGAAAAAACCCCCTAAGGGGCAGGCACAGGGCCTACCCCTACAAATGCGGACACAGGACATCAACGTCCCATTCCCTTCACCCGCACCGGGAGCTCGAGATGATCCCGACCGTCTGCCGCTCGAACTCGTTGCATCGTGTCCGGATCGTAAAGCACGACGATCAGCCGGCCCTCGCCCACAAGGGGCTCTCGGAAGGTCACCGGATGCGGATCTTCAATGTATTCCCCCTGAACCCATGAGGTAGTCGGGCTGGCCCCATCGGCAGGCGGTCGGTCGTCCTGGCCCACTAAGCGGCCCTCCTTATTCAGAACCTGAACGGACACGACATAAGGGCGCTCTATGGGATCTTCGTTCAGTGCTCGCCAGATCAGGCGGACGTTCAGGATATCCCCAGGGTGCAGGGTCGTGCGATCCAGGGAGATCCCGACCAGCTCTGCTAGGCCCGGGAAGCGCTGGCTCACTGGGATCTCATAAGGAGGCGGATCGAATCGGCGTGGCCGCCCCGCGATCTCCACCGTCCCCAGGGAGATCCCCAGACCCTCCCCCCAGCGCAGCCGCACCTCCGCCGGCCCCTCCGCAGCCTGGGAGGACAGCCAGACCACCCGACGATCCAGCACCGGAAGCCCCGGGATCCATCGGGACAGCGGATAGTGGCCGTAGCCGGGATCCCCTGTCTGGCAGCCCAGGATCGTCTCTCCCCGCGCGATCTCCAGCGTGAGCGGTTGATCTGGAAGGCCGGGGCGATCGGCCTGGAGGAGCAGCAGGGCCCGCAGAGGCTCCCCTGGCGCCAGCAAAGATGGAGCCAGCTGGAACCCTAGGAGCTGAAGCCCATCCCCCAAAGAGAGTGGGTGGGTCAGGTGGGGCACGCCGGCCATTGTGCCATAGGGGTCCGCCCTCGTTCGCGGCGGGTGCACGTTCACCGCACTCAGGGTCAGCGATCGGCCCCCGGGATTGCGAGCTTCATCCAGGAGGTCGAGCCCTTTCAGATCCGGTTCCCGATAGAGCGTGACCGTGAGGGTATAAGGCCCGGGGGGCGCGCCCAGGGGGACCGGCACCACGAAATACGTCGTGGTCTCCTCGCCGGGGGACCAGCGGGCCGTGTAGCGGTGGAGGTCGTTCATGAGCATCCAGTCCATGCCGCTTACTCGCTGGCGGCCAGGGTCGAGGAGGGCGACCGCGGCTTTCAGGTTCTCCGGGATCGGGGCGGGCATCCGCCAGCGGAGGGCCACCGCCACCCCCTCTCCGGCGTGGGCCTCCCCCTCGGCGAAGGCCCCGGATAGCCACAGACGGTCTCCGAAGTTGATCTGGACGGGTTGTAGTGGCGGCCTCGCCACCGGGCGTTCCAGCTCGTAAACCCACAGGGTGTAGCCTGCGAACTCGCGGTGGTCGATCAGCCGGCCGGCGGCTTCCAGCAGGAAAGGGATGAATCGCTTATCGTCGGTGACCGAACGGAACCAATGCAGGAGAAAGACCCGTCGCTTCCCGGTGGTGATCGCCTGGAGCTCCGCCAGGCCCTCGGCTTCCCGACCCCGCATCTTGATCCCCCGAATCGGAGAGGGGCCAGCGTAGTATTGCTGGAGGGTGTATTCCTCGGAATCCACCACGATTGCGTCCTCCGACGTGGTGACCGCGCTGAGGTAGGCGGCCACCCCGCGCACATCTTCTCGAAAGAAAGCAGGATCATAGTAGACGATCCACAGCCCTTGCAGAAAGGTCACTCCGATCGCCAGGGCCAGGGCCAGCGCCAGCGCCCGGCTCACGAGACGACGTTCGCCCCAGAGGGCCGTCATCAGGGCGGCGTCCGTAAGCAGCAGGGCCGGGGTCAGCATCAGGATGTAGCGGGGGTGGACGATGGGCTTCCACCGGGTGATGCCAAACACCAGCAGCAGGGGAAGGGCGAAAGCCGCCAGCCACAGCGCTGGTCGGAGGGGGATCCTGCGCTGGCGACGCCAGATGGCCAGCCCGACGGAGAGCAGCGCGCTCGCGAAGGCGATCCCGTAAGCCGCGGAGGCCATCACGAACCCGGGCCGTGGCGGGGGCTCACCGGTCTTCCCTAGGACCTCCCGGATGCCGATGTTGAAGAAATGCCAGGTCAGCGAGAGGAACTCAAGGAGCGTGGGGAAGGTGGCCCGCTCATCGCTGTGCTGGCCCGTCTGCCGGTAGGCAGGGGGCAGCCAGGGCGCGTAGGCAAGGATCACCAGGGCCTGGGTCAGGGCCCAGCGGCGGAAATTCCATCGACGTTCTTCGATCGGTTGGCGCAGGAGCAGAAGAAGAGCGGCCAAGTTCAAGAAGATGATGGCGACCACTGAGAAATAGTGGGTATACATCATCGCTGCCTCGGTGATCCCCATCCCGATCAGGATCCATGTGGACCAGCGGCGAGCGCTGACCATGCGGCTCAAAAGGAAGAGGGCGAAGAGATATTGCAGCGCGAAGAGGGTATACATCCGCGTTTCCTGCGAGTAATACACGTAGGCCGGGGCCAGGGTGGCCAACCCGGCGGCCAGGACCCCGGTGGCGCGTCCGATCCCCTCCCGGGCGATCCGGTAAAGCAGGGGAAGGGTCAGGATCCCAAAGATCGTCGAGAGAAAGCGCGTAGTGAATTCATGGTAGCCGGTGAACGTCCCCCAGAGTGAGAGCACGATGTAGTAGAGGGGGGGATGGATATCGACTGCTGTCATCTGGATGGCGGTGAGGATGCCGTGGCGGGCCAGATAGGTGCTGTAGCCTTCATCCCACCACCAGCTCTGGAGGGCAATCCGATGGAGCCGGAGGGCGAAGGCGATCAGGATCAGCAGGATCAAGATGGAATGGATGCGAGCGATGCGCTTCATCGGTGCACCAGATCTCCCTCAAGGATCCGCGCTTTTGCGGGCAGGGTGCGCCCCACCCGCAAATCCTATCGTTGATGTTTCGGTCGGGCCTAAACAGATGAGAGCGGGAAATTCTGAGCCTTCATGGTAAGCAGTCCTTTCATGTTTGACGAATGAATGGGTCGCCCCTCGTAAACTGGTGTGGCATCCTCTGATCGTTGGGTTAATCTCCGGTCGCCTAATATTTCCTCTTTGTCAGGGAGCCCTTAGGAGCTGGGAGCACCTTGGATGGCCTTCCGGCTCCCCATGGCCCCTTGGACTGCGCGGAGGGGGGATTAAGGGGGGAGACACTATTGGCGCCCTATCCCGCCTCCGTCAGCCATGAAATGCCCTCAGACCAAATCATTCAGGGATACCACCAGGAATGTCCCGAAGACCGTAAGAGGTGCAGGTCCGCGAGCAACGTGTTCGCATGTCCTGCATCGAATACCGGCTGCTGGCCTGTCTGTTGGAGTATGCCGGTCGTGTGGTCCGCCATGAGACCCTGCTCCGGGCAGGCTGGGAGAACTAGGGATGGGATGCCCATTACTTGAAGCTTTACATCCGCCATCTGCGGAACCAGATCGAACCGGATCCCTCCCGGCCCCGTCACATTGTGACCGCGTGGGGGGTGGGCTATCGGTTTTGCCCGCAAAACCCCTCAACGGACTTCGCGGAGTCCGCAAGAGATAGCGCGTGGGAGATAGATCGTTGACTCTCTCAAGGCGAATGAGTTCACCGGCTCCCAGTAGGTGAGCGATAAAGCCACATTAACGAAATCCCAGGAGGTCGTAATGAAATGCATGGTCACCAGCAGAGCAAGTTTGATTGGATCGCACGTGGTGGATGCGTTGATCGAGGACGGCCACGAGGTAGTAGTGGTGGACAACATGAGCACTGGCCGACGGGAGAACCTGAACCCCAGGGCGCGGTTTGATGAGATCGACATCCGCAGCCCAGCGCTGGCGGAGGGGTTCGAGCGGGAACGGTTAGAGGCGGTCAACCATCACGCTGCTCCGATAAGCGTGCGGATCTCGTTGGCGGACCCGATGTATAACGCGAAGGTCAATCTGTTAGGCTCTCTTAACCTGATCTGCCTTTCCCTCCAGTATGGGGTGAAGAAGTTCATCTACTCTATCAGGGGCGCGGTTTATGGGGAGCTGGTTTATCTGCCGTGTGATGAGGATCATCCGATTCCAGAAGTAGCGCGGTTCCTCTCTGGCTTGCACGATGGATGCGAGCTTCATAAAGCTTGTGGATGGGGGAAGCCGCCAGAGGCAGCCTCCTCCATCCACCAAGTTCTCTATCTTTGCACGAGTGGAAGGTGGATTCGAAATTCCCTGGACAGGGTGGTGAACGATCCCCTTCGCCATTCGCTGGCTCCCCAGGTGTTCACCGACTGCACCTCATAACAATAGCTCGTATTCGGTTGTAGCCCTGTGATCCCCACGCTATGTTCAGTAACCCACTCCGGGTGAACGATCGTCCGTTCCCATGATCCGCAGGACCTTCCGTAGCGAACCCGACTGTCAGCGGGCTGGAGCGTTCGCCAGCGCACAGCGGCGACGGTGGCCAGGGGGACGGCCACAGGGCCTTCGCTGATCACGGGCGGGTTGTTGGCCCCTGAGGGCGCCACCCAAATATAGAAGGTCTGCTCCGCCCATCCCCCTCGCGAATCGATGGCACGGATCGTGACCGGGAATGCGCCAGGCTCGGAAGGGATCCCATACAGGAATCCAGAGGCAGGATCAATGTTCAGCCATACTGGCGATTGGGTAAGCTGATAGCGAATAGGACCTCCCTCTGGATCTGACACATTCACGTTATAAGCAAATGGAAGGCCCACCGCGCTGAAGGAAGTGCGGGGTCGGGATCGGATTTGGGGGGCGGCGTTTTGAGAGGCATCCATCACGAGGATTTCGAAGGCCTGAATCGCAGATGCCCCCTGAGGATCCTGGGCGCGGATACGAACTGTAAACCGACCGGTCTGGGCTGGCTTCCAGATGATCGTTCCAGTTTCCGCGTCGATTTGCATCCCGGTGGGAGCTTGTTCAAGACTATACGTCACCGGAATCAGAGCGTTCGGTCGTCTGCTCGGATCCGGATCATATACCTCCGCGTTGTAATCATAGGCGCGTCCGACCACCGCCGACGTGATCGGCTCGGAGACAAAGTAGGGCGCATCGTTTATCGTATCTCCAAATGTGAGCGTGGGGATATTCGTAAACCCGCGCAGATACTGGGGCTCATAATGAACCCGGAATTTGACCCTTCCCTCACTTTCGCGAAGGGGATAGGCGTTCCCCAGCGGATCAAATAACCGCACTGGGCCATTCGCCCCGCTCATCACCGCTTCCACATCCCGGTTCGATTCATTGCTCCAGATCACCAGGATCGTTTCGTCGCCGTTTTTGAAGAAGTGTACTTCGACAAAGTTAGGGGTTCCGTTTAATCGGCCATAGTAAGTTGCAGTCTGGATCTGATCCGCCAGGGCCCGCACGGCAAGGGCGCGTTCCGTCAGGGTTCGGGCTGGATCGTCAAAGGATCCCCCGGGAGGGCCTAGAAGCCCCTGATCGTAGTTATAGCTGAAGAAAAAGATCTTTTCCGCTCCCACAGCGAGGTTGCCGATCACGGTCTTTGCGGGCGAGAGCAAAGGCACAGCCTGCCCTCCGCGAAAGTAGCTGATTTCCCCGGATGGCCAGTGGATGCCGCCGCGCAGCGGCGAGAGCGCTTCGGTGTTCCAGATCGGTTTGCGGATCCCGTATTCCTGCAACACTCGGAGATAGGTGTGGATGCTGCCGCAACATCCGTCAGGAGATAGATCCTCTCCGCTTCCCTCCTCGAGGTAATGAACCGACAGCACATCGAAAAGCGTGAAGGAGGGATCCCGTCGTTCCTCTTCCAGCATTTGCCGAAGAACGGACGAATCCCCCTTGTAGAGATCGGCTGCCAGGATATGGGCTTGGGGATCCACCTCTCGCAGGGTTTGAGCGATTCCTCGCAGGAAGGTGACATACAGCGCTGGATCGCAGGGGCGCCACCATCCGCAGCCATCGATCTCATTGCCCACGATCCAGTGGTGAACCCGGTTTCGATAAGCCAGGGCGACCTGGCGCAGGTTCTGATAGAACCGGCTGTTGTAGTCGGCTGCTCCCGGCGGGGCACCGCCGATCAGTTTAAAGATAGGGGTGATATCGCTGGTCAGAGCCTGATCGACGAAGGCCTGAATCTGGGGGTTGAGGGCGCTCAGGATATCATCATCCGTATCCACGGGGATATCGAAATGAACCCACTTGATGCCCAGGTGGGCGATCTGCCCGGCAAAACCTGGGTAAGGATCAACGGCCACGATAAAACCGATGGGGGAGGGGTTGTCATAGGGGCCCAAGCGAAGGATCGGGTCTACTAGACCGATCCGGAGGTCCGTTAAATTTCCCTGATCGGTGAAGACGTCCAGCCTGTAAAAGCCATATCGAGCAAGGCGATCGGTCGGCAAGTCCAGTCAGGCCCCGCTGCTGTCAGACTGCACCTGTCCTTCTCCTTCAAAGACTTCCCCGTTGACGGTCCAGTCGGCAGGGCCGTAGGCATCGGTGAGGCGATAGCGAACCCAGCTTGGCCGCTGGGCGACACGGATCCGAATGGGGTCTCCCAGAACGAACAGCCCGCCGTTTTGCAGGGGTTGCGCATTCAAGGCGTTGGGTGAGGACGAAGAGGCTATAGGCCGAATCGCATAAGAAGCGCAGACGAAGCTCAGCGCCAACCAGAGCACAGCATGAATTCGGATCACTCTTGGCATCTCTCGCCACTCCTGAGGTAATGAGATCGCTCGACCCATCAGCCAGCTTTCCTCAGCCCGCCCCTATTCCCCTGCCTCATCTTCCACCAGCTGTCCAAAGGGGTTTCGAAAGCCGAGCGCAAGATCTGTCCATCGTAGCGGATCGAGGATCCGGATTTGAACGGGTGACCGGACGATGATCTGTGGATCTCCTTGATACCATTCGATCTGACCCCGCACCCGGATGCGTGCGCCTAGCGGATACAGCCGCTCTGGGGGGATCGGGAACGCCTTCCAGTCCGGCTGCAGGATGCGGACCTTCAGCGCGCCCTGGTGCGGATTCTGGAAGCCTAGATAGACGGCCTTGCCGTTGTTAAAGACGTAGCGAATGGTGCCCTCGACAGCGGTGACCTGTCCAACGCAGGCCCGCGCCTCTGTGTAGGGGATCGCTGGCCTCTCCTGGCAATCTATGCCTGTTGTTATCGGCGGCGCGCTGGCCTCTCGGGATGGCTCTGAAACTCCCTGCACGGAGAGGGGATCGCCGTGCTCCAGGGCGACCACTGCGCCGTCGGTGCTCACAAAATAAATCGTCCCGTTGCTCACCACCCAGGCCGCGTATTCGCTCCAATACCAGTCGAAAACATTCCCCTGACCGTAGTAAATATAGAACCCTGGAGGAAACACGCGAGGACCTGCACTGGTGGCGTCTTCTACGAGCTGATCTGGGCAGTAGTGACTGGGGCTGAAGCCGCAGTTGCTGGCGGAGGTGATGATGTGCGGCAGATTGCGCGTCAGAATCGGGTTGTTCCCCGTCCCCCGCGACGGCGAGCGATCCACGATCTCGTGGGCGATCCCAACCAGGAAATGAGCGGCAAATATGTAGTCTCCAGCCATCGAAAGATAGGCCTGCTCATCGGTGGGGAAGAAGGTGTTCTGCATGAAGCGCATGTCTCCCGCCTGATATCCTGGGACAGTGGTGTCGTCCAGCATCATCTCCCCTAGGCGCGAGTCCCAGCGCCCGTCGCACGGCTCTTGCAAACAGGGCTGGCCCCGCATCACCACGTAGGCCACCTCCTGGCCGTTGGGGAAGCGCTTGACCACCGGCTGGGGCCCCATCGGCAAGTAACCCCCGTCCCCGAAGCCCCCGTGCCCTACGTTCGCGATGAAGGCCTGGGAGCCATCCGTCAGCCGGAGCGCGAACAGGGCCTGATACTCCGGACGGGTGGCTAATCCGTTCCGCATCGTGGTGTTGTCGCCGGGCCACGGGCTCCAGGGGTTCCAGAGGGCGTCCCAGTCCAAGCGCAGCTTGATCAGCACCAGGCCGTGGCCCTCGGCGATCACTGGCCAGCCGTTCTTCACCTCGGCGCGATTCGAAGAGGAGCCGGGATCACCCGGCTGGCGGACAGTGGGCTTGACGCGCCAGGCCTGGGTGCCGTCGCGGTTGCGGATGGCGTGCACGTAGAGATCCTCGGAGGCCACCACCACTAGGTCGTGAGAGGGAGAGTAGGCCGGGGGAGTATGAACCGGCGCCCCGGCGTCGTAGGACCAGAGAAGGGACATCAAGGATTTGTCCACCGCGTAAACCTGGTTCCCCATCGAGAAGAACACCCGATTGCTGAACAGAGCAGGAGGGAGAGGGAGGTCGCTGGCGGCCCCCGTGGCGAACTGGCCGGTGATCTGGCCGGTGGCGGCGTTTAAGCGATAGAGGATGCCGTTGGTGGCGAGGACGAAGAGGGAGGCGGTGTCGGGATCGTAGGCGGGGGTGGAGTGGACGCGGATGCCGGGGGGATTCCAGTTCCAGACGACGGCGCCGTTGGCGTTGTTGAGGGCGAAGACGCCACGGTCGCCGGCGGCGATGTAGACGCGGCCGCCGCCAGTGACGGGCTGGCTGTTGCGGGGCAGGCCGAACTTGCCGGGGCTCACCCGGCCCTGGGGGTCGGGGCCGTTCCAGGCCCACTTCCAGCGCCATGGGGGCGGAACCACCTGGTTGGTGTAGCTGGTCCGCTGGGCGTCGTGGGCATGCTGGGTCCACTCATCAAGGAGATCGGGTTGGGAGGTAGGGGAAGGGGTGGGCGAACTCACAGGCGGGCGGGTGGCCGAGGGAGAGGGGGTCGGCGAACGGGTTGGTGTGCGAGTAGGAGAGGGAGTCGGCGAACTGATAGGCGGGCGAGTAGGAGAGGGGGTGGGCGAACTAACCGGTGGGCGAGTAGGGGAGGGAGTTGGCGAGCTGACAGGGGAGGGGGATGGTGGGTAGCCACGGAGGATCATGGGCAGGAATAATCGATGGGCGGACAAAGGCCCGGCGGCCTCGATCGCCGATGGTGCGTAATGGGGGGCAATAAGGTGGATACCGCCTATGATCACTAGCAAGATGAGAGGGGGAACAACGAAGAGGATCCGGATGCTCGGTCTCATTCTCGCCTCTTCAGTTCGAGGCTCGCGTATCGGTTACAGCGGAATTGAAGTTATGAAAATTATAACCAACGCTTGAGGAGGGGTGGATCCGGCAAATTCCTCAAGTTGCGAGAAGGGGCGACGAATGTCACAGCACGCTCAGCTTTGCGCGAGGATGCCGTTAAGGGTTTCCGACACTCCGACGGATATCTCCTCAAGGTTGAACTCGGTTTAGATCTCGAGCCGCTGAATCCAGCGGGGAGGAGGCGTTTGATTTGCTGGGATTCAGATATGCCGTTCCGGTCTGGCTCATATCGATGAGACGTCAGGGAGGTGGCCGGACTGGATGAGGCGCTGCACATCCGTTACAATCATCCTAGCAGGTAAAGATACGGAGAGGGTAAGAGCTCCTTTTGTTAGGTCTGCCGATCGCTTAGGCGGTAATCCGCTACCATGAATCCGATCTGGGAGCTCGAGAGCTGATTTAGGAAGAGGATGATCGGCGCTAAATATGATTATAGCGCAAGCTTTGCGTCCAGGGTAGCCGATGGAGTTATTGCGGCTAAGAGCGAGCTTGCTGACCTCATATATCGCGAGGCGAGGTGATGGCTCCGGAGTCTCAGGCGCCAGCCGTTTATGGGATAATCGAGCAGATCTGCCAGCCGATTCCTGGCCAGCGGGTGCGGCTCGTTGAGGGCCCGGAGTATGCGATTCTGCAGGCCTGTGTGCGGTGCGCGCGATGCCTTCCGGTTTGCCCGACCTATCAGGAAACCTTGTTAGAGATCCAGTCCCCTCGGGGTCGGCTAGCGCTCCTGCGGGCCGTAGAGGAAGGACGGCTTTTCCTTGATGAGGTGGTGGAGGCCCATCTATATCATTGTCTCGACTGCCGGGCCTGTAATGTGGTCTGCCCAGCGGGAGTAGCGATCGGAGAGTCCATTGTTGCTGGAAGGGCAGCGTCCGCTGTCCAACGGCCCCGACCTTGGTGGCTTCGGATGCTGCTGGAGAATGCCTTAGGCTCGCCCCGAGCGGCGGAGTGGGCAGCGCTCCCATTGCGCTGGGCCTGGCGGATAGGGTTGATCCCCCTAGCCCGCTGGCTGTCGGCTTGCTTTCCGCGCCTGAAAGACCTTTTAGATCTGGTGCCGTATCCAGCCCCTTCTGTCCGAAGGGAATTAGAGGGGCGGCCTTCTTCATCGGAAGCTCGCTACCGTGTGGGGTTCTTCCTAGGTTGCGTGATGAACGCGGTATATGGGGATGTGGTGCGTGCCAGTGTTCGCCTCCTCGAGCGATGCGGCTGTGCAGTGGTGACGCCACCAGATCAGGTCTGCTGTGGGGCACCCCAGGATGATCAGGGCTTGCGCGAGACGGCACGGCGGTTTGCCCGACGGAATATCGCTGCCTTTGAGGCCCTGGGATCATTGGACGCGATCGTAGCGGATTGTGCGGCATGTAGCGGTTTCCTAAAGGAATACCCACATCTTCTGGCGGATGATCCGGAGTGGGCGAGTCGGGCCCGCGCCTTCGCTGCTCGGGTCCGCGATCTCACGGAATGGTTGGAGGCGATCTGGCCAGAGGATCTCGTCCCCGTGGCCGAGGGGCTGCGGGTTACGTATCATGAGCCATGCCATCTCAGCCATGTCCAGGGAGTGCGCCGGCAGCCCCGATCGCTGCTCTTCCGGATGAGGGGAGTGATGTTCCGAGAACTTCCGAATGCCGATCGATGCTGCGGGAGCGCTGGCATTTACAACCTGACCCATCCAGAGATGTCCCGCCGTCTGCTGGAGCGGAAAATGGCCGATATCGCCTCGACGGGTGCCTCGGTGGTGGTCACCGCCAATCCTGGATGTCTGCTCCAACTCGAGTGGGGAGCTCGTCGCGCTCGGCTTCCGATTCGAGTGCGGCATCTCTCGGAAGTGTTGGAGGAGGCCCTCTCCAACGTGGCTGAGCGTGCCGCACCGGGTGTTTGAGATCCTCCATGCAATTATGTAAGGGGGCTGGCCGCACGAAATCAGCTCAGGTGCTTCTGTGCTCAGGAGAAAGGAGGTGGCCATGGCTCGCTGGATAATCCCTCGTGAGGTTCACGGGGATGGCCGTTTTGTGATCCCCCGCCGCGATTTCTTTCCCGCATATTTGAAAACCCATGAAGAGGGCCGCCTGAAGGAGAAGGTGGAGGAGGCGCTTTCTCATTTAGGGCCGTCTTGTCGCGTGTGTCCCCGTCTCTGCAAGGGGGTCGATCGCTTGGCGAATGAGTTTGGGGTTTGTCGGGTGGGGCGATATGCGCGTGTCTCCAGCGCCTTTCCCCACTTCGGAGAAGAGGATGTATTGCGAGGCTGGAGGGGCTCTGGGACGATCTTCTTTTCGTGGTGCAATTTGCGCTGCGTGTTTTGCCAAAATTATGAAGTCAGCCAGCTTGGGGAAGGGGTGGAGCTCACTCCCAAGGAACTGGCTCGGCTGATGATCCGTCTTCAGGAAATGGGGTGCCATAACATCAACTTCGTCACGCCAGAGCACGTCGTGCCCCAGATCGTGGAGGCCCTCCCTCACGCCATTGAGATGGGCCTGCGGATCCCTCTGGTGTATAACACCAGCGCCTACGATAGCATGGAGAGCCTGCGGGTGATGGAGGGGCTGGTGGATATCTACATGCCCGATTTCAAGCTATGGACTTCTGAGCGAAGCCGGAAATATCTGCTGGCTTCGAATTACCCGGAGGTCGCTCGCCAGGTCATCGCGGAGATGCACCGGCAGGTAGGTGAGCTGAAGGTCGATGAAAGGGGCCTGGCAGTGCGTGGGGTGCTGGTGCGCCATTTGGTGATGCCGGGATTATTGGATGAAACGCGGGAGATCATGCGCTGGTTGGCCGGGCTTTCCCGGGATACCTATGTAAATATCATGGATCAGTATTACCCGGCGTGGAAAGCGAAATCAGATCCCCGTTATGCGGAGATCAACCGCCGCGTATTCCATCGAGAAATGGAGGAGGCCTATCGCATGGCCCGCGAGGCGGGCCTGTGGCGCTTTGACATCCGCTGGCGGATGGTCGTTCCACGGATCGAAATCGAAGGGGTGATGATCGAGTAGGGGTTGAGAGTAAGAGGGAACCTCCAGGTGGCGCTCACTCCGGTGGGGAAGGGCCTCCCTCCTCATCATATTCATAAGCTTTATAAGCCGTTGGCTGGAAGCTGTGGCAGGGGGAGGTTCTTTCCTGATTTATCAGAAAGATCGAACGAGCGGTTTTTGTAGGGCGAGGCTGCGGAAGAGGAGTTGTGTTATCCCTCTATATGGGGAAAAAGCTCGATGGATCAAGGCGATGCTGAGATAACGACTCCCGAAGCGGTCGAGCGGGTGGTGGGGGTGCAATTCCACCCGGTCGGCAAAATTTACCATTTCGATCCGGGCCCTTTTGAGCTCCGGGTTGGGGATTGGGTGATTGTGGGGACGCCGCGAGGTCGACAGATCGGCCGGGTGGTCTCCCTAGGAATGCCCAGCGCCGGTCGCATCGAAGGGCCGTTGCGACCGGTGGAACGACCTGCCACGAACCGCGATCTGGCAATCCGCAAATACTGGGAGCGAAGGGAGCTCGAAGCTTTGGTGTTGGCTCGGGATTATGCCCGCCAGCTCGGCCTCTCTCTCAAAATCGTTAAGGCGGAGATCTCCTTTGACGGGAAACATATCTCGTTCCTCTATCACACCGAGGAGAAGGTCGATCTGGAGCCTCTACGGCAACGGCTGGCGGAAGCCCATCGGGGGCGGGAGGTGGAGCTCCGGCTGATCGGCCCGCGAGACGTGGCCAAGATCGTCGGTGGAATGGGGGCCTGCGGCCTGGAAACCCGATGCTGTTCTCTTTTTCTGGCTGAGTTCAGCCCGATCTCGATCAAGATGGCTAAGGAGCAGGGGCTCTCTCTGAATCCTGAAGACATCACCGGAATGTGTGGAAGACTTCGATGTTGTCTGATTTATGAATACGAGCAATACGTTCGGGCCAAGCAAGAGCTGCCCAAGAAGGGCAAGGCGGTGATGACTCCCCACGGAGAAGGGGTGGTGGTGGAGGTGCTCCCGCTGAAAGAGGCGGCCCTCGTCCGCATAGGGGATCAGATCCATGAGGTGCCTAAGGAACAGCTCCAGCCCTTAGAGGAGCTCAAGGCGTTCCAGCAGAAGGCTGAAAAGCCGTGCCAAAACGGAGAGAACTGCACCTGCGGCCGCCGGAACAGTGAGAACGGGTGGGAAGCCGATGGGGAAGAATCGCCTGATTTCGAGCCCGAGGGCTGAGGCTCTAGATACCTCTCCCTGTCTGGAAAAGGAGCGAATCAGCGGGTGATGAGGACAACGGGATCGATCTGGAATCGAATCCGACGCGTGAGGATTGACTTCCGGATGTGGGGGCCAGGCCTGCTCAGCGTTGGGATGTTGCCCTGTCCGGATTGTGGCGCGCCAGTGCTCTTCCACATTTGGCCTCTGATGTTGATTGGGCTCTTCGTCCGTCGGGCAAAGCGTAGGATTGCACGGGCGAGAAGCGGCACGAAGAGTTCCACATCCTCTGACCTATCCCTCGATGCGTTCCAGGAACGCATATCTTGAAGGCCGAAGCCCTATCGGCCCTGAGGTCGGGTAAATAAGTTAAGGTCAACCCAGTCCCTCCGGTCGATGTTGCGGATGCTACCGCCCTTGCGCATCGCCTTCTTAAATTGGGGGATGAGATGAAAAAGCTAATCGAGGATGTCCTGCCGGTAGATGTGATCAGCCGCGATGCGGCGATTGAGATGAGTTTCAAGCCTATCCCTTCTTATCTGGCCCGATGCCGGGAGTTGGGGTTGAAGGCGGCAGGCAGAAAATTTTACGATCCCAAAATACGAAGCTTGCTCCCCTGGTTGGCCCGGCGCTCCCGATCTGCGGCGCGGGCCTTAAACCTCGCAGCGATTCTCCCGGCGGACACCCCGGCAGAGCGATTCCTCCGGATGCTGGGATTTTCCCATGAGCAGCTGCGAGAGCTGGTTGCGGCGGGTTATCCTCTGCTCATCTCCTACGCCCAACCCGAAGTGGAGCGCTTCGACAAGGATGAAGTGGTCATCATAGACCCGATGGCGGGCGGTGGCTCGATTCCCTTGGAGGCAGCCGTCCTCGGAACCCGAACCATTGCCTGCGATTATAATCCGGTTGCCTTTTTGATCTTGCGTGCGACCGTTGAGTGGCCCACGCGATTTGGGCTCGAGCTTTATCATCGGGTTCGGGATGAAGCAAAGCAGCTCATCGAATTTGCCAAGGAAGAATTAGCCCGGTTCTACGGGAAAAACGATTAGGGCTATCTCATTGTCAGGCAGGTGCTCACCGATTCCGGCCCCAAGCCCCTAATCCCGCAGATCCTTCTCGGAAAGGGCGTTGCCCTGTTGCTAGATGGTCAGAGGCCGCGACTGTCTTCTCCGCAGACCATGGGCCAGATGCGGAAAGATCTGATCGACCTCTGGATCCAGCAACACAAACATCTGATGGAGGGCCATCGCGACTTTCTCTTAGCGAATCGAGTTGTAGCTGTTCAAGAAGGACAAGGATTCCGGTTGGCGCGGGATGCCGATCAAGAGCTTCTTCAGCTGGCGCTGGAGGAAAGCATCGCCTCGACTCCGGAATTGCTCGATGTGGAATTGCCATCGGACAACCGGATTTACAGGAAAATCATAGGCCTGGAGCGCTATCGCTTTCTGTTCAATCCACGACAGGCACTGGCGCTCGGTAAATTGGTAGGGTATGTCAGAGAGAGGGCGAATCTTCTGTCCCGCTCGGATGCAGAATTTGGAGCAGCGGTGGCGGTCTATCTAGCCTTCGGTCTTTGTCGGATTGCCGACTTCAATTCCATTCTCACTTCCTGGAACGAGCGCCAAGGAACGATTCGAGATACCTTAGGCGCTTATTACAAGTTCCGCGAGCTGAAGTTGGATGGCGTATACGCGGAGGCAGTAGTTCCGTATCGCACGGTGGAATGGGTCTTTGAGCCGGATGCGGTGCGCGAGATCGCCGGCGGGATTTGCCCTGTTCTAAAAGAACTTGCCATTCGCCTGCAAGATGTACAGGGTGAAAACATTCAGGTGTTTATGGCGGATGTCCTTGAATTGTCCCATCACTTTCAGGATATCGCAGATGTCATCAATGTGGATCCTCCCTACTTTGATGTTCATCGATACAGCGACTTCTCGGAGTTCTGCTGGCCCATTCTACAGGCCACTTTGAAAGATGTTCTGCCGATCCTGTTTGATGGACGCATCCTCTTTGACTGGACTCCTGAGGTGACCACTGTCCCGCGTCATCACGAGCTCATCGGCCAGATGTCAAAGGAGGAGGAATTTGAGGATCAGCTCGCCCGGGCCCTTATAGAGATGCGGAAGGTCTTAAAGGAAGACGGCCTATTCGTTCTTTGGTTTAGTCACAAAGAAATGAGAGCATGGAAAGCAGTGGCTCGTGCTCTTCAGCGAAGCGGCTTCACGGTGGTGAATGTGATTCCTTTGGTCTCCGAGCATCCAACGAGGAGTGTCACCGGTGGTGGGAAGGCAGGCATCCACCGGGTGCTCGTTTTGGTTGCCCGCAAAGCGGTTTCTGGATTGGAGGTGGATCGAGATGCTTTGCGAGAGCGATTCCTAGAACAATTGCGGAGGGCCCGTTTGTTCCCCCACGAGCAGGTCAGCGAGGCCGAGGAGAATTCCTTGCTTGCTGCGCTTCATATCCTCTTCAATCCAAACCAGAGGGGATAGGATGCGGTCAGAAACTCGTGAGAAGATCCTCCAGAAGGTGGTCAAATTTGCCAGATCTAAACTTCCGATGGACGTTGATGTAGAGCGTCTCAAGCGCGCTTTTCCTTTTCACGCCCCGTTTTTCACCGATGAGGGATTAAGGGCGTTCAAGAACGAGCGAAGCATCGTAACCGGGATGGGACAACGATGGATACCGCGGATCGCCGAAATCATTGCTTTAGATCTATACGCTGATGTTCACCGAGATTATCCCATAGAGGGAAACTGCGATGAGGGGATGATCTTAAAGATTCGTGAAATCGTTAGTGAACTTCAAGTAGGGGCAAGAACCCCGAATTCTCAACAAGAGTGGCAAGAAGTTCTTCAATCGCGCTCAAGCAACCTGATTCGGCAACAAGTTATTGCCGATCTGTATATTGGCGACTTCATGGACGGTCCTCTCTTTGTGGAGATCAAAAGCCCGCGTCCCAATCTCGATGTCTGCGCGGAGACCAAATCGAAGATGCTCATATTCCGGGCGATTATGTATCAAGAGGGCCGACCCCAGGCTCGAGCTTACTTCGGTTTGTGGTATAACCCGGATATAGAACGCCAGAAATATTCCCATCACTTCACGCGCCGGATCATGGATATGGATCGGGAGGTTCTGATAGGTGAAGAGTCGTGGGATACAATCGGGGGGCCTGGCACCTATAGTGAACTTTTGGAAGTCTTGGAGCAGGCTGGAAACATGATTCGTCAGAGGTAGGCCCTACATCGAGCCGGTGATCAACCGTTGTCCCTTTTGCCTTGTATATTCTTTTGATAAGCGGGGAGTCCCCTCCTACGAGGCCATTTCAATCGCGAAAGATGTCGAGGTCGCAGGATGGCCATAGTGATAAGGATAGAGATCCCCGAGAGAATCAGGCCGACGCGAACAGAAAGGGGCTCATAACGAAGGACCACCTCATGCGCTCCCGCCGGCACCGGGATGGCTCGGAGGGTGGTGTAGGCCCGCAGCACCGGGGCGGGCCTCCCGTCGATCCACGCTCGCCAGCCCGGATACCAGACATCCCCGATCACCAGGAAGCCCGGCCGTTCCGTCCAGATATCCAGCGACAACATTTCCGGTGCCCAGCCCTGGAGGGTGATCCGGGGCGGGCTTAGGGGAACGGACATCCCGGGCATGGGCCAGGACCGATCCAGGATGACTGTCCGCAGGGGATCGAAGGCGGCATCCCGTAAAGCACGTAACGCTGTCTCGTCATCCAGAGCGATTGCCTCGTAAACCATGTGAAACCGCGAGAAGGGCTTCTCCAGGCAATATAGCTCGAGGGTGGATTCGCGAAAGTGGATGGTCTGAAGGCGTCGGGATGGAAAGGGAATGGGGGGCTCGTCAGAGCGTTGGAGATAGCAGCCCACACCCATTAGGGCCCAAACTCGTTCCCCAGGCACTTCCCGGCGGAATCGCTCCAGATGGCGTAACGGCAGGGTCACCGACCCATGGAGATCCTCGATGCCAACCTGAGCGGGCCAGTTGCCGCTCGCCAGCCCCCGGGTATCCACCCGATAAGGAGGCCATGCGGGGGGAATGGAGGATGGATCCAACGGTGGAGCAGCGATCCGTTCAGGGTTTTGCCATAGTCGATGGCCCGCTTCCGCTGTCCGCCAAGCCACGGATCCCACATCCAGTGCCAGCAGGGCCACCAGCGCCCAGCGCATCTGGGGCCATGCTCGCAACAGAAGCCAGGTGCCCACCAGCGCTCCCCAGGGCCACATGGCTTGGGAGAACATGCGGTGGAGGCTGGGCCATTCACGAATATCCTGAGCCTGGATCCCGATCAGGATCCCTGCCAGCATGAGCCCCAGGATCCCGCTCACCAGACCCAGTGTCCGCTGGAAGGACTCCCCCGGGGAAAGGGGCCAGTTCAGCACGGCCAGTGCGATGAGCGACCATGCGACAATGAGTGCGGCCCGCTCCTGATTCCGGAAGAGCTCCAGAAAGGGGAGCCAGCGAACCAAGGCTGGGTAAAGGGCGGCTTCGCCGCCAAGGGTCAGCAGGAGCCCCAACCCGGCCAGCCCTCCCCACAGGCGAATTGCGGCGCTTTTCCCCAGCCCCGAGGTTAGCCCGTAAGTCGCGAGGACCACCGTGGGGATCCCTACATAGAGCGGGGACCATAGGGTGAGCTGGGGCCAGAACATTCCCCAGAGCTCCCACAGCTCGAATCCTCCAGCCCGTTGAGGGAACGTCCAGCTCATCCGTTCGGTCCAGGGGATCAGCTCCGCCGTGGCCAGGAGCGGCGTGGCAGCCCATCCAGTGCCCAGAACGAGGACATGGAGAAGTTCCCGAAGCCCCTGGCCCCGGGCTGAGGAGCTCCTCAGGATCTGCGCGCCGCTGAAGGCTAGGGCGATCACATAAATGTAAAGGGCGGTCTGCGTGTGGCCCCCCAAGAAGACCATTGCCCAAGCAAAGATCCCCAGCGTCCGCCATCGGTTCGGATGAGGGGATCTGGAGAACAGCCCGGCCAGGGCCCAAAGGAGCCAGGGCAGCCATGTCGCGCTGGCGATGATAGGGGGATCCTGGAGCGGATAGCCGGTGAGATATCCGCTTAGGCTCCAGGCGAAGGCACCGAAGGCACCAGCGGCGCGATCTTTGGAGATCCGGCGGAAGAATCCATAAGCGCCCCAGGCCGTGAGGATGAGGTGGACGATCGTCTCGGCTATGTAGCCGCGAATGCCCAGAGGGGAGCCCAGCGCCAGCAGAGCCGTCAACCATCGGACCGGATAGAATGCCTGGGCCTGGATATCCGCTGCGAAGGGATGGCCGCCGAGGGTGTAAGGATCCCAGAGGGGGAGTTGCCCCGCCTGGAGGCGTCGGTGGGCATACGCCGCGAATGGATAGTGATGCTCCGTCAGATCCCCGGGGCGGAAGGCTGCCTGCGTCTGAGGATCCTCCGACCAGAATGGCCAATAAAGGAGGGCGATCCACCCGGCCAGCGCGAGGAGGATCCCGCTATCGGCCAATCCGATCGAATGCCGGCCGCGCATAGGCTTAGGGTTCCTGAAGCAGAACCTCGATCGCGCGCTGCAACTGGGGATCTACGTCGCCAGTTCCTGTCCTAGATTCCATCTTCACCTCAATATCGGGATTCAATCCTTCCCCATGGATCGCCCGGTTGTTGGGGGTGAACCAACGGGCGACAGTCACGCGTAACTCAGAGCCATCGGAGAGAGTGTGGGCGAGTTGCACTGAGCCCTTGCCGAAGGTTCGCTCGCCCACCAACTTGGCCCGTCCGCGGTCTTGGAGTGCACCAGCCACGATCTCCGAGGCGCTCGCGCTGCCGGCGTTCACCAGCACGACCACGGGGATTCGCTCTGCAATATCGCCGTTCCTCGAGCGGAACACCCGTTCCTCGCCATCTTTCATCCGCTCATAAGTGACGATCCCTTCGCCGAGGAAAAGATCAGCAACCTGGATAGCCTGATCGAGGAACCCACCGGGGTTGTCGCGCAGATCCAAGATCAGGCCTCGTGGATTTCGGATCAGCAGTGCTTTTAATTGTTCCCGAAGCTGGCGTGTCGCCTGGGCGCTGAAATCGAACAATTGAACGTAGGCGATGTTTTCGGGAAGCATTCGGGCTTCCACAGTGGGGATGGTGATGCGTGCCCGGGTGACCGTCACCTCAAAGAGATCACGCTGGCCAGGACGTTCGATGGTTAAGGTCACGGAGGTCCCCGCTGGGCCTCGGATCAGAGCGATCGCCTCATAGATACTGTAGCCGACAATAGATTGGCCGTTCACTTTGAGCACCAGGTCTCCTGCTCGTAGGCCGGCCTTCTGGGCAGGGGAACCCTCAAAGGTGCGGACGATCTCCAGCTTATTATCTGAGTTCATCCGCACCAATGCTCCGATCCCCTCGAATTGGCCGGAAGCGTCTTCCTGAAGGATGCGTGCGATGTTGGGCTCGATGAAGGAAGTGTAGGGATCACCTAGGGTCTGGAGGGCGCCTCGGATTGCGCCGTAGGTCACCGTCTGTGGTGCGGGGATCTCTCCGTAGTATTCATCCTGAACGAAGTGCCATGCCTCCCAGAAGATCTTGAATGCCTGTTGGAGATCCTGGGGGGGAGGAGCCGGCGTGGATAATGCTGGTTTGGTAGGCACTCCCTGGGGTGGTCGCGAGTTCATCCCCCACGCTACTGCGAACCCGCTCAGAAAGGCGGATCCGATCAGTCCGGTACTCAGTGTGGCGAATAGGAGAAGATTGGCCATGTATCGAAGCAACCCATTCACTGTTTGCCTCCTTCGGCAGGTTTATCGGATTGCTTGACTCCTAATAATCTCAGGAATCCATCGAGGTTGTCGAAGCGATCAACCGCTAGTATAATTCCTAGCGCTTTGCCCGGGTGGCGGAATAGGCAGACGCGGCGTCTTGAGGGGGCGCTGGCCCTTTAGGCCGTGCGGGTTCAAATCCCGCCCCGGGCACCAGAACCCCGGCAGCCCGCCGGGGTTTTGTATCTCCCTGAGTCCCCCCTTGAGATCAATCCACTATATGCAAGACTCGACATTCCGTATCTCTGTGCTTAGTGTTCAAACTCCATCTCCAGTTTAGAGGCTAGCTGGCTATCGAGGGCGATGCCCAGCCCGTAAGATGTTTTTCACCCCGCGCAAGAGCGCTTAGCCCGTGGCAAGGAGCAAGAATATCCTTACGTATGGAAAGCAGACGGAAGCTTGAGAAGGGATCCCTTGGGCCTTCGTGGAAGCGGCCATTCGAGGTTAACTCGAGCATGCCGTCGCATGATGGGTTGGGTTTGGGTGAAGCTCTTCGGATCGGGTCAGCTGTGCCCGTCGGGAAGGAGCGAGCGAAACCCCGCTGCTCGAGCTTCAACAACAGATATAATCTGCTCCCATTGAGAGACAGAGGCCGCTCCCTTTCCCCTAGCGCCCCCAAGTATGGACGACAAGTATATATGAATACGGATGACAGAGGTGGGGTGCCCGGGGTGCTTCTTTCCGAATTGAGCCTCCTCACTTTATCATCGATTCATCCTCATCCCGAGCGCGATATTTGAATTTGCTGCTCTTCGCGAAGATTTTGGGCCTCTTCTCTTTCACGTTAGGAAAGTAGTCCCCAAAATCATTATAATCTGAGCCCTGGGAGGAACAGAGCGGGCTGCATCTGCTTTACGGAAGGCGCCCTGACGTTGATTTCATTCCGGTCCTATCGAGGGCGAGGGGGACGATGGAAGGATCGCATAACATTGCGGCGCTATCCTTGCGATCTCCAGACCCAGCGATGGGATCGGGGAGGGTCGAATCAAGGCGTATGAGCGTGAGCCGGAATCTTCCGTGTGGGATTTGGGGATGTGGCTGCGATCGCTCAGCTTAACCCAATTTCGAAATTATGCGCGGCTTGAGTGGCGATTGGAGCCACGAGCGATTATGGTTTACGGCGCGAACGCCCAGGGGAAAACGAACCTCTTAGAGGCCATCGCTTATGCGGCCATGGGTCACTCTTTTCGCACCAGCAGCGATCGGGAACTGATCCACTGGGCCGCTTGGCGGGATCCTATGCCCTTCGCCCGCGTGATCGCCGAATTTGTGCGAAAGGATGGCCCAGTTCGTCTGGAAATCGCATTAGTTGCGGAAGGACGCCAGCTCTCCCAGGCTGTTCCTGACCTGCAGACCGCAGCGATCCGTAAGCAGGTGCGTATTAATGGGATCCCTCATCGGGCGCTAGATCTTTTCGGTCATGCAGCGGTTGTCCTCTTTACGCCCCAGGATGTGGAGGTGGTTGGAGGTCCTCCAACCGGACGGCGGCGGTTATTGGATCTCCTAATCGCCCAGACCTCCCCCGACTTTGCTCGGATGTTGGCTTCTTATCAGCGGGCCCTTTCTCAGCGCAACGCGCTGCTTCGCCGTCTGCAAGAGGAGAAGAATGACCCGGCGCATCTGGATGTGTGGGATGAAGCAGTGGCTCGGTATGGAGCGCCCTTGATCGATCAGCGGGCCCGTGCCCTGCATGCTATCGCTCGGTATGCTGAGGATGTTCACAAAGCCCTCAGCGGGGGGGAGCCTTTATGGTTGCGTTACGTGCCCGGCCTCGATCCTTTTCAAGCAGAGGGACAGATGGCACTCGTGGGGATGATGTGGGGGGAGACGTTCCGGGAGGTTGAATGGCGGGAAAGGTTCCGACGTGCCTTGCTGCGTGAGCGGGCGCAGGATATCCAGCGGGGAACGACCCGGATTGGCCCTCATCGGGATGATCTGCGTTTCATCGTGGATGGCGTGGATGTGGGCCTTTACGGCTCGCGTGGGCAACAGCGCACGGCGATCTTGGCCTTCAAGCTGGCCGCTGCTCGCTGGCTGGCCTCTATCTTTCAGGAAAGCCCTGTCTTGTTGCTGGATGAAGTGATGGCTGAACTGGATGAAGAGCGTCGACGTTATCTGCTTCGTGCCTTGGAAGAGGTGGAGCAGGCGATTATAACCACTGCAGACCGAATGCGCTTCGAGTTAGAGTTCCAAGAGCGGGCTCGTCGTTTTGTGGTGCGGCAAGGCTTCCTTCAAGAGGACTGGTAGCGCGTTGTGACCCCTGGTATTCAGGGGATGAGCCTCGGCCTCGGGGATGGGATATGCCCAGATCATGGCCGCTTTATCTATATGGGGTCTACGATCCCGGCCTATGGTGGGAACGGTTTCGCGCCGCTGGCTTGACCGGATGGGTAGTTTTCGAGGAGACCATCGGGGACGACCCGGAGGACAGCAGCGGTCGCGGATCGGTCTATCAGACATGGGCTGATGCAGGTTTCGGCGTTCTCGTTGTGCTGAACTACGGCCGATATCCCAACGGCACACTTCCGTCCTCAGATCGTTACGAGCGCTTCGCCCGACGCTGTGCTCGCTTTGTGGCTGCATCCCCCGGTGCCCATATCTGGATAATTGGGAACGAGCCGAATCATCCCCAGCAGCAGCCCGGCGCTCGTGTCGATCCTGCCGCTCGCCGCTTCGAAGCAGCAGAGTGGATTACCCCTGAGCGTTATGCGCGTTGTTTTCGACAGTGCCGAGAATGGATCCGCAACCAGCCTGGCCATGAGGAAGACGCGGTGATCCCCGCGGCCGTGGCGCCTTTCACAGCTGTGCTTCGCTACTTTGAAAACCCGACGGGGGATTGGGTGGTTTACTTCCAAGATGTCCTGATGGCGATCGGCGAGAATCTGGATGGCATCACCCTTCACGTGGCTAGCCAGAGCTCCGATCCTCATTCCCTCACCGACGAGGCCCGCTGTTCTCCGCCGTATGAAAGCCGCCGTTCCGGCTTCCGAGCCTATCAGGATTTTATCGAAGCCATCCCGCCGCACCTGCGCCATCTGCCGATCTTCATTACCGAGGCCTGCATGGGGGATCGCCATGGGCGGCCGATCCCTTGGCCAGATGACGATACCGGATGGATCTCGGAGGCCTATGCGGAGATCCATCGTTGGAATGCGGAGCCAGCCCATCCTCCGATTCGATGCATGATCCTGTATCGTTGGCAGCGCGTGGATCCTTGGTTCCTCGAAGGTAAAGAGCGTCTGCTCAGGGATCTGGATCGCGCGCTGGCCGCACGTTTCCGATGGGATGTAGGGTTCCAGGGCTATCCGCGGGCCACTCTCCGTCAGGAAGCGCGCCTCTATCGTTCCCCAGGCGGGCAGGCATGGGGAGATCCTCTTCCGAAGGGTCTTATTGGGGTCGCAATTGCCTGCACGGAGGATCGGGAATGGTATTCCTGGCTTCAGCCTGAAACTGGTCGTCGAGGGTGGTTGCCCCGCGACGTTCTGGTTCTCCATGGCGATCCCCAGAGCATCCCCGTGGATCGGCCAGTTCCGGTTCTCCTGACACTGCGCCGACCGACCGCCCTTCGCCTTGCCCCATCCCTCCGCGCTTCAGCGCTCCGAGAGCTTCCTGAGGGCCACCGCGGGGTCGCTAAACTCTCTACTCCGGATCGAGGGTGGTGGCAAGTCCAGTTCGATGAGCAGATCGGCTGGGTGCGTGCTGTGGACACGAAAATAGAAGGAGACCCATGGGCCGTGCCCATCGTCCCTTGCTCCTGGGCTGATTCCGATCTCCGGCGCTTAAACCTTTCCTTGTTGTGGATCGAGCCCATCCTTCCCCGACAGAAACGTTCGCCGTGGCCACGACGCCCCCTCGAGCTGATCCGCTGGCTAGTCCTGCATCCGCTGGCGGTTCCAGGGGATTTGTCTCCTCAAGCGTTCGCGGATTTCCTCGTGGAGCAAGGTGGGCGACGCGGCTTCCCCTATCATTTTTATCTTACGGCGGATGGACAGGTCTTTTGGACGCTCCCTTTAGAATCGATGACGGATCATGCAGGGGGATATGGGCGGGTGAGCTTAGGGATCGGCATAGCGGGATGGGATGCTGAGCGGGAGCCCTCTTCGGTGCAGATCGATCGAGCGGCTCGCCTTTGCGCGTGGTTGATCACTCGCCTTCAGCTGGGGCCTTCCCAGATCCGAACCGTGCTAGAGCTTTTTCCAGAAGGGGCCGGAATCGGAGGCGGGCTTGCTTCTCAACCGCCTGATTCTATAACCCTCGGCGTGAAGATCCGAGATCTCGCCCGTCGGCTCTTAGAAGAAGCGAAAATCCCAGTCCCTGGGGTGCCAGAGCTATCTTGGCAAGATCTGACAGGAAACCTCCCGACTCATTTAGAAAAGTCTTTCCCGCTTCGTCCGCTCGGGATGATTCGGGATGTGGTGTTGCATCAGACCGGGACGGAGGCGGAGGTTACACCTGCGGAAATTGCGGCTTTTCAGGTGGAACGTCTGGGATTGCCCGGAGCAAGCTATCATTTCTTAGTGAGCGCGGATGGCTTAATATATCGAATCCACCCGCTGACGGTGGCTGTCGCTCATACAGCCACGCATAATGCGACCACTGTCAGTGTTGGGCTGATCGGGGATTTCCAACAGCGGCCGCCGAATGAGCGCCAGCTGACAGCGGCGGCTTGGCTGACGGCGTATCTGCTGGAACACCTAGGTCTGGGGATTGAGGCGGTGAAGGGCCACGAGGAACTGGATCCCGTGCCGTGCCCGAGGGGATGGAGAACGGAAGCGGCCTGGCGGGGGATGTTCATCGCCCAGATTCAAGCCATCCTTCGGCTCTGCCGCCAAGGTCGAGCGCCAGTAGGGAATAAGCAAGTGATATGAATAAGGACGTGATCGCTCCGTCAAACCTGTGCAAGGCGAGAGGCAAGGTGGACAACCGCAGGGCTTAGTGGTATTTTTAGGACGAATGAACCGGAATAGCAGGAGCTGTTTTTCCGTGCGTAGGGACAACGAAATGAGATGTGTGACTGATTGAACGTAAGCAATAAGTCATGGGCTTTCTTCGAAACGCTGGCGGGATCGGAGAGGAGTAACGCAGGAGGAAGGGGTGAGGAATGCGCTCTCAGGCAGATGGCGTGGGATCGCGGCGGCGCTCTTCTCAGCGGTGATGCTGGGTTGGGCTCCGATCCTAGCCAAGTTGGCCTACCAGGCAGGTGCCGATCCTACGGCGGTCGTCATCTTGCGCACCGGACTGGCCTCTTTAACCCTCTGGGTGTTGTATCTGATCTATCCCCCCTGGCGTCGCTATCTCTATATCTACCCGGTGGGCCTGCTGGGCTGTTTAGCGGTAGGTTTCACGAACGCGGTGGGATCGGTTTTTTACTATTTAGGCCTTTATCGCTTGGATGCCGCAGTGGCTCATCTGATCTATTCCATGTATCCCATTCTGGTTGCCCTGATGATCCGGCTGAACGGCGAGCCGATCCCGACCCTCACCGGTTTGCGGATGCTTCTGGCCAGTGTGGGTCTTATTTTCCTGTTGGGCCGCTTTCATGGGGCACCGGATCTCTTCGGAGTGTTGCTGATGCTGCTCTCCAGCGGCTTGTATGCGCTTCACGTGGTGCTGAGCCAGCGGGTCTTATATGAGATGCCGGCTCAGACTCTGGCGCTGTATGGGTTGACGGCGATGGCGGCCTTCACGCCCGTAGCAGGATGGGTGCTTGGAAATCCTCGTCCCCCTGTGCCCTCAGATTCCTTAGGCCCCATCTTTACGATGGCTGTTGTTTTAGTGTTCTCGAGGCTGGGGATGTTTATAGGGGTGAAGCATCTGGGAGGGGCCCAGGCTGCCTTGTTGACGTTGGCGGAGATCCTGGTGACGGTGTCCTTGGCCGTGGGATGGCTGGGTGAGCGCCTAACATGGATTCAATGGGCCGGCGCCCTCTTGATGGTGACCAGCGTCATCTTAGTCATCTGGGAATCTCCTCGCGCCCGCGCTCCTCGCTGGCGAATGCCTCTTCTTCCCCCCGCGGATTGATCGGCCTGCTCGTTGTGCGGTTGCAGGTCCGATGGGTGGAGATGCTTATTCCCTCCCTCACCTTCATCTTTGCGAATTCTCGCTCAACGGCTAGCGAATGGGAATGCCGCGCGAATCCTTCCCTTCAATTCTGGGCTCATCGAGGGAGGCTTAGCTGTGAAATTGCGCATGCGTCGCCTGAATCCATTGCAACGCACGGTCGAAGAGCGCCTCGCGATTCGCAGGCGTCAGCTCCCAGAGCTCCAGGCCGGGACGGCGTTTGAAGGCGTCGGCCCAGGGATGTGGGCTCCGGGTGATGGTGGCGATCAGGGGACGAGGGCTGGCTGCCACCGCGTCCAGGGCTTCGCGGAACGCCGCGCTGAACAGCTCCATCTTCCCGATCTCATCCACCAGCACCACTTCCTTTCCGACCATCGCCTCGTGGATCGCCGCCACGCCCAGACGATTCAGGACTTCCACATCCACGCCGTACCGCCCGACGCGATAAGGAGTGCGACCGACCCAGTCCACATGGGCGAAGACTGCTGCCCGGCCATCCAGGGTCACCAGACGGAAGCCCAGTCGGCCGTGCAAACCCCGGATTTCCTCTGTGTAGAATCCACCCGCCCGGTCCCCCAGGGCTTCCGCCACCCGGCGGATCCAAGTCGTCTTGCCTACGCCCGGCCGGCCGGTGAGAAGTAGAACGGGACCCATGCTTCTTCCCCCGGACATCCAAGGTCTTTTTCCGAACAGAACGAATCGGCAATACACAAGCCCAGCCGATTGCCCAGCCTATCAAAGGTCAGGGTGTGGAGATCGGACAAAGATGCGGGGACGGGAAGGAACCGATCGCTGGTCGGGTCATAGTGGAATAGCCCCGCGCCGGCTGTGCCCACCCAGAGGGTCCCGTCCGGAGCCGAGTAAAGCGCAGTGACGGACTCGGCGACCTCGGGATAGTGGATAAAGCGACCGCTCTCCCGGTCATAACGGTTCACTCCACCGACAGTCCCCACCCAGAGGGTGCCGGTTCTGTCCACCGCCAGCGCCTGAACGGTGCTGTGGGTCAGGGAGTTCGGGTCGGAGCGTCGGTGGCGGAAGACCGTGAAGGTATAGCCGTCGTAACGGTTCAGGCCATCCTGGGTGCCGAACCAGAGGAAACCCTAGGGATCCTGAACGATCGCATAGACCATATATGTGAAAGGCCATCAGCAATAGTGAGATGAAAGAAACGGGGATAGAGCGGCGTGGCACGCTCAGGCGACAACCAGGCTAACAGGTGCCCTATAGATAGAACCAGGAAAAGACAGACGCGCACCATGAACCACGAAGGGCAACCACAAAGGACACAACGTGTTAAGAGGAGAGCCCTCGGGTGACACCGGATATGGGGGCGACGGGGCCGTCCATGAACTCAGCACGCACCGTTCATGGATTCGTGCTGAATTCGCAGACGACCCCTCTGGCCCATTTCGCACACAGGCTTCAAGCCCCTTTCGAGCCCGGGCGCCCGGAATGGGCGATCTCCCAGATCCAGCGGGCGGCATCTAACGCGGCATCCGGATATCCCATGGATGTCGCGCGCTGAGAGAGGGTTTCCAGCAACTCTGGGCGGGTCAGCCATTTCCGCAGGGTTTCTTTCACCTGCTCAGGCTCTGGGGCATAGACCCCTGCGCCCCCATTCACCACGTAGTCCACGTTGCCCTCCTCCTGGCCGGGCAGATAGTGAGTGAGGATCATCGGACGGCCGACGGCCAGAGCCTCGGCGATGGTGTTCGGGCCCGCCTTGGTGATCAGAAGGTCTGCCGCCGCCATCATCTCCGGGATGTTCCGCACAAAGCTGTAGATGTATGTTGGGATGGGCCAATCGACGGCCGCCAGACGGCGGCGCAGCCGCTCATTCCGGCCTGCCACCACCGCCATCTGCACCGAGAGCCCAGATTCCGCCACCGCCCGGGCGTTTTCGAAGACCTTTCCCATTCCCTCGCCGCCGCCCATCACCAGCACGGTGGGGAGATCCAGCCGCCAGCCCAACTGTTCCCGCCAGTAGGTTTTCGGCTTGTTCCGCACCTCCCGGAATCGCAGCCGAATCGGGAAGCCGGTCACGATCACCCGTTCCGGCGGAACTCCACAAGCGATGGTGCGACGCCGCGCCCCTTCATGAGGCGCGATGACCAGATCCGCATTCGCGCACCAGAAGGCATGGATGTTGCCGATGTCGCAAATCACGATGACGAAGGGAACCCGGCGGGGAGCCTGCATCCAGTATCGCAGGGTGACGTCGTTGAACAGCGGGTGGACCGAGACGATGATATCGGCCGGGTTCTCGGTGAAGAGCTTGGCGATCCGATCCCGCACCCACGGCCAGAAGAGATAAGCCAGCTGCCGCGCCCGACGGGGATGGTTGGCGAAATGCCAGGCCCGAGCGTAGAAGGGCACAATCGCTGGCTTCACCATATAGGGATACAGGGCAGGCGACCGATTAAGCGGGAAGGGCGCATACTGGATGAAGGCATCCACAATGCGGGGCTCCACCGCTCGATCATAGAGGGCCTGCAGGCCCTCGGCCAGGGCCTCCGAGACGCTGCGGTGACCACCGCCGGTGTCCGACATCAGAAGCAACACTCGGGTGACCCCACGAGAGGAGGCCCCCGTTGTCGTCCCTGAGCCGGTTAGAGCATCATCACCCATGGCCCCTTACCTCCTTCGGGATTGGGTGGGTTGAGGGGGACACCAAGCGCATAGGCAAGCAGGTGCCGTCTTGGTTAGGAGATCTCCCACACAACGTTTAGGGGTTGAAAACAGGCTCAGGCCGCTGAGGGTGCCCGCCATACCTGTTCCAGAGTCACTGTGATCTAGGTGATTCGGATCCTCATCGCTTCGTAGATCGCATGAGCTACCACTGGGGCCATGCCATCGATTGGGATTTCCGCCGCTACTTTACAACTGTGGAGTGAAACCCTGCGAGGGATATCCGAGCGGGCCAACGTGGTCATTCCCTGCGTTGGCTTCTGTGCACGATAGGCATCGATCCGTCGGTTGCGGGCGTGGGAGAACGGGCCCTTGGGCGCTTTGGCGCGGAGCACGCTCCTGATGGCAAGGATGGAGCGCCCATCCGTCTTCGCTGCTGGGATGACGCCGGGGAGGATGAGGCTAACATCCGCGAGAACTGTGCACATGCTGTAAGAGCCGCTGTCGGATCCGTGTGCGACGCCGTAGTGTCCGACCCGTTGCAATCCATCCAACGGGCAGCGGGACATGGGTATGGCAGACCGGCGGAGTTCGCCTTTAATCATTAGGGCAATCTCCATCTCGGCCTCCGATTTCGGAAGGGGAGCAGCATGACCTGTCGTTTGAAAGCCCGTCTTTCCGCATAGATTGTATCATGGGAGAAAAGCACACATGCGGTGTATGTTTCTGCGGCATTTCGTCTACGATCGAGAGACAGACCGCTCGGGCGAATCAGACGAAAAGTTAACTCAGCGCTAATCTGCCTCTGATCATCCTGCTATAACGTGTGAGATGAAGGAGTGATGCTTCGCAGTGAATCTAGAGTGGGAAGCAAATCTTAAATCCTTCTGCGCTGGGCTCACGGCAAGCAGTCGCTGAATGCCCTTTGGAGGTGAAGAGGATGAACTTGAATCGGTATACGGAGAAGGCTCAGGAGGCCCTGCTGGAGGCCCAGCGGCTGGCCGAGGAATACCGGCACCCGGCCATCGAGAACGAGCACCTGCTGCTTTCGCTATTGCGCCAGTCGGACGGGGTGGTGCCGCAGGTGGTGCGCCGGGCCGGGGCCGACCCGCAGGAGATGATCGAGGAGCTGGAGCGCTATTTGGCCGGCCGCCCGAAGGTCTACGGCGCCGGCGAGGTGGGCCTTTCCCGCTCGGCGGCGGAAAC
>JANXBD010000079.1 GCA_025057635.1 Thermoflexus sp. | reverse complement strand
AACGCTCGAGGGATCCAGAATCTGATCTACCTGAGCGCCGGGGTCGGCCTGGGCGGTGGGATTATTATCAAGGGTCGGCTCTTTCGAGGGAGCAATGGCTACGCAGGCGAGATCGGCCATATGACGGTGGATCCTAACGGCGAGCTATGCGGTTGTGGCAAGCGGGGATGCTGGGAAACGATGGTAGGACCACGGGCTATCGTTCGCCGGGTGCGAAGGGAGCTGGAGAAAGGCAGGGAGAGTTTAATCCTTTCCGCTGTGGGAAATGATCTGGATCGAATCGATATGAATGTGGTTGTGCAGGCTGCGCAGGATGGCGACCCGGTCGCCAAATCTGCTCTGGAAGAAGTAGGAGTCTACTTGGGCATCGGCATCAGCAACTTGGTGAACGCATTTAATCCCGAAATGGTAGTCCTGGGAGGAGCCTTGAGCTTGGCAAGCCCTTTCCTGTTGCCCGTGATCGAAGAAACCGTTCGGGCGAACGCCCTACCTCAGCCTCGAGAAGCGCTCACCATCACCACCTCGGCCCATGGCGCAGATGCTTGTGTGATGGGAGCCGTGGCCCTGGTGCTAGATGAGATTCTTCGAGAGCCCATGCTTCCGATGCTCTGATCCGGAACGCTAGGAGTTGTTAATCCTCACGTCGGACGCCGGAGAGGGCCAATGGTTCGAACCAATCTGCGAGGAGAGAGGTTTCCCCTTCCAGGCCTCAGCCGAATCGGGCGCATTCGAGAGATCAATGTGCTTGTGGCCCTTATTCTCCTTTGCCTGTATTTCTACTGGAGCCGTCCGGATATCTTCCTTGAACCTGCGAATTTGGCTGTGATTATGCGGTTCATTGCCACTTTCGGCATGCTAGCCATCGGTGAGGTTCTGGTCATCATTACAGGGGGGATCGATCTGAGCGTGGGCTCTATGCTAGCCTTCACTGGGGTAATCACCGCCTGGATGATGTTGAAGGGAATCGGTAGTATTCCGCCTATAGGTGTCATTCCCGCTGTTTTGATCACCCTCCTGATAGGCACCCTGATTGGAATCTGGCATGGGATCTTCGTGACCAAACTGAAAATCCCTCCCTTCATCATTACACTGGGAACCTATCTGATGGCCCGGGGCTTTGCCGCAAACCTCACTCGAGGATATCCCCAGGTCTTTGATTCTGGTCACCCCTTTCTGATTCTGGGTCAGGGCGATGTGGCCAGGTTGTTGGGATGGGAGGGGGGAGGAGTTATTGGGGCTATCCCCATTTCTTTTTTGATTTTGCTCTTCATCGCAGCCGTGGTTCATCTCATCCTTAACCACACCCCGTTAGGGTATTGGATTTACGCGGTAGGTGGCAATATCGAGGCAGCGCGGCTTTCGGGCGTGAACGCGGACCGGGTGCGCATTTTTTGCTATGCCACCAGTGGGTTTCTGGCCGCGTTGACAGGCATCATCCTGGCGTCCCGACTCGGCCAGGGAACTCCGGTTGTAGGGAGTGCCTATGAATTATGGGCTATTGCTGCCGCGGTGATCGGCGGGACGAGTCTGAGAGGAGGAGAGGGCACCGTTCTGGGAGCTATTCTCGGTGCGGCCATCATGGGTGTGATGCAAAACGGAATGGTGATCCTCAACCTCTCCTCATATGTTCAAGACATCATCCTAGGGATGGTTCTAGTTGTCGCCGTGGTGTATGACACACTGCGTCGGGGCGGTGGGTTGGAATTCCTAAAAAAGTGGCTCTCTAGGCCCTCGTGACATGGGGGGATCAGTGAGCGGGCAGAATCTGATTCTGCGAGTGGAGGGGGTTTCCAAGGCCTTTCCTGGTGTGCAAGCCCTCTCTAATGTAGACCTGGAGCTGGCGGCTGGAGAGGTGCTGGCGCTAGTGGGCGAGAACGGTGCAGGCAAGTCCACCCTGATGAAAATCCTCTCAGGCGCTTACCGGAAAGATACAGGTCGGATTTTCATCAACGGGCAGGAGGTGGAGATCGCAAGCCCTCGCCATGCTCAGGAGTTGGGCATTGCGATTATCTATCAGGAGTTCAACCTAGCTCCTAACCTGAGCGCGGCAGCTAACATTTTCCTCGGCCGTGAACCCCGAAGGCCTAGCCTTGGCCGTCTGTTCGTAGACCGCAAGCGGATGGAACAGGAGGCCCAGAAGTTGCTGGATCGGATCGGGGCGCGGATTCCGGCATCCACGCTCGTGCGCGACCTCTCGGTGGCCGAACGGCAAATGGTGGAAATCGCCAAGGCTCTGGCTGTGAATGCCCGCATCATCATTATGGATGAGCCGACCTCTGCGCTGGGTGAGGAGGAGGTGGAGAAGCTGTTCCAGGTGATCCGAACCCTGAAACAACAGGGGATAGGGATCATCTTTATCACCCATCGATTGGAGGAGGTGTTCCGAATCGCCGACCGGATCGTCGTCCTGAGGGACGGAAAGCGTGTTGGCAGCATGCCGACTTATAAAGCCACTCGGGATGAAGTGATCCGACTGATGGTGGGTCGCGAGCTGGGGGACCTTTTCCGGAAACAAAAGGCGGAAATTGGCCCTCCGCTTCTGGAAGTCCGTGGATTGACCCGTCGCGGGGTGGTTGAAAACGTAAGCTTCACACTCCATCGCGGGGAGATCCTAGGCCTAGCAGGTCTGGTAGGTGCAGGCCGCACAGAGACTGTTCGGATGATTTTCGGCGCCGACCCTAAAGATGCGGGCGAAATCCTAATCGAAGGAAAACCAGTCAAGATCAAATCACCTAGGGATGCTATGGAGGCCGGCATTGGGTTCGTTCCAGAAGACCGGAGCAATCACGGCCTGATTCTCTCCCTCTCAGTTCTAGAAAATATTGCGCTCCCATCCTTAAATCAATACACACGTCTGGGCATTTGGCTCAATCGTATAGGATTGTATAAAACAGCTCGGGAATTTGTGGATAAGTTCAGCATTCGTGTTGCTCATTTGCAGCAGAAGGCAATGTTCCTTTCTGGGGGGAACCAGCAGAAGGTGGTCGTTGCAAAATGGCTGGCTCTGCGTCCTCGGATTCTGATCATGGACGAGCCCACCCGGGGGATTGACGTGGGAGCCAAAGCAGAGATCCATGCTTTGATGAACCGTTTGGCTCAGGAAGGGGTAGGGATCATTATGGTCTCTTCCGAGTTGCCGGAAATCCTAGGGATGAGCGATCGCATCTTGGTGATGGCCCGGGGGAGGGTCATGACGGTTCTGAGCCGGGAGGAGGCGACTCAGGAGCTGATTATGGCCTACGCCAGCGGAGAGAAGATCACTCAGATGCCAGATGGGTCATCACAAGCACCTTAAGAATTTTCAAGGAGGTGATGTCGGGAGATATAAAGCCGAGTCAACAGTGTCCTGGTTTGGTTCAATCCATCCCATAACGTAATTAAAATTTTGAGAGGGAGGAATGGCCATGAAGCGGGTATATCTTCTGCTAGCGATCGCTTGGATGATTGTCTCTTTAGTCTCGTGTGCTCCTCAAGCAACCCCGGCTGCTCCGCAAACGCCAGCCAAGCCATCTGCGGAGAACATCTGAATAGTGGTCATTGGCAAATCGGTGCATCCCTACTGGAGCAACGTGGAGCTAGGCGTCAAGGCCGCGGCCCGGGACCTGGGTCTTCGGGAGGATCAAGCCATCTTCTTCGTCCCTCCGACCGAGGATGTGGCCAAGCAAATCGAGGTGATGGAGACATACATCGCCCAGAAAGTGACAGGGATCGCTGTGGCCCCCTCTGATCCTGCCGCTCTGGAGCCTGTAATGAAGAAGGCTGCGGAGGCAGGCATCATCGTCACAACGCTGGACACCCCGCCGGTGGAAAACTCTGTCTCCCTGGTCTATATCGGGACGGATAACTACGCTGCTGGCAAGATGGCAGGAGAAGTGATGAAAGAGCTGCTCCCCGAAGGGGGCAAGGTGGGGATTGGTCGGGGCTCCGACACGGCGCTGAATGCTCTCCAGCGGACTCAGGGCTTCCTGGATGCCATCGCGGGCACCAAGATTCAGGCCTTGGAGCCAGTGAATGATAAAGAAGATGCGGCCCGTGCGTTGGAGCTAGCTAACTCGGTTCTCTCGGCTCATCCCGATTTGGCAGGAGCATTCGGAGTATATGCTTACAATGGCCCTGCATGGGCAACCGCAATTAAGGAAGCTGGGAAAGCAGGCAAGATTAAACTGGTCGCCTTCGATGCCACCACCGACGTCATCAATTTCATTTAAGGAAGGGGTCATCCACGCTACAATTGCCCAGCGGGAATATGACATGGGCTACAAGTCGGTGCAAATGATCTATCTGATTGCTACGAAGGGGAAGGACGCCGCCTTCGCAGAGATGGGAGTGAAGAACGGCGTGATTGACACCGGGGTAGATGTGGTCACGGCAAAGAATCTAAAGGAATACGAAGCCTCTTTGGACGCTCGGGGCATCCCTCACGAATGGACCACCCAGGGTTGGGAGCCCCCCAGCCAGTAGCGTTCCCTTCTACTCGGGATTCGCGAAGTGGGACACCGTTCGTCCTTACAACCGGACTGGGGTGGGGTCTTTCGTGCCCCAACCCCAGCCTGAGGAGCAAGGAAAGTCTTTAAACAAAACAAAAAAAACCATCATCGGCCCGAAAGTTTACACAGAAAATCCCATATGCAAAAGGAGGCGCCATGAGCGACCGCTATCAGCCTAAACCAGAGCACAAGTTTTCCTTTGGCCTGTGGACGGTAGGAAATGTCGGGCGAGATCCCTTCGGGGAGCCGGTGCGAGAACGGCTATCGCCTGTGGATCTAGTCTACTTGTTGGCGGAGGTGGGGGCCTGGGGCGTGAACTTCCACGATAACGACTTGGTCCCGATAGATGCCACCCCCGCGGAGCGTGACCGCATCGTTGCCGACTTCAAGAAGGCACTTCGGGAAACCGGTCTGGTTGTCCCGATGGCTACCACCAATCTGGCCAGCGATCCCGCCTTCAAAGAAGGTGCTTTTACGTCGAACGATCCTAGGGTTCGAGCTTACGCTCTCCAGAAGACGATGCGGGCCATTGACTTGGGCGTAGAGCTGGGGGCCAAGATTTACGTCATCTGGGGCGGCCGCGAAGGGGTGGAGACCGATGCCGCCAAGAACCCCGTAGAGGCCCTCAAGCGATTGCGGGAGGCCATCAACTTCCTTTGCGAATACGTGATTGACCAGGGATACGACCTCAAATTTGCTCTGGAGGCCAAGCCGAACGAGCCCCGGGGTGACATTTATCTAGCAACCACTGGCCATATGCTGGCCTTCATAGAGACCCTGGATCATCCGGAGATGGTGGGAGTGAATCCGGAGGTGGCCCACGAGCATATGGCCGGCTTGAACTACCTTCATGCTATCGCTCAGGCTTGGGAGGCCGGGAAGCTGTTCCACATTGACCTTAACGACCAGGCCTTTGCTCGCTATGATCAGGATTTCCGATTTGGTTCATGGAACCTCAAATCCGCCTTCTTTCTAGTCAAGTTCTTAGAGGATGTGGGCTACGAAGGACCTCGTCACTTTGATGCCCATGCCTATCGGACGGAGGATTATGAGGGGGTCAAGGAGTTTGCTCGAGGCTGTATGCGAACCTATCTCATCCTGAAGGAGAAGGCGGAGCAGTGGAATTCAGACCCGGAGATTCAGGCGCTGCTGAAGGAGATCAACGCCGATGATGGTTCAATGGATATGTTTAAGGGGCGATACACTCCTGAGAAAGCAGCGGCGCTGAAGATGGCTTCCTTTGATCGGGTCGCGCTGGGCAAGCGGGGTTGGGCTTATGAGCGGCTAGACCAGCTAACGATTGAGATCCTCCTGGGTGTGAGGTAAAGATAAGCGAAAGGCGAGGTATCAAGCTTTTCGGCCTGCATCTTGCTGGACGCTTGTCTTGTCACGCTGGGGTTGCAGTGGCGCTGCCGTCATAGAAACGATGCGCTTTGTGCTGGTAAAGGATGTCGCTCCCGACTTTGGGTCGAGGAGGGAGAGAAGGATGGCGTTCTTTATGGGCATCGATGTCTCCACAACGGCTACGAAGGCTCTGCTCATCGGCCCCGATGGCGAAGTGGTCGCTGTGGCTTCTTCGGAGTATGCCTATGAGACGCCCCGGCCGATGTGGGCGGAGCAGCATCCCCATCTCTGGTGGACAGCGACCGTGAACAGCATCCGCAGGGTGCTGGCGGAGTCTAGGGTAGACCCCTCTGATATCGGGGGAATTGGCCTGACCGGGCAGATGCACGGGCTGGTTCTGCTGGATGAAAGGGGTGAAGTTCTGCGCCCTGCAATCCTCTGGAACGACCAGCGCACCGCCGTGGAGTGCGATGAGATCCGGGCCCGCTTGGGGAAAGATCGGTTGATCCAGATCACTGGTAACGATGCCCTGACTGGTTTCACTGCTCCCAAAATCCTATGGGTGCGAAACCATGAGCCAGAGGTCTTCCGGCGCATCCGCCACATCTTGCTGCCCAAAGACTATGTTCGTTACCGTTTGACTGGTGAGTATGCGATCGATAAGGCGGATGGAGCCGGGACGATCCTCTTCGATCTCAGGAAGCGGGATTGGTCTGCAGAAGTCCTGAACGCTTTAGAGATCGACCCCGAGTGGCTTCCTCCGACCTTCGAGGGTCCGCAGATTACGGGAAGGGTTACACCTGACGCTGCGGAGGAGACGGGCCTGAGGGTGGGAACACCGGTCGTGGCCGGTGGTGGCGATCAGTCCGCACAGGCGGTAGGGGTTGGCGCGGTAGAGCCGGGAATTGTGGCCCTCACTCTAGGGACGTCGGGCGTCGTTTTCGCCAGCACTCAGGAGC
>JANXBD010000078.1 GCA_025057635.1 Thermoflexus sp. | reverse complement strand
ATGGGCGGTTAGCTCAGGTGGTGAGAGCGCCGTGTTGACAACGCGGAGGTCAGAGGTTCGAGTCCTCTACCGCCCATTTTAAGGGTCTATTCCTGGAGCAAGTTACCTCTTCTTTCGCCATCGATTCGCAGCGAATGCCGGATTGAACATTACATCGTTTGTCCTCTTGAGTGTCTTGTAACCTCTTGCCTTGTCGAAAGAGCTTGCCAGGGCGTAACTCCTAGGCTGATGAAACCCGATGAAGGGGATATGTCCTCAGAAAGCCCCACGCCAGAGCGCGGGCCTCGAAGGCTGGGAGGGCCCGTCGTGGAGGTCCTGGGGATACCGCCCCGGAGGGGCCATTCCGAATCCGGTGCTGCTGAAGTAGGGATGGACGGGCCGCCGCCGTTATCCGGCGTAGAGAGCGATCGCACCGGAGGTGTGATCGAAATGGGGTGGAACCGCGGGAGGTCTGCGCCTCTCGTCCCGAGGGGATGAGAGGCGCATTTTTTCTATCGAGCCGTGCGTGCCTTGCTGCGACCTGAACGCTTCCCGTTTTTGGGGGGAGCGGATGGCTTTAGGAGGATCGAAATGCCGCAGAAAAAGATCGTCCCTTATCAGGACACATGGCTCTATAGAATGCGCCATTCGTGCGCCCATATCATGGCGCAGGCGGTCCTGGAGATGTTCCCGGAAAGCAAATTAGGGATCGGGCCGCCGATTGAGGACGGGTTCTATTATGACTTCGACCTGCCCCGGCCGCTGACGCCCGAGGACTTGGAGCGCATTGAGGCCCGGATGCGGGAGATCATCGCCGGGAACTATCCTTTTATCCGCCGCGAAGTGAAACCCGAGGAGGCCCGCGCTCTCTTCAAAGATCAGCCCTACAAGCTGGAGCTCATCGAGGATATCCTCCAGCGCGGCACGGATGAATATGGCAACCCGCTCCCCCCCGGTCAGCACCCAGTCCTTACCACCTACCGGCATGACACCTTTGAAGACCTGTGCCGGGGCCCCCACGTGGAGCACACCGGCCAGATCCACCCCGGGGCTTTCAAGCTGCTCCACGTGGCCGGGGCTTACTGGCGCGGCGATGAGCGCCGCCCGATGCTCCAGCGGATCTACGGGACAGCCTGGGAGACGCCGGAGCAGTTAGAGCAATACCTCTGGCGCCTGGAGGAGGCGAAGAAACGCGACCACCGGCGCCTAGGCCGGGAGCTGGATCTCTTCTCCTTCCACGAGATCGCGCCCGGGGCACCTTTCTGGCATCCGAAGGGCATGATCATCTTCCGGGAGCTCGAACGACTGTGGCGGGAAGCGCATGACCGCCGGGGCTACCAAGAGATCTCGACCCCGATCCTAGTCCACCGGAAACTCTGGGAACAGTCCGGCCACTGGGAGCACTACAAAGAGAACATGTTCCTGCTGGAGGTGGAGGAGCAGGAATTCTCCCTCAAGCCCATGAACTGCCCGGAGTCCACAATCATCTACCGGTCGCGGCTGCGCTCCTACCGGGATCTGCCGCTGCGGTTGAACGAGATCGGGCGGCTGCACCGTTTCGAGCGCTCAGGGACGCTCCACGGGATGCTGCGGGTGCGGCAGATCACCATGGACGATGCCCACATCTACTGCCGGCCCGATCAGATCTTGGAGGAGATCGACGGCGTGCTGGATCTGATCTACAGCTTCTACAACATCTTCGACTTCCAGCCGGAGTTCTTCCTGAGCACGAAGCCGCCCAAGGCGATGGGCGATCCGAAGCTGTGGGAGATCGCCGAGGATGCGCTCCGCGAGGCGCTGGAGCGGCGGGGCATCGAATATAGCCTGAAAGAAGGCGAGGGCGCCTTCTACGGCCCCAAGATCGATGTCCAAGTGAAAGACGCCATCGGCCGCGACTGGCAGTTGGCCACCGTGCAGCTGGACTTCCAGATGCCGGAGCGGTTCGAGCTGGAGTATATGGATCGCGACGGCACGCCCAAGCGGCCGGTGATGATCCACCGGGCGATCTTCGGCTCCTTCGAGCGCTTCATCGGCATCCTGACGGAGCACTATGCGGGTGCCTTCCCGGTCTGGCTGGCCCCTGTCCAGGCGATCGTCATCCCGATCACCGACCGGCACGTCCCCTATGCGCAGGAGGTCGGGGCGAAGCTCCGGGCGGCGGGCCTGCGGGTCGAGGTGGACGACCGCAGCGAGCGCATGCAGGCCAAGATCCGGGATGCCCAGCTGCAAAAGGTGCCCTACATGCTGATCGTGGGGGATCGGGAGCAGGCGGCCGGCACGGTGGCCGTGCGCCTGCGCACCGGGGAGGACGTGGGGGCCATGAGCCCCGAGGCCTTCCTCGGCCGCGCCCTGGAGGCCATCCGCACCCGCCGCGGCCTATAGATCGAATCGTCCGTCGGGGTGCCCACGGGGGCGCCCCGACGGTCAGTTGGCGAGGGCGAGGCCATCCGGCCCACCCCGTGGGGGCACCTGGCCGGGTGCCCGCGGGCCCCTACGAACGACACGTCAACCCGCCACGGAATTCCTATTCCAGTCTTGCGGGGAGTCAGGAATGCGCACCCGCGAAGATCTCGAGGTCCTCGAGGATCAGGCCCTTGCCCCCTACGCCCAGCGTAGCCGCCTCAGCCGGGGCCGCCAGCATCCCGAACCGGAGCACGCTTACCGCACCGCCTTCCAGCGGGATCGGGATCGCATCCTGCACACCACCGCCTTCCGCCGCCTGAAGCATAAAACCCAGGTGTTCATCGTCACGGAAGGAGATTACTACCGAACCCGCCTCACCCATACCCTGGAGGTGGCTCAGATCGGGCGGACCATTGCCCGCGCCTTAGGAGCCAACGAGGATCTGGTGGAAGCCATCTGCCTCGCCCACGACCTGGGACACCCGCCCTTCGGTCACACCGGAGAGCAGGTCCTCAACCGCCTCATGCAGGAGCACGGCGGGTTCGAACATAACGCCCAATCGTTCCGGATTGTGACGCATCTCGAGCGCCGCTATCCCGAGTTCCGCGGCCTCAACCTCACGTATGAGGTCCTAGAGGGCCTGGTCAAGCACGAGACGGAATACGATCACCCGATGCTTCAGGCTTTCGAGCCCCACCGGCGCCCGACGCTGGAGGGCCAGATCGCCAACCTAGCCGATGAGCTGGCCTACACCGCCCACGATCTCGACGACGGCCTGCGCGCTGGGTTGATCCGTCCGGAGGACCTGGAAGGCCTGGCCCTCTGGGACGAGCTCCGGCGATCCATCGGCTGGGACGGCAAAGAATTCAACGACCTCATCCGTTACCGGTTGGTGCGTCGGCTCATCGGGATGCTGGTGACGGATGTGATCCTCGCCACCGACCAGCGCCTGCAGGCGCTCCAGCCACGTTCCCCCGATGAGATCCGGGATCATCCGGTTCCGTTGATCGGGTTCTCAGAGGCCATGGCCGGGAAGGTCGGGGAATTAAAGGGCTTCCTCTACCGGCGTCTCTACCGCCATCCATACGTGGTGCAGACGCAGATCAAGGCAGAGCGCATCGTCGAAGCCCTCTTTCAGGCCTATTTGCAGGAGCCGGAGCAGCTTCCCTACTGGGTCCAGGATCGCATCCGGGAGGAAGGAGATCTCCATCGGGTAATCTGTGATTACATCGCCGGGATGACCGATCGGTTCGCCTTAGGGGAATATCGTCGTCTCTACGAGGTCACCGATGTGCTGTAGCCAACGGCGTCAGACATTCCCCCTCGTTCTCAGCCTGCTCCTACTGGCCACCGCGCCGCCAGATCCTCGCTTTGGGGTGGTGGAATCACCAGAAGCCCCGGAACGGGCGGCCGAGCTGGGCATCGCCTGGACTCGCGTGCGGTTCGCCTGGAATGAGATCCAGCCCAACAGCCCGGAGGACTGGAACCCGCCGTGGCCGGCAGAGCGCCTAGAAGCCGAGCGCCAAGCTGGGCGGGAGATCGCCGCTTTGGTGATAGGGACGCCGGTGTGGGCTCGCGCCGATCCCCAGATCCCTGGGGTTCCGAGAGGCCTTTACGAGGAGGAAAGCCGGCCCGAGAACCTGTGGGCGGCCTTTCTGCGGCGCATGGCCGCCACTTACCCGTATATCCGCACCTGGATCATCTGGAACGAACCGGATATTTGGGATCCCGCGTATCCGGGTTATACCTGGGGCGGAACGGAGGCCGATTTCGTCCGCCTGCTCCGGGTCGCCTACCGCACGCTGAAAGGACTCAACCGGCAAAACCGAGTTCTCCTGGGAGCATTCACCTACTGGTGGGATGCGGCCTATGGCCGCCGGCCCTACTTTGAACGCTTCTTAGAGGCTCTGGATCGCGACCCGGAGGCGTTCCGACATAACCGATACTTCGATGGCCTCTGTGTTAATCTCTACTTTAACCCCGACAGCCTCTACGACCTGATCCGCTGGCATCGCAACCGGATGCGGATGCGCGGCTTCGACAAGCCCATCTGGCTCACCGAGACCAACGCCGCGCCCTCCGAAGATCCCACTTGGCCTGTGCCTCATGCCATGTTTCGTGTTTCCATGGAGGAGCAGGCCGCCTTCATTGGCCAGGCCCTTGCGCTCGCTCTCGCTGCAGGGGTGGAACGGCTGGCGATCTACAAGCTGATCGACAACGCAGGCGACCGCCTTGCTAACCCCGAGCCCTTCGGCCTAGTGCGGGAGGACGGCTCACCACGCCCCGCTTTCCAAGCCTACCGAGTTGCCATTCAGGTCCTCGCTGGGTTCAGAAGGGCGCGCTTAGTCCGCCGGGATCTCGTGACCGTGGTGGAGGTTCAAAAACCGAACGCGAGAGTCTGGATCGCCTGGTCCCGCACCCCACTTTCCCAAACAGTAATCTTAGAACGGCGCGGAAGGCTACAAAGCGCAGTTGACGGTATGGGGAATGCGGCCTCGGTAGAAAGCGCCGCGTCTTATTATCGAGTGAAGCTGCCTGGAGCCTTGTGCCAACAACCGATGGGAACACATTGTATGATCGGAGGGATGCCGGTTTATATCCTGGAATCCACAACCCATTCGATTCGGGAAACACGATAGGAACAGACCTTTGTGCCTGCCCCCTTGAGGAGCGATCACAGGGGGTTGCCCGCGGAGACAACCATAAGGGGTTATCGAGTCGTCCTTACAACTCATAGATTATGCATCTTGTAGGGGAGGGGCAGGCCTCTATGCTTGTCCGTATGAATAGGCCCCCGTGTCTGCCTCGCGCTGGCCTCACCAGATCAAACTGCACTAAAATCAAAGACAATTTCCTTAAGATCCAGGAGGATCCATGAGCACATCCAAATTCGCGATCCCCCCAGAGGCAATCCAGCGCCTTCTGGAACGGCTAGGGGATCTTTCACAAGACGAGCGTGCGCTGTTACTGGCGCTAACCCAACTGGATCAGGAGATCGGCCGCGCTCTCTCGCCTGAGGAACAGGAATTCCTGCAACGCTTAGCCGCCTCTTTAGAGGACTACGACCCAGAAGAAATTCGCGCTGCGATTAGACGCCTGGTTCAAAGCCGCCCCCAGCAGCCAGTGGAGTCATGGCCAGGAGATCTGCGCCGTCGATTGCGCCGACAGCTAAAAAGCCGTTGACCTATCTGCCGAATCGCTTCCAGGCTTGTCAGCTCAAGATGCCACTTCAGGGAATTCGATCCCTCGCTCTGATGGACGCTCCGCCGTCTCCGGAGTAACGATCAGGCGTTCCTTCAGCCGAGCGGCCTTGCCGAAGCGCTCGCGCAGATAATACAGCCGGGCCCGACGAACCCGGGAGTGACGCACCACCTCGATGCGATCGAGGCGAGGGGAGTAGAGGGGGAACGTGCGCTCCACCCCAATCCCATGGGCTGCGATCCGCCGCACCGTGAAGGTGCGCCCTGTGCCGCTTCCCCGGATGCGGATCACCGTTCCCTGGAAGACCTGCACTCGTTCCCTATCCCCTTCTCGAATCCGAACATACACCCGCACCACATCCCCTGGGCGGAGCTCCGGAACCGAACGGCTGGCAATCCACTCCCGTTCCAGTTGCTGAAGGATCAAATCGCTCATCCCACTTTCCTCGCTGATGGAGTTTTCGAGCTAGAAGCTCCAACGCTCATCCAGGCCGGGCACTTCCACCGGATCACATGCTAAATTCACGATGCACAAGCAAGCATCGCGTCGAGCACCATCGCTTCCACTTCCCGACGAAGGCTTGCCTTGAGCATCTGGCGAATAGCTCCCGCCGGACGCGCAAAGACAAATTATAAACGGCCATCATGATTCTGGCAACCAGGACAGTTCGTGCGTGGCCTGCGCGGTGGGCAAATTTAAAAAGCTCACCCACACTCCCCTCCTAGTGGATCTTTCACTCACTGCAAGAGAGCTATGTGCCATCCCTCCTGCCCCATCCTCCGGATCCCCGCATCCCTAACACTCCGTATTCCGAAACCGCCTCATCAACGATCACGTCCGGTGGTTCGTCGCTAGACTCCCTTCTCCTCGTTATACGAGCCAATCCAGTAAAGTGTTTCTACCCTATCGCGAAACGAACAGTTCCCCGCCTGAATCAGTCGAGCAAATTCTATCGGCCCGCGGGTTTCATCTGCATTCCCTGCACCATTTATCCAAATCCCCCAAAGCCCTCTCTTTCCCAAACGGCCTCCCGTCTTCAGCCTAGGGGCTCATAACGCTGGGGAAAACACGCCTCACCTTGCCCTTTCTGGAATTTCGCCTTTTCCTTCGCCTTCAGGTAGAATCTTTCTGTTTGAGAAATCCCTCTTGCTACCGCTCGCCCGATCTCGGCGGGCCACTCCCCGTGCCCTGATGTCTTCACGCAAACCCGGATGATGGAGGAACGGAGGCCTTGCCTATGTCCGCAGAACAGGTGATCCCGGTAGGGATTGAAGAGCAACTGAAAGCCGCTTACCTCGACTATGCCATGAGTGTGATTGTGGCGCGGGCGCTGCCGGATGTGCGGGACGGGCTGAAGCCGGTGCAGCGGCGGATCCT
>JANXBD010000077.1 GCA_025057635.1 Thermoflexus sp. | reverse complement strand
CGCGGGGTCAAAAGACCGCCACGGGCAACTTTCTGAGATGGCGTTTCCCCTATGCAGATCCTACAGGCGTCAACCACCCATATCCATCGGGGGCCTCGCCCGTCACGATGGCGAAGAAGCGCTCCTGGAGCCGACGGGTGATCGGGCCGGGTTCCCCCCGGCCGATTGGGATGCGATCCACGGAACGCACCGGCGTGATCTCGGCCGCCGTGCCCGTCATGAAGATCTCGTCGGCGGCATACAGCCATTCCCGTGGAATGGGCTGTTCCCGCACCTCAATGCCCTGCTCTCGGGCTAGAGTTAGCACGGTATCGCGGGTTACGCCAAGCAGGATCGATTGATGCAAAGGCGGCGTGTAAAGCACGCCGTCCTTAACCAGGAATAGATTCTCCCCGCTGCCCTCTGCTACATACCCATAGGCATCCAGCATAATCGCTTCCGCGTATCCCAGATCGTGCGCCTCCATCGCCGCAAACTGCGAGTTGACATACTGACCACCGATCTTGCCCAGGGCCGGAAACGTGTCCGGTGCCATGCGTCGCCATGAGGAGACGATGACGTCCACGCCTTTCTCCAGGGCTTCCTGGCCGAGATACTTTCCCCATTCAAAGGTGATGATCACCACCTCCACCGGGCATGAGCGGCCATCCACACCCAGCGGCCCTGCGCCCCGAAAGACTATGGGACGGATATAACAGGAAGCGTGACGGTTCGCGCGCACCGTCTCCACCACGGCCTGCGCCAGTTCGTCTTCCGTGTAAGGGATCTCCAGGCGCAGGAGCCGGGCGGAGAAGAAGAGTCGAGCCAGGTGGGGCCGGAGTCGGAAAATCGCCGTCCCACGAGGCGTCTCATACGCTCGGACTCCCTCGAACACGCTGGTCCCATAATGCAGGGCGTGGGCCGTGACATGGATTGTCGCCTGATCCCAGGGCACCAGCCGCCCGTTCCACCAGATCCACTCGCTTCTTGATGCCATGTAGGCTCCTCCTCTCAGAAAGCTATAAAGCTGTGAGGGTGTCCCAGCCCAGGATCATCAAGGTTGTGGTGAGCAACGATCGCTTGATCAGCAGAAGCGAGGGCTGTCGGTAGTATCGGTGATAGAAAGCCAACCCACAAGCACTCGCAGCGTGCGGCTTCCAGGGCCAAAACGCATGCTGACGCCGTGTCGAAGCCACATGCTTCCATTATCGATTCCGATGCCATATGGCACAAGACGCATCAGGGCCAGTCCGATCACCGGCCCCAGCGGCAGATGGAATCTCCACCTTGGGATCTCTCCCTAGATCACCCGGCACAGCGGCATATGCGGCCGCATCCCTAGGTTACGCCCACAATGCCTTGCCCGCTTACCCTGATCTTCTTCGATCTTCTCCGTATCCGTATTCTGCACCAGCACTCAGCCCGATCGGGCTTGAAATTCCGCGTCTTCCGGCATCCGCACTAGCATCTCAGAGACCCGCAATCCCGCCTAGGCCATCAGCACTGCGCTCACCTCGTTGCAGCGGGAGAGTCGGTTGTATCCTTCCAGCACTGCAGAGAGCGGATATCCGGTGTGCTTCGCGCTCCTGGATTTCCCGGGCGGTGAGGAGTTGAGCATTCGGGGCTTCGCCATAGGTGGTGCGGTGCCAGTCGACAAAGCCCGGCATCGCGTCCCGGTAACAGCGGTGGATGATCCCAGGGTAGCCCATCGGGAATTCCTGGAGAGCGTCCTCCTGCATCGGCTTTCTTAAAAAAATCTGCTACGCTATTTTAGGGTCTTTATAAGCCTTCTTTTTGCGCATTTTAATCGTTCATATGGGATGTTAGGAAATAAAAGTTAATATTTTTCAATAATTTTACCGCAAATTTCCGAAAATGTCAAAGAAGGCACAACGCGCCGGGGGAAATTTAGAGGCGAAGACTCCATGATACGAATTATCGAAAAGTGCGAGCGGGGGAGCGGGAAACAGAACGGCTTTGCGGCCACCAAACACCAAACATTGAATAAGCTGGGCGTCTGGAACGTAATCTGTTCGTGGTGTCCCTTTCAAAACAAAGATCCCCTTGATGACGTGATGGCAAACATGGGCATTCCTTGAAGGGGTCTTGCCCCATATCGCCGGGTCTCCAAGCCGAGAGGGGCGGCGCAGAGATCGCCTGCATCCTATCACAACAGGCGGCTTCTGTCGAGTCCCGCGGGGCGGCGTTCGTTTTCTACCCACCGCATTCCATGTGTATTCATAAGGAAACGCACCGCGAGGCTATCCCGCTGCGGGGCATATATGCATAAGTGCAGATCATGGTCGTCGATATGTCTCTTTGACCCAGCAGTTCCTGGATGGCGCGGATGCCCCATCCCTTCTGCCGGTTATGAAGAGTCATCCGCCCGTAGCCTCATCTCCCCACTCTTCCGGCCAAAAAGCCCCATGATAGCAGGTGGTCGGTCATTCTCGTAGGTGCTGAGCCCACGTGGTCAGTTGGCCCGGCGGCAAGGCAGATTGGTCGGGTCGATGTGTTTCCCTCCTTCGCATTCTGGAGCATCTCGTCCGTTTCGGCTTGCCGATCTTCCCAAGGGGATCTGACGCCACGAGGACCTCTTTTCCCCGCGGCGCTCGCCAAAGGGCATAAACCGCGGTTCGGCTTAACCCTGACTCTTTCGCCAACACGACCGAAGCTTCTTCTTTGCAGGATCCTCACCAAAGGGGAAGAACCTGGGCAAGACGACAGGGTTTTCCCTAAAAGACTGTCTTACTGTAGAGCGCATATCCCTTATGACGGCGCCGACACCGATAATCGGCACTACCATCCCTGCACGAGGTTCAGGTCTGGCAACTCGCTGACAAGGACTGCCGGCCCACTTAATCCCTGGATGGAATGGATGGAATGGCGGAAGCACATCATGCTAGATCACGTGGGTGCCACCCCACCTGCCGCCGCATGGGCCATCGTTGTCATCGAACCTCACGGCCTTAGTGAATTCCCAAAAACAAGGATCTCCCCTCCCTTAGGGACGAAGGGGGGCCTCCGCGATCGCAGCCTGATTTACCGGTCAAGGAGGTTCAATTCGCTCGAGGAAAGTTCTCGTGCCTCGAATGCGCTCGGGCATGATAACAGGCACAACTCAGGGTCCAGAGCTTTAGTTAAGGATTGCCTTCACCCCAGCAGCTTGAGGGCGAGTTCGGCCCTTGGGGGCAGGGCGCTCCGGATCTTCCCCAAGGGCCCTGCGGTCTTGCACCACTCAGCCACTCGCTAGGGGATGGCGTATTACTTCCCTTCCTCGCCTTTCGATGGAATCACCTTGCATCGGAGCGATGGGAGAAGATTCTCGGCTGTCCCAATCCCAGCTTGGGGTAAAACAACGGGGCGCGAAAGCGCCCCGTTGGAAAGGTGGACCCGACGGGATTCGAACCCGTGACCTCCTCAATGCCATTGAGGCGCGCTCCCAGCTGCGCTACGGGCCCACATAGTTTCACATATTTTCACGAAGACGGAACCGGATTACAGGATCAGATCGGCGGTAAGCCTCGCGCCGATGCCGCTGCATCCTCCCAATCTTCAAGCAAGGTGAATGTCTCCTTCAAGACCTTGATGAACTTTGCAGCCTAGAATAGCTTTGTAATTCCCGCTCTGGACTCCTCGTACAAGACCTACTTTCTTTTTAACGTCCTGGTGGAGCCGACCGGATTCGAACCGGCGACCTCTCCCGTGCGAGAGGAGCGCTCTCCCAGCTGAGCTACGGCCCCACGCGCAAACTTTATTTTACCTTGGAGACATGAGCCCTGTCAAGGCGCGGAGAGAAATCCACGCCTTCCACATCCCGAATTCAGTCCTTTTGCAGCGCGTCCCTCTTGTGCGCTTTGATATGATATTCGTCGCACCAATTGAAGGAAAGGGAGTTCTTCAGGTGCGTTCGAAGATGACGGCGCAGATGCGGGTATGGAATGGAATAGACTGAGTGCCATTCTTTGAGAGAGACATCTGCCGTGAATCCTTTGCTTCTGGAGGATCTCAGTGATTTTCTTTCAACCGAATCGTCCGTTAAACCTCGCCCATCGGGGGGCCAACCGGATGGCCCCGGAGAACACACTGCGGGCGTTCCGCCTCGCTCTGGAACAGGGGGCGGATGGCCTGGAGCTCGACGTCCATCTTTCCCGGGACGGCGTTCCGGTGGTTCTGCACGATGCGGATCTCCGTCGGACCACGAACGGTTCCGGATGGGTATGGGAGAAAACGGTCGCGGAGCTGAAAGCGCTGGATGCCGGCGGGTGGATGGATCCTCGCTTCGCAGGCGAGCGGATCCCGACACTAGAGGAGGTTTTTGAGACCTTCGGGAAATGGGCTCTTTATAACATCGAACTGAAGGCATTCACTCCGCGGAGCGCTGCTTTGGTTCGCGCTGTGGTGGAACGGGTGCGTGGATACGGGCTTGCCGATCAGGTGCTGCTTTCTTCGTTCAACCCTCTGGCTCTACGGTGGGCCTGGCGGCTGGGGCCGGAGATCCCCCGCGGCCTGCTGGTGGGCCCGGAGCTGCCCCTTCCGCTGCGTCGGGCCTGGTTCGCTTTCCTAGCCCCGCACCAGGCGCGTCATTTGGATTTTCGGATAATTGACGAGCGAACAGTTAGCTGGTGCCATCGGCGAGGATATGAGGTGGTCGCATGGACGGTGAACGAGACGGCGGAGATGCGTCGGCTGATCCATCTGGGCGTAGCGGCCATCATCACCGACGAGCCGGACCGTCTCGCCCCGTTGCTGGCGGAACGAGGAAACGAAAATGGATGTGGGGCTTCCTGATTGTTTGAGACATGATCTCGCAGCGGGATGCAACAGTGTGGATTTCCGCAAGGTGGCGCCCTGGGCGTCCACCTTTGCCTATCAGGGATTTTACGAAGAAGGTGAGCTGCGAACCGCTTATAAGAAAGCAAACCGCCCCAAGGGGATCGCCTTGGGGCGGCCGGGAGGTGGGCCGTGCAGGACTCGAACCTGCAACCTTGGGATTAAGAGTCCCCTGCTCTGCCAGTTGAGCTAACGGCCCCTATTCATCACTTCAAAAGTATATCGGGCGCTCCAAAAGGTGTCAAGATCCCTGGAGGCCGTTTTCCCTCCAGGTCGATGTCTCCTCTGCCGCTTCACGGAGGCGATCTTAGGATTCCTCGTGACCAGCATTCCGAATCGCGACCTAGATGGCCGCCGCCATCCGGCAGAACGGGATCCCTGACACACCTTCCATTCCCTCCGGCGGAACAGCGGCAGGCTGAACACCGCGTTCGTGCAACGGCTCATCGCGATGTTCCGTCGCCTTCAGCATCCACGCTGGCTCCATCCTTGTGCGGGGCGCGGTCGATGGCACCCTCCGCCGGCAGCGTCACACTAGTTCCAGCGCCACCGCGCCGATGATGGATCCCTCTCGCGGCTGGGTTAATGTCGTCTCCACCAACGGCATTCTCACCGCCCTGCGCGGACTCTACCCCGTTCCTGCCGACATCCGCCGGAATCTGAACGACGGGCCGCCGGTCATTGCTGGCCCGATCTTCCTCCGCACCGTCTGGTTGTGGTCTAAAAATATGCGCGACTCATTACAGGCTAACCAGCCTAGATTTGCGACTTTTAGCATTTCTCGAGATATGCGCTGTCGCGGCAGAGAACGGGATGGGCCGGGAAAGGCCAAGCGTTTCTCCTTATCGCTTTCCCTTAGGCGCGGTGCTGGCGGAGACGAAGGCGCTCGGTCTGGGTTCGGGTGACAGTCACCGACAAGGTGAAAGAGGCCAAACCTATGCAGGCTCAGATGCTCATCCCACTCCTTGCCCAGGAAGGTGTAATGGTTGTGGGGGTCGGTCCAGTTGCCCGGGGCCGGAAGGTTATTTTTCCTTGTGGTTCTTTCCAGCAAGGTTAGCAAGATAGCGTCGTATTTTGTCTTGCCACACAAATTCAATATATGTGCCAACCGCGGCCAAAATCTGAAGTGGTAATACTATGCACAACCAAGATACCACAATAGATCCAATAGTCCATTGGAATCCAGAGTCGTAGACCACGTCAATGATTAAAAACAAAGAAAGGAAGCCCACACCTGTTAAAAGTCCAACTGCAACTGCACGACGGATCCTCTCGCGATAGGTGATAGGCGGGCGAAAAGGGTTTGCTTGGCGAGCAGCAAAAATTAAACACAATAATAAGCAGAGGATCCCCAAAACAAACAAATAAAATTCTGCCACCTTGTTCCCGGCCACTGCTTTACCTCCCTGTCCTATGATCAAAGGTCTGCTGAAAGGCTAATGGAACAAAACCCTGACACCGAAATCGGAGCGATCCCCAAGGAGTAGAAACCCATCCCACGTCGCTGCCAAGGGCAACTGACTGGTAGAGTAGCGAAGTAAATGCTTCCGGAGCCAACCATCCTAAGGTCGTCATTGCTATAGCGATTTGGCTCCCAGAGCCCACAATGAGCTGATACTCGTAAGACAGACCTCCGGAATCCAAAGTCAAGGTCATTTGTAGTCTGGTTTTCTCTTCTTTGGCTTCAGAAATTATAGTGGCACCGGTAGCAAAAGTCGCTAAAACGTTCCCAGTAAGCAATAGAGGACGCACGCTTAACTCTGTTAGCCACAAGCCCGCCAAAGCTCCGGCCAGAGTCCCACCGGGTATTGGCTTTCCCTCCACTATTGCCCCGCCGGTGAACCCTAAAACGGTCCCGGCTGCTACAGTACCTGCTGCCCAAACGTCTGTCAACCAAGCAATGAAATCCAGAGTAGTGCCAACTTGAGCCCAGGTCTGACTGGAGAGAGGTATTCTCTGAGCGATCTGCTGGGTATCAATGATAATCTGTATTGCCCATGGTTGAGGTAGGCATTGATCAGTCCATTGGGCTCCTTTCGGTTTTGATGGGAAGGAAGGAACGGGTGGAATTGAGCCCGGCTGCAGAAGCCTTAGGGTTCCTGAGTTGCTCCCGTTGCTGGCGATCACGGCCAGCCCATACGGATCATCATAACTGATGGGATTGGCATAGGCATACCCATACCGCTGCCACGTCCGGGGCTCCCAGGGCTG
>JANXBD010000076.1 GCA_025057635.1 Thermoflexus sp. | reverse complement strand
GTCACGACATCCGCCGTTCGAGGGATCCGCTCCTGGCGTTGCAGCGCCGTCGCCACGGACCCGGAAGCGAGGACCCGGAGATCCGCGGTGCCATCGTTCAGGCGGAAGAGGAGGCGGGGCCCTTTCGGATCCCAGCGGGGCGGCTCCGCGACCGTGCCCTGCACGCGCACATATCCGGCAAGGGGTTCGGACTGAAGCTCCGAAAGCGAACGGGTGGGTATCGGCTGGAGCCGGACTTGCAGCCAGAGGGAGAACAGTCCGGCGAGCGCCAGGGCCAGGGCGCCCAGGACCCGGTTTCGAGAGACGCCGGGCGGGGTATAGCGGGTCGACATGATGGGGATCCTCGAATGCGAAGGGATTCGCTCATAGAGATGATAGCCAGCGCGACCGCCGATGCGAGGGTTCCGGGAGAAGGCAGAGGGGCCGTGAAATCCGCTTCATCGACCTCTCGGCCCCTTCAGGGGGATGGAGATGGCCGGGCGGGCGGCGACCTGGGATCGCGGCCTCCTTGACAAATCTTTTAAACTGTGTTTTCATGATGTTAAACGTTTAACCTCGTGAGCCCCATGGCGACGTTACGGGATGTGGCCCGGCGTGCTGGGGTATCCATCGCGACGGTTTCCTATGTGCTGAACGGCACGCGCCCGGTGAGCCCGGAGGTGGAGGCCCGGGTATGGGAGGCGGTCGTAGCCCTGGGATATCGTCCCAACCGGCTGGCCCGGGGCCTCCGACGCAAACGGACCCACGTGCTGGGCCTGATCGTCCCGGACAGCGCGAACCCGTTCTTCGCCGAGATCGCCCGCGGGCTGGAGGACCTCAGTTTCGCCCATGACTACAGCCTGATCCTCTGCAACTCCGATGGCGATCCGGCCAAGGAGCAGCGGTATCTGGGGGTGCTGATCGAGCAGCAGGTGGATGGGATCGCCTTAGTCTCGGCCAGCGCGACGCCCGCGCATCTGGCCCTTCTTCAGGAACGCGGGATCCCCTTCGTCGTGGTGGATCGTGATCTCCCGGGCCTGGAAGCGGATTGCGTGCTGGCAGACAACTTCCAGGGTGGTTATCTGGCCACCCGGCATCTGCTGGATCGGGGCCATCGGCGGATTGCGTGCATCACCGGCCCTTCGGATCTCACGCCGAGCGCCGATCGGGTGCGCGGCTATCGAAAAGCCATGGAGGAGGCGGGGATCGAGCCGCTGGAGGTCTGGGTCCGTCGAGGGGATTTCCGGGCGGAAAGCGGATATCACGCGGCGTGCTTTCTCCTAAGCCTTCCCCCTTCCGTCCGTCCGACCGCGATTTTCGCCTGCAACGATCTAATGGCGATCGGGACGATGCGGGCGATCGGGGAGGCCGGCCTGTCGATCCCTCGGGATATCGCCCTGGTGGGCTTCGATGACATCCTGCTGGCCTCTTATGTCATCCCGCCGCTCACGACGGTGGCCCAGCCCACCTATGAGATGGGTCGACTGGCGGGGGAGCTCCTCCTTCGCCGGATCCAAGCCCGCGACCGTCCGCCGGCCCGTCATCTTCTGTCGGTTCGCCTCGTCGTTCGTCATTCCACCTGAACCGGGAGGCGTCCGGATGAAAAAGCGCGGGTTGCTGAATGCTCCCTTAAGCCAGGTGGTGGCTCAGATGGGCCACGGGGATCTGCTGGTCATCGCCGATGCAGGGCTGCCGATCCCCCCAGCGGTCCAGCGGATCGATCTGGCGGTCCGTCCAGGCCTCCCCTCCTTTCTGGACGTGCTCGATGCCGTCCTCGAGGAGCTCCACGTGGAGAGGGCTTTCGTGGCCCTTGAGATGAAGGAACGCAGCCCCGCCTTGCATGCTTCCCTTCAACAGCGGTTGTCTTCCATTCCGATCGAACACATACCCCATGAGGCCTTCAAGGCGATGACAGCGAACGCCCGCGCCGTGGTCCGGACCGGCGAATGCACCCCATATGCGAACGTGATCTTAGTGTCCGGCGTGATCTTTTAATGGGGCGGCCTCAGCGCCCCACGGCCGGGAAGGCGGTGGGGAGGGAGAAGAAAGAGGCGTGAGGGATGGGGCAGGCCGTAGAAGGCGCCCGCCTCGAGATTCCTGGGGGAAACCGGATCGTCACTCTTGAGGGGTGTTGGGGCTGGGGGAGGGGATCCCGAGAGGCCTTCCGTAATTCTAAGGAGATTTCCTCCTTGAGGCATTTGGGGATGGATCGGCCTTCGGTGGGGCGGATGAGGAGGCTGGAACTATCGGCGAGGATCACGCTGGGCTTGGGGGCGCTGGAGGCCCGGGAGCGCTGGACCCGGCTGGGTCTGGTTCTGACGCTGATCGGGTTCTGCGTGGTGCTGAGCCTGCTCTCCCCGCGCTTTCTGACCCCGAGCAATCTGATCAATGTGGTCCGCCAGGCCTCTATCAACGGCATCATCGCGGTGGGGATGACGCTGGTGATCCTCACGGGGGGGATCGATCTCTCCGTGGGATCGGTCCTGGCGTTCACCGGGGTGGTGGCTGCCAGCTTGGTGACGGCCGGCCAGCCGCCGGCCCTAGCGATGATCAGCGCGCTGCTCCTGGGGGCTTGTCTCGGCATGCTGAATGGAGCCGCCGTCGCCTATCTGCGGATCCCCCCGTTTATCGCCACGCTGGGGATGATGACGGTTGCGCGAGGGCTGGCCCTCAGCTACACCCAGGGGCGGCCGATCACGGGCTTCCCTGAGGATTTCCGATGGCTGGGGGCGGGATGGATAGGGCCGCTGCCCGTGCCGATCCTGATCATGGCCCTGGTGTTTGGGTTTGGGGGGTTCTTGTTGAGCTACACGGTCTTCGGAGAGCACCTGCTCGCCATCGGGAATAACCCCACCGCAGCGCGAGCGGCCGGGATCCCGCTCCGGCGACTTTTGGTGCTCACCTATGGGCTGAGCGGGTTTCTGGCCGCCCTGGCCGGGTTGATCCTGATCGGCCGTCTGGATTCCGCGCCGCCGACGCTGGGGGTCGGCTACGAATTCGATGCGATCGCAGCGGTGGTGATTGGTGGAACCCGCCTGGCGGGCGGCGAGGGATGGTTGGGGGGCACGCTGATCGGCGCGTTGATCATCGGGGTGCTCAACAACGGGATCAACCTGCTGAACATCCCATCCTTCTATGAGCAGGTGTTCAAGGGAGGCGTGATCGCCACGGCGCTGTTGCTTCATCGGGCGCTGCGGCGGGAATAGATGGGGGAATTACCTAACAATTTCATACAAAAGGAGGAGAAGCCATGCGTATCCGTTCGCTCTGGCCCGTGCTGGTGATCCTGGCTCTGATCGCGGGCGCGTGCGCTCCGGCCACGCCGGCTGCGCCGGGGGCAACGCCGACGCCTGCGGCCGCCCCGGCTCAGGAGATCGTTCTGGGCCTTTCCCTCTCCACGCTCAACAACCCCTTCTTTGTCACCCTGAAGGAGGGCGCGGAGAAGGCGGCCGCTCAGTATGGGGTGCGGCTGATCGTCGTCGATGCCCTGGATGACTCCGCGAAAGAAGCCGCCAACATCGAGGACCTGATCCAGAAAAAGGTCTCCGCCCTGCTGATCAACCCCACCGACACCAAGGCGGTGGTGCCCAGCATCCAGAAGGCTAACCAGGCAGGGATCCCCGTCTTCACCGTGGACCGCGCGGCGGAAGGCGGGGAGATCGTCTCCCACATCGCCTCGGACAATGTGGCCGGGGGGCGGATGGCGGCGGAGTTCCTCTGCAAGGCCCTGAACGGCAAGGGCAAGGTGGTGGAGCTGGAGGGCATCCCGGGCACCTCCGCCGCTCGGGATCGAGGTAAGGGGTTCAACGATTACCTCAAGGAACAGTGCCCGGGCCTCGAGGTGATCGCCCGCCAGCCGGCGGACTTCAACCGCGCCAAGGGCTTGCAGGTCTTTGAGAACATCCTCCAGGCCCAGCCGCAGATCGACGGCGTCTTCGCCCACAACGATGAGATGGTGTTGGGAGCGATCCAGGCCGCCGAGGCCGCCGGACGCACCGGCATCATCTTCGTGGGCTTCGACGCTATCGACGACGCGGTGAAGGCGGTGAAGGACGGCAAGCTGGCGGCCACGGTGGCGCAGCAGCCGGCGGAGATGGGCCGCCTCGCCGTGGAGATGGCGGTCAAGTATCTGCGGGGCGAGAAGGTGGAGAAGTTCATCCCCGTCCCGCTCTCCCTGGTGACCAAGGAGACGGCCAAATAGGCCGGGCGAAGGGGAAGCGCTTCTTCCCGCGCTTCCCCCCATCGATTTCTCAGCTCCCCCGTTGCGACGAGATGAACCGGGCCCGGGCGCGGGGCGGCGCGCCGCCCCACGCCCGGATTTCCCCTGATCTCTCTCACGCCGTTTGCAGCTTGGGTTGAGGGTCGAAGGGCTGCCGAAGGGGGCTTCTCCGCTCCAAACGACGGACTAGGCTCGAGGGTGGGCGAGGGTTTGGAGCAACCGGGTGGAGGGCGAAGCCGCCCGCCCTATCCCCCCAAAGGTTTCCGAACGCTCTCCTCGCGCCGCTTCGCGACGTGAGGAGAGAGGACGCGGGAGGTGGGGCCATCTCACCTTGTCCGGAAGGCCCTCGACGGCGTAACGCGCGCTCGATCTAACAGGAGAATCCGGATGGCCGAGCCTTTGCTCCGCGCGGAGGGGATCTCCAAAGCCTTCCCAGGGGTGCAGGCGCTGGACCGGGTCACCCTGGAGGTCTTTCCCGGGGAGATCCACGGTCTGGTGGGGGAGAACGGCGCCGGGAAAAGCACGCTCATCCGCATTCTGGCGGGGGCCATCCCCCGGGACGCCGGGCGGATCTTCTGGCGGGGGCAGCCGGTGGAGATCGCGGATCCCCGGCATGCCCGCCGGCTGGGGATCGCGGTGATCCACCAGGAGCTCAGCCTTCTTCCCAACCTGACGGTGGCCCAGAACCTCCTGCTCGGCCGGGAGCCTCGAACCCGATGGGGAGGCCTGGATCGTCGGGCGATGGAGCGGCAGGCGCGGCGGATCCTGCAGGAGCTGGGCATGGATCTGGATCTCCAGGCTCCCGCAGGGAGCCTGCCCTTCGCCCCGCGTCAGATGCTGGAGATCGCCCGCGCCCTCTCCGAAAACGCCCAACTGTTGATTATGGATGAGCCCACCTCCGCGCTGAGCGATCGGGAGATCCATCGTTTGTTCGAGTTGCTACGGGGTCTCAAAGCTCGTGGCGTAGCCATTCTGTTCATCTCCCATCGACTGGAAGAGGTGTTTCAGATCGCGGATCGAATCACGATCTTGCGGGATGGCCGCCACATCGGGACCTTCCCGATCACTGAGATCACGCCCCCCGCGGTGGTTCGGATGATGGTCGGCCGGGAGATGGGCGAGGTGTTCGTGAAGACCGCCACCCCGGGGGCCGAGGCGATCCTGGAAGTCCGAGGCCTCACCCGCGCGGGCGTGTTCGAAGAGGTTTCCTTCGAGATCCGTCGGGGGGAGATCGTGGGCCTGGCCGGGCTGGTGGGGGCTGGCCGGACCGAGGTGGCGCGCGCGCTGTTCGGGCTGGACCCGGTGGATCGCGGGGAGGTTCGGATTGAGGGGAAAGCCGTTCGCATCCGCTCCCCGATGGAGGCGATCCGCTTGGGGATGGCGTTCATCCCAGAGGATCGCAAAGCCCAGGCGCTGTTCCTGAGCATGGCGTTGCGATCCAACATCGCCATCTCGTCCCTGCCTCAGATCGCTCCCTTCGGCGTGCTCTCCCGGCGGCGTCTGGATACCGTCAGCCAGCCGTATATCCGCCATCTGGATATCCGGCCGCCGCGCCCGGGCGTGCCGGTGCGCAACCTGTCCGGTGGGAATCAACAGAAAGCGGTGATCGCGCGCTGGCTCCTCCTGCAGCCGAGGATCCTGATCATGGATGAGCCCACCCGGGGAATCGACGTGGGGGCCAAGGCCGAGATCCATGCGCTGATGGATCGCCTGGCCCGGGAAGGGAAGGCGATCCTGATGATCTCCTCGGAGCTGCCGGAGATCCTGGGGATCAGCGATCGGATCCTGGTGATGCGGGAAGGGCGAATCGTGGGGGAGCTGAAACGGGAGGAGGCCACCGCTGATCGCGTTCTGGCGCTGGCGATGGGAGGGTTACATGCGCGGGTGGCGTGATTTCCTCGGACGATGGAGCGGGGTGCTGGTCTTGCTGGCGCTCTGGCTGGCCCTGACGCTCATGACCCCTCGGTTTCTCACCCCCTCCAACCTGCTGAACGTAGCCCTCCAGTCCTCCATCCTGGCGGTGGTCGCGCTGGGCATGACCCTGACGATCATCAGCGGGGGGATCGATCTCTCGGTCGGATCGGTGGTGGCGTTCACCGGAGCGCTGACGGCGGGGTTAATTGTCCGGAACGGCTGGCCGGTTGGCGGGGCGATCTTAGCTGGGCTGGCCACCGGCCTGGCCCTGGGCCTCCTGAATGGAGCGCTGGTGATCTACGGCCGGCTGGTTCCTTTCATTGCCACCCTCTCCACCATGGCCGTCGCCCGCGGGTTGACCCTCGTCTATACGCGGGGCTACCCGATATCGGGATTGCCGGAGGCCTTTACCTTCCTGGGCACCGGAGAGGTGTTCGGGATTCCGGTGCCCGTCCTCATCATGCTCATGGTCGCGGGGGGGATCAGCGGGTTCTTGAATCGCACCCCGTGGGGGCTGCATCTATACGCGATCGGCGGCGGAGAGGATCTCGCCTGGCTTTCCGGGGTCCGAGTGAGGCGGGTCAAAGGGCTGGTGTATGGGATCAGCGGCCTGCTGGCTGGGCTGGGCGGGGTCCTGCTCACCGCTCGCCTCTGGTCGGCCCAGCCGAATGTCGGCATCGGCCTGGAGCTGGAGGCGATCGCCGCCTCGGTGCTCGGGGGCGCCAGCCTCGGCGGCGGCTACGGCAGCGTGAGCGGCACCCTGGTGGGGGCGTTGGTGATGGGAACGGTCGGGAACGGATTGAACCTGCTGGAGGTCCCCTCCTACCACCAGCAGATCATCAAGGGTCTCGTCTTCATCCTCGCAGTAGGCCTGGATCGGCTGCTGAAGACCGGTCCCATACGGACACGTCCCACAGCGATGCGCCGGAGGGGAGCTTCATGAGCGTTCTGGTGCTGGGGAGCATCAACATGGATCTGGTGGCGGTGGCGCCGCGGTTTCCCCGGCCGGGGGAGACGCTGCGGGGTCATCGCTTCTTCACCGCGCCCGGGGGGAAGGGCGCCAACCAGGCC
>JANXBD010000075.1 GCA_025057635.1 Thermoflexus sp. | reverse complement strand
GGACCCATCGGGCCGGCGGGATCGAGGGGGGGATCTCCAACGGCGCCCCCATTGTGGTCCGCGTGGCCTTCAAGCCGATCGCCACGACCCTGACGCCCCAGCCCTCGGTGGACCTCCGGACCGGCCAGCCGACCGAAACCCGCTACGAACGCTCCGACTTCTGCCCGGTCCCCCGCGCCGCTCCCATCGTGGAGGCGATGATGGCCTTCGTCCTCGCCGACGCCCTATTGGAGAAGCTGGGCGGGGACACGATGGAGGAATGTCGGAGCCGCTTTGAGGTCCTTCGGAAAGCCCGGCTGGAAGATCTCTCACTCGACGGAGAGCCACATGTGTTCTGGCCTTGAAGGGATGTTTCACGTGAAACATGCAAAGGCAGCCTTAGCGCCACCGAGTCAGGATTGTCTCCCGCTTGAACAGGGCCACTGCAAGAGCGATCAGAAGCGCGTCCGCTCCGATCAGGAAGAGGGTGATGAGAATCAGCAGTGTTCCACTGACCCAGAGGAACCCAAAGCTTTGAGCCAGGATCAGACCGATCAGGGGGAGGATCACCACCATGCCGATCTGCTCCGCCAGGCGGGGATCATTCACCCGGGAGGAGACGATCAGGCCCGCCAGGGTCGCCAGCAGGGTGATCAGCGGGCTCATGGCGAAGATCTGCACCCAGGCCATAGGACCCCATACGGTTTCCAGCGCGGGTGGGGAGAGGCGGATCCCGTAGGCAGCAGCGACCATCAGGAGGTATCCCGCCCAGCTCAGGGCGATCCCCAGGAATGCCGCGGCGATCGCTTTGCCGGCCAGCAGTTCCCCGGTGGTCACCGGTGTGGCCAGCAAGGGCTCCAGGGCCTTCTCCCGTTTCTCCCCCACCACGCTATAGGTGGCGATGGTCATGGGGATCGCCAGCGGGGCAACCCAGAAGAGCAGCATAAACTGGGAGGCTAGGAAAACCTCCAGCTGGGCCTGGAGTGGAAGCCCGGCCAGCCGACGGGCCAGCGCGGGAGGCCATTCCTCAGAAGTGTCCATGGAGGGCGGAATCTGCCGGACGCTGGCCAGACTGATGATCGGGATGGCGGCAAACAGGATCGGGAGCAGGATCATCAACATCACGATGTAGCGATTCCGCAAGGCGTCATGGATCTCTTTATCGATCACCGCAGCGATCCGATGCCAGTTCATCCGCCTCGCTCCTTCCACAATCTTTATGAATCTTCAGAAGTTCTTTCACAAGTGGTGATCTGAACACGGTTCGATGAAGGGGAATCGTTTCATTCAGCCGGAAGGACTACCCGGGCATTGTAGCGCCGTGCCCCTCGCGAACGATCTGCAAATAAAGCTCCTCCAGGGAGGCTTTCACCGGCGTCACGCTCAAAATGGGCGCGCCCGCCTCCACGAGGCGGCGAACCAGATGGGGCGTCACGGTTCGCAGATCGGTCACCTGGATCTCCAGACGACCGTTTCGGATCGCCGCCTGGATCACCCCCGGTTGTCCCTGGATCCGGATCAGATAAGGCTCCGGCTCCCCATCGATCTGAATGGCGACCACCACTCCAAACCGCTGGGTCCGCAACCGGTCCGGGGTGTCCAGGGCCAGCAAATGGGTGCGCAGGATCGCCACCCGATCCCCGAGGCGCTCCGCTTCCTCCAGATCGTGGGTGCATAGAAGAATGGTCCGCCCATGCCCTTTCAGCATGCGTAACAGCTCCCGGACCTCCAGCGCCGCCTCGGGATCCAGGCCCGCGGTAGGCTCGTCCAATAGGAGGATCGGCGGGTCGTGGATCATGGCCCGAGCCAGGGCCAGGCGCTGGCGCATTCCTTTGGAGAAGGTCGCCACCGGATCATGGGCCCGATCGGCCAAGCCAAACTGCTCCAGAAGTTCCATCACCCGGGAGCGAGGAGCCGGAACTCCGTACAGGCGCGCATAGATCTCCAGGTTCTTCCACGCGGGGAGGCGTTCCCAGAATCCGGGAGTTTCCGGCAGATAGCCGATCTGCCGGCGCAGCGAATGAGATTCAGGCGTCATGGGTTCTCCCGCGATCCAGACCCGGCCGGATGTTGGAGAAATCAAACCAAGGAGGAGCCGGAGGGTGGTGGTTTTGCCTGCGCCGTTTGGGCCCAGGAGGACGAGCAATTCCCCTTGGTGAACCTCCAGGGTGAGCCCCTCCAGGGCCAGTGTGCCGTTGTAGCGCTTCGTCAGGTTCTCAGTGCGAATCATTGAGTTGCTCTCTCCCCCGAGCCGAAGACGCCGCCCCTGCGAAAGCGAGGATTACTCGAGAAGCCAATAACGCCGCAGGATCTCTTCGATCACCTCATCAGGAGATCGACCGGTGGTATCCACCCAGTTTGGGATCTCCCGGTAAGCGGCTTCCCGGACCTGCCAGAGGGTCCTCAAACGCTCCAGGAGCGTCTCCCCTGGGCGGAGGTGAAGGAGCGGTCGATCCGTAGCCTCCGACAGCCGCTGGGCGATTTCCTCCAGGTCCGCATACAGGAAGAACAGATGGCCTCCAGCCTGTAAGGCCGCTCGATTGGCCGGGCTGACACAGGTGCCTCCGCCGGTGGCCAGCACCCATCCTCGAGGAGAAGACCATTCCTGACAGAGAGCGGCCTCCATCGCCCGGAACGCGGCCTCGCCTTCCTGCTCGAAAATCTCCGGGATCGATCGCCCAGCCCGCCGGACAATCTCCTCATCGAAGTCCAGGAACGGCCATCCTAGGCGGGCTGCCAGCCGTCGCCCGATCGTCGTCTTGCCAGTTCCTACGAAGCCGGTGATCACCAGGTTTCGCCGCAGCATAGAGAATTCGGGAGCAGAATGCGAGCGGATGGGCCGTTCGAAGCTGGCGGACTCGGCAAAGATGATCTCATCGGATCGGCGGCGGTGCCAACCAGTCATATCCGATGGTCGGATCATCGTAGGGAATCCGGCCCTCGTCGGAGGGATCATAAGTTCTAGAAGTGATGTAGAACAAATGCACGGGCACGGGACTGACGACCTTGCATCCATGGGCAACGCCCGGCGGAATCTTCAACACACGCGGCACTACGTGATCGCCAAGATAAAGCTCCACTGTCTGACGATATGTCGGCGAATCCGGTCGGAGATCATGCAGGGCGACCTTGAGGGTGCCGATTGCTACATACCACCAATCCGTCTGCCTCCAGTGAACATGCCAAGCTTTGATCACGCCGGGATACATCAACGAATGGCTCCACTGGGCAAACCCTTCGCTGGCGATCGGATCGGTGACCCGCAGGATCTCACGGAAGAACCCTCGATCATCCACATGGGTGATGAGCTCCTTAATCTCGACCCCTGCGATCATTGCGGCCTCCCAAGAGAGGAAAATGACTTCGGATTTGTCGATCATCAAGAGCGGAACAGATCGAGCTATCCTCGCTCTGGCTTCCCCACGATCCATCCCACGCCAGCGTTCGGCTGGGGCCACCACATCCTCGATGAATCACAATGCAACTGGCTATCCATGCAAGGTAGAAGGAGAATGCGTGGATGGATACGCCAGAAGACGATACCGACATTTCTCTGACCTCAATGTGCTCCTCCTAGCGACCTTCCTTCGGAGAATAGAAAACGAGCATCCACTGAACGTAACTCTCATCGCGAAGATCGCTTGCCCTGTGGCTCTCCTTATGATAGTCTTTGATTACACCAGTTTAAGTTAAGTATAGAAGATGGGCCATCTATCTGCACGATCGATCCTTGTGGGAGGTGCTCATGGCTAGCAACCGACGCATTTATGCTTTGTTCGGGCTGGGCCTAATCGCAGTGATCCTTCTCGTGGGGTGTCGACCCACGCGTTCCCGATCTGGCCCTGCGCCCACGGTGACACCCCAGGTGCCTCTGTTTGGCCAGCCAACCCCCAGTCCGCTGTTACCGGATATGCCACAGCCTACGCCAACGTGGACACCGCTCCCGATACCTCCCCAGGAAGTGGCCACGCCGACGCCCTTCTCCTCCCCGCTTCCCGAGCCCACGGCCGCTCCTACTTCCCCGATGCCTGTTCCCGCGCCCTCGTCTGAGGTCACTCACATCGTCCAGCCCGGGGAAACCCTGTTCCGCATCGCGCTCCGATACCGGACTACAGTGGAGGAGATTGTCCGGGCGAACAACTTAGTCAACCCAGACTTCATTGTGCCTGGCCAACGATTGGTGATCCCCACGACCAGCACCTCCTCGGGAACTTCCACAGGAGGTGAACGGGTTTACATCGTTCAGCCCGGGGACAACCTGTTCCGGATCGGTCTGAAGTTCAACATGCTCTGGACGGTGATCGCGGCTCGGAACGGGATCACGAACCCGAATGCGATCTATCCGGGACAACGCCTAATCATCCCCAGCCCATAAACTCACGCGATGGCCTATCTCGAAGCTGGGCTAAAGACGGAACAGACAAAGATCAGCAAGGTAAAGGCAATAGTAGCAAAAGAACGAGGGCTTTTCCGCCTCTCCGATCGCTCGGCGGTCCTGCTCTCCGCGAATACCCATCTTTGGCCCGCCGAAGAATATACGAACAAGAAGGGATGAAGGCCATTTCGCAATCGAACGCGAGGATACAGATTCCATGCTCGATCCGATCATCATGGAAGAGATTCCCCTGGAAAGCCGGCGAGTCTATGAAGGCCGGATCCTGAACCTGCGGGTGGACATGGTGCGCCTGCCCTCGGGTGGAACTGCGCTAAGGGAGATCGTGGAACACCGCGGAGCGGTCGCCATCGTCCCTATTCTGGTGGATGGGCAGGTGGTGCTGGTGCGCCAGTTCCGCTATGCGGTTGGCCAGATCTCCCTCGAGATCCCTGCTGGCGTCCTAGAACCCGATGAAGATCCCCTTAGCTGTGCCCGTCGGGAGTTGGAGGAAGAAACAGGATATCGGGCAGGTTGCTGGGAGCAGCTGGGGCGTATCTGGCCAACGCCAGGTTACAGCACTGAGGAGATCCTCCTCTTCCTCGCTCGAGACCTGACGCCGGGTCCTGCCCGACCGGAGTTCGATGAGACCCTTAGCTTAGTGACCATGTCGTGGTCGGAGATCTGGGAGGCTATTCAAGAAGGCCGCCTACGGGATGCGAAGAGCATCGTAGCGCTGACTTGGGTTGCTCGTCATTTGAGAGCTGTATAAATGGCCGGCGAAGCGACTTCCCCCCGCTCTGTCCGCTCGATATTCCCAGCCCACCTTCCGGTTCTCCTGCTGCTAGCGACCGGGCTGGGGCTCTTGACGGCCGGCGTTCTGGAATGGATCTATGCGGATCGGATCTGGCCAGGGGTTTTTATTGGCGACGTGGACGTTAGTGGGTTGACAGAGACAGAGGCCCGCGCTCGGTGGGAAGCCACGTTGCCGGATCCTCATCGTCCGATTTTCACGCTCCGAGGACCGGGGTTCCAACAGACGGTCTCCCTGGCCGACCTGGGCGCCCGTGTAGACGTTGCAGGCACGCTTCGGGAGGCAATGCAGGCCGGCCGGGGGAACGGTCTTGCCGATAGGCTCGATCGGATCCGGATCTGGTGGCTGGGTCGGATGATCTCTCCGCGGGTCGAGATCGAGGTGGGACTTCTGGAATCCCGACTGGCCGCCCTAGCAACAGCGATCGATCGCGCCCCGCGGGATGCCTCCCTAGAGATCCGGGGGAACCAAGTGATCATTCATCCAGCGGAGGCAGGGGCCCGTCTAAATCGGGAGGTGCTTCGGGCTCGCCTGCTCGAGGCGCTGGCGACCCTGCGGCCGCAGACAATTGATCTCCCCGTGGAAACCATACCGCCCGCGTTGACCGAAGTAGAGCCAGCGCATACACAGTTAAGCCAGTGGCTTCAGGCTCCGGTTCGTCTCTTTGTGCCTACGGAAACCCTCACGGTTCCCCTCTCCCTCCCGCAAAACAGCTCATGGGAGCTTTCCCCTGTAGATCTGGCTGGAATGGTCGCCGTGGTTCGAAGGGATTCCCCCACGCCACATCTAGAAGTACGGCTAGACGAAACCCGCCTGATGGCATGGTTAACCCCGATCACTCAGACGCTTCAGTCAGCCCCAGTGGACGCCCGGTTTACCTTCGACGAGACGCAACAGGAATTAATTCCTATCATGCCAGCTCGCTGGGGCTATCGAGTGGATGTCCTAGCCACAGTGGCCCGCATCCGGGAAAGCCTCTCCCGTCTGACACGAGAAGTTCCTATTGCGTTGACCTTAATCCCGCCTCGGTATCCGGAGACGATCACGGCTAAGGCCCTTGGGATCACCGAACGGATCGCAGAGGCCACCACGAACTTCAAGGGTTCCCCTCCTTCGCGGGTGCGGAACATCACCTTGGGAGCCTCCCGGATGCACGGATTGATAGTCCCACCTGGAGAGGTATTCTCCTTCAATGCTCATTTAGGCGATGTAAGCGTGGACACAGGTTTTGAGGAAGCCCTGATCATCTTCAACGGGCGGACGGTTCGAGGGGTCGGTGGGGGACTTTGTCAAGTCTCCACCACACTGTTTCAGGCTGCGTTCTTCGGCGGCTTTCCAATTAAGGAGCGCTGGCCCCACGCCTATCGGGTGGGATGGTACGAACGAACGTTCGGGCCGGGATTGGACGCCGCCATCTTCTCTCCGCACGTGGATTTCAAGTTCCGCAACGATCGGGAAACCCCCATCCTCATCGTGGCGGAGGTGAATCCAGAGGTGGGGACGCTGACATTTAAGATCTATGGGTCGAATGATGGACGGACGGTGAGCGTGGAAGGCCCCTTCATCTCCAACATCGTGCCCCATGGTCCTCCAGTCTATGAAGAAGACCCATCGCTTCCCAAAGGGAAAGTCATCCAGGTCGAGCAGGCCATAGACGGGGCTGACGTGCTGGTGAAGCGCAGGGTGGAGCGGAACGGGCAGCTCCTCTATGAGGATCGCGTGTTCACCCGCTATCAAGCTTGGCGGGCCGTCTTCAAGGTGGGAACGGGAGAGCCATGACGGGATCTGAGGATATGCCCATGAAGCCTTGCCTGTCCTCAACCGCCGCAAGATAAAACAGATCCGACGAGCGTCGGGTAGGGAAAGTGAGTGGCGATCTTGTGATGGTCGGCGGGGGGGGGGGGGGGGGGGGGGGGGGGGGGGGGGGGCGGGGGGGGGGGGGGGGGGGGGGGGGGGGCATGGGAGCGGCGTGAACGTTGGCGTTCCCAGCGGCGGCACATAGAGACGCTGACCCGCAGCGAGCGTTGGGCTGCTT
>JANXBD010000074.1 GCA_025057635.1 Thermoflexus sp. | reverse complement strand
GCCGTTTCACTCAGGAGGTGGCCTGGGAGCTTTCCCACCATCCGCGGCTGGTGTTGATCTGTGGCCACTACGAAGGCGTGGACGAACGGGTCCGGGAGCATCTGGTCACAGATGAGATCTCCATCGGGGATTTCATCCTGACCGGAGGCGAGCCCGCAGCCCTAGTAATCATCGACGCGGTGGTACGTCTCCTCCCTGGGGTGCTGGGCGATCCCGAGGCTCCCCACGATGATTCCTTTGCGCAAGGCCTCTTAGAGTATCCCCATTACACTCGTCCTGCCGTTTATCGCGGATGGGAAGTCCCCGAGATTCTGCGCTCCGGCCATCACCAAGCCATCGCCCGCTGGCGTCGGATGCAGTCCCTTCGGCGCACCTGGGAACGTCGCCCCGACCTTCTCCTACGGGCAGTGCTGACCGAGGAGGAGCGGACATGGATCGCCCGCTGGGAAGCCGAACGGCATGCGCTCCTGAAACCGCTCTTAGAGGGGGAAACAGCGTAGGGGCAGACCTCTGTCTGCCTGAGTTGAGGGCAGCCATGGGCTGCCCCCATACCCAACGATGGGGATGTCCGATATGCCTTCCTATCGGCTTTCTGTGCTACTGAACGCGCTTCCTTTTCCTTATCGGCATACGGGAGACGATCCAGAGATCCGCGAGGTGGTAACGGACTCGCGCCAGGCTCGGCCGGGGGCCCTTTTCGTGGCTTATCGCGGGTTGCAACACGACAAGCACGCCTTCATCCCCGATGCCCTAGCGCGCGGGGCGGTCGCCGTGGTCGGGGAACGGCCCCGCGAGGACCTCCCTCTGCCTGAGGGGGTGCCCTATGTGGAAGTTCATAACGGTCGGGAGGCCCTGGCGTGGCTGTGCGCCGCTTTCCGGGGTTTCCCCGCCCGCCGCCTGATCCTCATCGGCGTGACCGGGACCGATGGCAAGACCACAACGGTGAACCTCATCCATTCCATCCTGACAGCGGCCGGGCTGCAGGCGGGGATGATCAGCACGGTCAACGCGGTCATCGGGGATCGGGTCTATGACACCGGCCTCCACACCACAACCCCCGAAGCCCCCGATGTGCAGCGCTACCTAGCGGAAATGGTAGAAGCTGGTCTCACCCATGCAGTCCTGGAGACGACCTCCCAAGGCCTGGCCCAGCATCGGGTGACCGCCTGCGATTTCGATATCGCCGTCCTTACCAACATCACCTATGAACACCTCTACTTCCACGGCACGTGGGAGAACTACCGGGCCGCCAAAGCCCGCCTGTTCGAGATGCTCAAAGCCTCCGTCGACAAGGGCCTTCCCAAGACCGCTATCCTCAACGCGGAGGATCTTTCCTTCGATTATTTCCGTCGGATCCCCGCCGATCGCTATCTGAGTTATGCCCTGAGACATCCTGCCGATCTCACCGTCGAGGACTTGTGCTTTGGGCCAGATCATACCTGTTTCCGACTCCACACACCAGCGGGGTCTGTCTTTATGGAGACAACCCTGGTGGGGGAGCACAATGTTGCTAACATCCTGGCCGCTGCGGGGGTAGGGATTGCTCTGGAACTGCCCCTGGAGGCGATTGCTGAGGGCGTGCGGCGATTGCGCGGCGTCCCCGGCCGGATGGAGCGGGTCGATGAGGGCCAGGATTTCTTGGCCATGGTGGATTTCGCTCATACGCCGAACGCTCTCGAACAGGCCCTGCGCACCGCACGGCGGATGACGTCAGGGCGGGTGATCGTGGTCTTTGGAAGCGCCGGGCTGCGGGATGTGCAGAAGCGGGGGATGATGGGGCGCGTGGCGGGACGGCTGGCGGATCTCATCGTCATCACGGCGGATGATCCCCGAACGGAGAATTTAGAAGCGATCATGGAAGCTATCGCGGAAGGGGTGCGAGCGGAAGGGCGGGTGGAGGCTGTCGATTTTTGGTGCATTCCAGACCGCGCGGAGGCAATCCGGTTCGCAGTAGAACTGGCTCGGCCCGGAGACTTGGTGATTGCCTGTGGCAAGGGCCATGAGGCTTCTATATGCTACGGAACCACCGAATACCCATGGGATGAGCGCCAGGTTATGCGGGCGGCTCTCCAGGAAAGATTGGGGAGGGGGCAAGACTTAATCCGCCCTTGGTGCTATCTCCGCCTCACTAAGGGAATCTAAGCGATCTGCCCATTGGGACAGGCCAACAATATTTGACCTCAACAATCTAAACGTGCTCCTGGGGGCTTGGCGTCCAAATTAGTTTCAGAGGTGATACCTTTGTCCTCATACAGCCTCTTCGCTCTCCAACAATACCCAAGCGCCCTTTCTCGTCTGGCTCGCATGGATGCTTCTATCAGTTGAATGGTAGAAGTTGCCTATACCAGGAATAAGGCGTAGAATCTTCGATTGGGAAGCAACAGCTCTCATCAGGGAATGTCAGAACAATTCAGGACTGTTATTGATCTTTTCTTTATTATTTAATGATCTCTTAACCTCAGCATGAATATTCCTTTTCCCCCATTGAGGTAAGATGCCTGCTTGAACATTTATATTCTCCACGCCGATTATGTTGAACGCATAGAAGGATTTCATTCCTTTTTCGGTTTCCTATGGCGGCAGGGTTGGTGAACTTTACTATGGGTGGGATGCAGCAGATTTTCAGGGTTGGTATTGGATCAGGCTTCGATCATGGGCTGGCCTCCATTTTGCTTGATCCAAACGTGAAGGAGCAGACAACACGATGACCCTTCGAGTTCGTGTTGGTTTCCTAATCATGTTGTTGCTAGTGCCAATTCTGGGATTAGTGATTGCTCGAGCGGAGAGTCGACGGGCATGGGAGATTGATCGCGCCCTTGAGAGCTTGGAGCAACTGGCCGGCCACGGCGGCGAGCTCTTACGGCATCAGGAGGCCGAGACGGCGGGCTTGTTGATGCGAATGACCCAGCTTCCAGAGGTTCAGCGGGCCTTTCAGAACCCTCAAGCATGCTCCCAGCGTTTAGCCGAGATGAAAGCGCTTTTTCACCGTTATGCGAATTTGGGCGTGGCAGATCGAGCAGGAGACGTCCGATGTAGTGCAGTCCCTCTGGCCAGCCCTGTGAACGTTGCCGATCATCGGTGGTTTCAGCAGGCCCTTGAGACGGCTGCCTTCTCCATCGGCGAATATCAAATCAGCCATATCACCGGTAAGCCTGTCCTCGTCTTTGGAGTTCCCCTTTTCCAGCCCAGCGGCGAGATCTGGGGGGTTCTCTTTGCTGGGGTCGAATCCCAGCAACTCAGCGAGATCCTGGCTCTATTGCCGCTTCCTTCTGGGGCCTGGAGTGCCATCTTAGACGTTCGAGGCACGATCTTGGCGCGCTGGCCACAGGGCGAGCCTGCTTTAGGAGCTCCTTTTCCGGAACCTTCGGTGATCTCTGCGGTCTATAAAGGGGAGCGAGGCCGTTCAATCTACCAAGGGGCCGGTGGACAACGATTGACTGCGCTAATTGTTCCGGTTCGCCCGCAAGAGCTTACGCTTGTGGTCGAAATCCCAGTGAGCGTGATGTCTGTCGAGGCGAATCGCATCCTCCGGGAGGATCTTGGGATTCTAGGTGGATTGCTGGCCTTTCTTCTGATAGGTGCCTATGTAGGAATGTACTGGGCGGTGCAGCGGCCGATTCAGAAGCTGATCCATGTCGCCTCCCGGGTCTCGGCCAGGGATCCCCAGGCGCTTGATTCGCTTTCGGAGTGGAGGAAGGGCGAATTCGGCCTCCTGGCTAGCGTCTTGTGGCAGATGACAACGACACTGGAACATCACATCCTTCGAGAGCGGGCGCTAGCTTCCCTTCTCCTCGAAATGACCCAGGCTCAGCCTCGGCTCTCGCAGATGCTGGAGGCTGGGCTGGAGGTTCTGCTCCGAGCGCTGAGCCTCTCCTGGGGATGGGCAGAATTCCGCCTCCGTCCGGGTGGCCTTCCCATTCGAGCCGTCCAAGGGCAGGCCAACTACCCCGCGCCAGATCTTCAAGAGCTGCTGCAAGCCTCCCATCTCCCCTTGGAACGACCAGCGTGGTTTTCGGAGGTGCAAATGGCTCCGAGACCGCTGTTGGCGATTCTGGAGATCGCCGGGGTTCGTTCGGCAGCTTATCTTCCCTTGATCCAGGAAGGGCGGTGGGTGGGAGGCTTGATCGTCGGAGGATCTAAGCCGCGAGCATGGCGAGAAGAGGAGCGAAGTTTTCTGGGGACGGCGATTCATGCCATCGGGCTGGTGCTTGATCGAGCCGCGTTGCACGAAGCCGCAGCCCGCCAGGCGGAGGAGCTCGCTTTCCTGAGGCATCTGGCGCTCCGGGCGCATTCCGCTCGCGATCTACACGAGTTGCTGATCATGGCCATCCGCGAGCTGGTCACCATCCTGCAAGCGGATCGCGGCGATATCGCTATGATCAGTCCCACTGGCGATCATCTGACTGTGACGGCGGAATACAACCCGGTCGGCACACCCTCTGGGTTGGGCCAGCGTGTTCCCATCGAGGGCGATCCTCTCATATCCCGGATTCTCCAGGAGCGGCGGCCTCTGGTCATCGAGGACATCGCGGCCGCGCTGCAGGTTGGACCGATGCATTCTTTGCTGAAGCGAGCGCAGGCCCGGTCGGCGCTGATTATCCCGCTATGGATGGACGATGGGATCGTGGGGATTATAGAGATCGCTCATGTCCATAGGCGCCATGCCTTCGCGCTCGAGGAGATCCGCCTGGCGGAGACTGCCGCCTATCAGCTGGTGGACGCCATAAGACAGTTCCAGATGATTCGCGTTCTTCAAGCCCAGGCCAATCGATTGCATGCCTTGTATCAGACGGCCCAGGCCCTGGCAGAGCTTGACGATCTTCATCCCCTGCTCAGCCGCGCACTGGATGAGATCTTGGCCCATCTTCCTGCTGACGGAGCCAGCGTTTACGTGACCGATGAGACCAATCCAGAGCAAGTGCGTCTGATCATCGGAAAGGGATACTCGGATATCCCGGTCATTCCGGCCTTGGCTCAGGCCGCAGAAGAGACCGTCACAGGCCAAGTGATCGCCCGGGGAGAACCTCTCTGGGTGGAGGATTGTGGGCGTTATCCTTACCCGCCAGCCAGTCGCCAGATCGTTGAACGCGAAAGGATCAAGAGCCATGCGGCGCTTCCCCTCCAGCGAGGTAGAAAGTGCTTAGGAGTGCTTCATGTGGTCTGGCGGAAGCATCGGACGTTCGATGTGGAAACGCAAGATCTTTTGCGAGGCCTTTCAGATCTATTGGCGATGGGGATTGCCAGCGCGCGGCTATTAGGGGTGCTCCGACAGACGGTAGCGCAACGAGAGGCTCTGAATCGTAAGCTTGAAGAAGCGCTGGCCGCGCGGGAACAGATGATTCAGAATGTTTCTCATGAGTTACGCACTCCGCTCGCTGTGGCGATCGGTTATCTTGAGCTTCTGCTAGATGGGGCCTTCGGTGTGTTGAACACCAATCAGCAAGAGGCATTGCAGGTTATTCAGAATCGGCTCAGTGATCTCCGTCGATACGTGGAGTTATTGCTCACCTTGCAAATTGCCCGGGAAGGCAGATCCTCACATAAGCCCTTGGATTTGCGGCAACTCATCCAGGATGTGGTTCGTCTCATTCGACCAAGAATAGATCCGGCGAAGCATATCTTAGAGTTGCACCTTCCTCCTCAATCGGTCTGGGTAGTTGGGGATATGGAAGGCCTCGCGCAGGCCATTGGGGAGCTTTTGGATAATGCGGTGAAGTTCTCTCCAAAGGGCGGTCGAATCGAAGTGGAGCTGGTTGTGGAAGGTGGCATAGCCCGAATCAGTGTGCGAGATGAGGGAGTGGGGATCCCGGAAGAGGCTCTAAGGCGGGTGGGTGAGCCCTTCTATCAGGTGGATGGAGGGACAACTCGCCGCTTCGGGGGAATGGGGATTGGATTAGCGGTGGCGCAGGCAGTGGCCAAGGCCCACCGGGGACATCTGCGGCTACGCCTACGCTTTCCTAAGGGCACGGAGGCCATCCTAGAGCTCCCCTTAGTGGAACTCTAGGTCGGTCGTGATGTCGTTTAGAAGGGCCGAGGGGGAGTAGAGGCTCCGCTCGAATGGCTATCCTCTGACATCTGGAACACGCAAGGCCTGGCGTAACTGCTCTACTCGCTTCCAGTAGGCTGAGGCTTGGCGAAAGGAGGGATCGCCAGCTTCAGGGTTCTCCACGATCTCCGGCCGCATATGGGGCGGGGTGCTCAGGATCAGGATCCGCTGCCCCATGAAGACTGCTTCCTCGATGTTGTGGGTGACTAGGATCAGGGTCAGATCCTCTGTCTCTTTCAGCCGCCAAGTAAGTTCTTGCAAATCCTCCCGAGTGGGCGCGTCCAGCGAGGCGAAGGGCTCATCCATCAACAACAGATCCGGCTTCAACACTAAGGCCCGCGCGATGGCCGTCCGCTGGCGCTGGCCTCCGGAGATCTGCCCCGGATACCGATCCCGCACCGCAGTCAGACCCAGCCGTTCCAGCCATGCGTTCACCGGCCCGGCGATATCAGCCACCGGCGTGTCCGCCGGGGCATGACGTCCATCGGGCCCGTAGAACCGGCGGATGCGCAGGCCCAGGGCCGCGTTCTCCCACACTGTCGCCCAGGGGAGCAGGCCATAGTCCTGGAGGATGAGGCCTGTGCGGGGGCGCGGCCGCCGAAGTGGTTGCCCATTGATCCGAATTTCCCCGCGCTGAGGCTGGCGGAGGCCTGCCAGCAGATAGAGCAGTGTGGTCTTGCCGCATCCGGAAGGGCCGATGATCGCCCAAGCCTCCCCTCGCGCGACAGACCACGAAAAATCTTGGAAAAGCCATTGCCCTCCGTATCCGAACCAGATCCCTTCGACTTCGATCATCAGACAAGATCTCCCACAGCTTAAGAGATTCACGATCCTGAAGAGCGCGAACACTGAAGAAGCCAAACCCCATTTCCCAGCTTTGCATGGCCCTTGCTGATTCTGGCACAAATCGGCATAGCATCGCAAAATTTTTGCAGATCCTGTGAGCAGGTTAGGAACTTTCCTGATGATAGATCGGAAAGCAATCACTCGCGAAGAGAGAAGTCTGGAGGAAAAGCTTCGGGGGCTTCCATCTCGAGCGGGTGTCTATCTGTTCAAGAACGCTCGCGGGGAGATCCTTTACGTTGGCAAAGCCGTCTCGCTTCGCCAGCGGGTCCGTTCGTATTTTCAGAACAGCGCCGATCTCTCGCCCCGGACCCGCCGCATGGTCCAGGAGATCGCAGACCTGGAGTTCATCGTGACGGATTCGGAGCTCGAGGCCCTGATCCTGGAAGCCAACCTGATCAAAAAGCACCGGCCGAAATACAATGTCCGCCTGAAGGATGACAAGCGCTATCCCTACATCCGCGTCTCCGTTCAAGATCCCTACCCCAAGGTCACGATCACCCGGCGGATTGAAAACGACGGCGCCCGTTATTTCGGGCCCTACACCTCCGCCAACGCTGTCTATCAGATGCTGGACGAGCTGCGGCGCATCTTCCCCTACCTGACCTGTGATCGGACGATCACTGGGCAGGACCGGCGGGCGTGTCTGTATTACGACCTGAAGCGGTGCCTGGGTCCGTGCATCGGGGCGGTGAGCCAGGCGGAATACCGGGCGATGATCGAAGGGCTGATCCGCTTCCTGGAAGGCCACACCGAGGAGGTGGTTCGCGACTTGGAATCCCGGATGTGGGCGGCGGCGGAAGCCCTCCAGTTCGAGCGGGCGGCCCAGCTGCGGGACCGCCTGCGGGC
>JANXBD010000073.1 GCA_025057635.1 Thermoflexus sp. | reverse complement strand
CCGCGTCCCCTGGATCCGGGAGGGATTCCGCAGCGCCTCCCGGAGCGCCCCAGGGCGCCGTCCGGAGAAGATCCAGACCTCGAGGTCGGGATCCCGTTCCACCCAGCGCAGGGCCATTTCCAGCTTGGCCCGCATCCCTCCGGTGACATCGATCCCTCGGGATCCTCCGACCGCCCCCTGGATCTCCGGAAGTCGCTCAGGGGTCAAATGGGGGATCACCTGACGTCCCTCCGGGCCGTCCGCCAGAACCCCCGCCACATCCCCGACCAGCAGGATGCGGGCCGGTCGCAGGGATTCCAGCAGGGCATTGAAAACGGCCTCGGTGGAAAGGATTGTCGCTCCCCGCTCCCGGTCAAAGACAATATCGCCGCCTGTCAGGGGGATCAGGCCGGCCTCCCAGGCGCGCTGAAACGCCCAGACCTCGAAGGCAACAGGAAGTCCTCCGGCCGCCTCCGCGACTGCGGAGGGCGGGATGCTGAGGGTGGGCAGGCCGGCTTCGTGGAAGGCCCGGCGGACCTGCATGTGGAGCTCCGCCGCGGCGAGGGCCACTTCAGCGAACCCCCACCAGTCCTCCGGTCGGAAGATCCCCTGATGGATCCGAGCCCGAGCAGCCGCCGCATGGCCGAAGGAGCCGCTGCCGTGGCCCACGAGGATCCGCAGATCCGGCCGCTCGGCGAGGCCCTCCCGGATCTCCCGGGCCAGCCGGCGGATCACCCGGAGGCGAGCCCGCCGCTCCCGACGCTTGTCGGTGATCAGGGAGCCACCCAGCTTAATGAACATCCGTTCGCTGGAATCGCTCATTCCAGGTCCTGTGTGACAGATGGTAGAGGGCGAAACCACTTCTACGCGATTCTCCATCTTAACGCAAGCGAGAGGGGGATGGAGGATGAACGGCCCGCCCTAAATACCCCGTCCATCCCTTCCCGATCTCACCCCCTGAGAGATATGCACAATCCCTAAACTCTTGGCGCTGTGCGCCGGTATGTCAGATATCAATCTACGCTAAGGCCGGATTATGGGGAACAGCGAGCTCGTCAGATGTCGATCCCGCAAAATCATAGATTAAGCGCTGATGACAAGGTCGAAGGTCTTACGAGGATCGCGAGGGGAGGGGGAAAAGAGCGCGTCCCACCATGACACAAGAGGGATGCAGGGTTGCAAGCCCGAGGAAGCAGGGCTGCCAAGCCGCCGGCAACAAGGCTGTGAACCCTAGGCGAAGGCTCCGAACCAGGAGCGAAAGATTTTTTCGCCCCTACCAAAGGATATCGGCGGGTAAACACCACATTCTTATTCCAGTCGGTGCAGCCGACGGACGTTAGCGATGAGCCCTTCTACGGATGGCTCATCGGCGTGAGGGGACGCGCCCAGGGGATCGATCACGTCCTCCTCGCCCAGCCAGATCCGGAAAGCCGCCAGCACGCCGTAGGCCAGCGCCTCCCGATGGTAGCCGCCTTCCAGCACAAACACCACATGCCCGCCGCACAGGGCGTCCGCCAGCTCCGTGAGCCGCCGGGTCAAGGTGGCCAGCCCGGAGACAGTCATCGTGAGCCCCCCCAGCGGATCCCCCCAGTGGGGATCGTAGCCGGCGGAGACCATCAGGATCTCCGGCTCAAAGCGGCGGGCAGCGGGGGCGATGACCGCTTCGAAAAGCTGCTCGAAGCCGCGATCGCCCACCCCCATCGGCAGCGGGAGGTTGATGGTGGCGCCCTCCCCGGGCCCGGTTCCGATCTCCCGCCAGTGGCCGGTCCCCGGGTAGATCCCCCATTGATGGGTGGAAAGGTAGAGGACGGAGGGGTCAGTGTAGAAGATCGCCTGGGTGCCGTTGCCGTGGTGGAGGTCGAAATCCACGATCATCACCCGGCGGGCGCCGAGCTCCTCCCGGGCGAAGCGGGCGCCAAGGGCGACGTTGTTGAAGAGACAGAACCCCTCGCCGTGGTCCGGGAACGCGTGGTGGCCGGGCGGGCGGACCAGGGCGAAGGCCCGGCGGGCTCGTCCTTCCCAGACCGCGGCGACCGCGGCCTCGACGGCTCCTGCGGCGCGCAGCGCCGCCTCAAAGGAACGGGGGGTCACGTAGGTTTCATCGCCGGGGAAGTTCAGGCCGCCGCCGCCGCGCTCCGCCAGCCGCCGAACCCGTTCCACGTAATTCGGCTCGTGCACCCGGGTCAGGCGCTCGAGGGGGATCGGCTCCACGGGGAGCGAGAGCGCCCGTTCCAGGACGCGATGAGTTCGGAGGATCTCTAGGATCCGCTCCAGGCGATCCCGGCGTTCGATGTGGTGAGGATCGTCGTGTTCCAGGAAGATCGGGTCGAAGGCATAGGCCACAGTCATCGAGCCCTCCGGCGTGCAGGCTGTTCGAAGAGGAGTTTATCGAGAATTCCGTTGGAAGGCGATCGGCGGAGAACGCCCGCATGAAGAGGCTTTCGGATTCATAGCGCTCTCCTCCCAGAATATCTGGGTCGGACGCACAATGCCAGCGCTTAATGAGGAATGGAGCCGACCTAACTAGCACAATCGGCCGGCACCAAAGAGAGGATCCTGCAAGCTGCGAGGACGCGATTAGAGGAATTGGGGGAAGGGGAAGAGAAATAGGGACGAAGACGAATAGAAAGCCGAACGAACGTAGGAAAGGCGTACGGCGCGTTCGATGCTACTCTTCGCACCATCGGGGACATATGCCGATCCCCTTTGCTACGATGAGAAGTTGGATTAGAAGAATAGATCCCAAAAGCGGATCGCTTTGTTGCCTATTCCATTGCCCCCGATTCTAGATAATGCATGCTGAAATTGTGGCTCTAACTTTACTTGATTAGGAGGACCTATGCCCTTCATTGAGATGCGGGGGATCACTAAGGTATATCCAAACGGGGTGATGGCAAACCATCAGGTGAACTTTGAGGTAGAGGCAGGGGAGATCCATGCGTTGGTGGGGGAGAACGGAGCTGGGAAGACTACCCTGATGAAGATCCTGTATGGGATGGAACGGCCAAACGCCGGCGAGATCCGAATCCGAGGCGTCCCTGTTCAGATCCGATCGCCCTTCGATGCGATTCGTCTGGGGATCGGCATGGTTCATCAGAACCTGATGCTGATCCCCGAGTTTACGGTGGCTGAGAACATCCTGCTAGGGGTCGAACCCCATCGCTGGGGCCTATGGGATCGATCGGCAACCCTCCAAACGGTTCGCTCGTTAGCAGAGCGATACGGGCTGTCCATCGATCCGGAAGCCCGGGTCGCTGACCTCCCGGTGGGCGTGCGGCAACGGGTGGAGATCATCAAAGTTCTCCACCGTGGGGTTGATCTTATTATCCTTGACGAGCCAACTGCCCTCCTCACGCCCCAGGAGACCCAGGAGCTCTTCCGCACCATCCGGGAACTGGTGAAGCAGGGCAAGACCGTGATCTTAATCACCCATAAGCTTCGCGAGGTGAAAGCCATCTCGGATCGGATCACGGTCATGCGGCATGGTCGGATCGTAGGCACGCTGCCCACAGCCGAGGCCTCGGAGGAGGAATTAGCGGCCTGGATGATTGGGCGTCGCGCCCTCCCGACCTTGAAGCGTCCTCCAGCGCGACGTGGGCCATGCATCCTCCGGGTAGAGAATCTCTCATATATAGACGAGGGAGGACGAGCCATCCTGCGAGAGGTTTCCTTCGAGGTTCATAGCGGCGAGATCCTGGGGATCGCTGGAGTGGAAGGCAACGGCCAATCGGAACTGGTAGAGATCCTAGCTGGGCTGCGCCAGCCGACAGCCGGGGAGATCTGGTTGGATGGGGAGCGATTGCCAGCCGGGACGCCTCGTCGGATCCGCAGTATGGGGATTGCCCATATCCCAGAGGACCGGCTTCGCAATGGGGTAGCGCTTCCTCTATCGATCGCTGAGAATTTGATTGCAGATCGCTACTTTGAGGCCCCGTTCTCGCGTTCCGGATGGCTCAATCCGGGAGCTATCCGCCGGTATGCAGAGGATCTCATCCGAGCGTTCGACATTCGAGCCCCCGATCCAGAGGTTCCCGCCGAGGCGCTTTCCGGAGGCAACCTCCAGCGGGTGATCCTAGCCCGAGAACTCAGCCGGCGTCCGCGGCTCTTGCTGGCAGCCCAACCCACCCGTGGCCTCGATGTGGGAGCGACGGAAGCGGTGCATCATTTTCTATGGGAACAACGATCCAACGGTGCGGCGGTGTTGTTGGTATCGGCTGACCTTTCTGAGCTGATATCCCTCTCGGATCGGCTAGCGGTGATGCACGATGGGGAAATCGTGGCGATCTTTCCAGAGCCGCAACGGCTCAGCGAGGAGGAGATCGGCCTATATATGCTGGGACTACGGCGCCAGCCTTTAGAGCGAGAGGAAGGTTCATGACCAACGAGACGATGGCCCCACAGCAAGCGGAAGCCTTCCGAACCCAGACTGTGAGACGCCATCAGATCTGGACAGTGGTCACCCGCACGCTGACCACGATGGCCATGGCCCTGGGGATGGGCTTCGTGATCACCGCGCTGGTTAGCCCTCGCCCGCTCCAGGCGTATACTGCGCTGCTAACTGGGCCGCTGAGCAGCCCGGCTCGCATAGGGATTTGGATGGAGGACGCAACCGGTCTGATATTGCTGGGACTGGCTTTCACCCTGGTTTTCCAGGCCCGACAGTTCAGCCTGTTGGCGGAAGGGCAATTGCACTTAGGGGCGCTGGTTGCAGGCATCGTGGCGCTGCACCTTCCGCTACCGATCGGCCTCCACCTAGGGATGGCTTTGCTGGCCGCCATGGCGGCTGGGTTCCTCTACGGTCTGATCCCCGGTGCCCTTAAGGCCTACCTGGGCGCCAGTGAATTGGTGGCCTCCCTCATGCTTAACGTCATCGCCCAGCGCTTCTATGAGCTTCTGCTCACCTACTGGCTCAGACCGCCGGGAGCTGGATACAACTGGACTGACCCGTTCCCAGCCACGGCCATCCTGTGGCGCCCGATCCCGGACGTTCGCATCAACATCGGCCTTCCGATCGCCCTGATGGCGACCGCCCTGGTCTGGCTCCTGATATACCGCTCCTCCTTCGGTTATGAGCTTCGAGTGGTTGGAGCCAACCCCGAGTTTGCTCGGTATGTAGGCATCCCACTGCGGCGAGTCATCCTACTCGGGATAGCCGTAAGCGGGATTCCGGCCGGGTTGGCCGGGGCCTATTTAGCCATGGGCGTTCATCATCGGCTAATCCTGAACATCTCGCTGGGCTTGGGGTTCGAGGGCATTGTGGTGGCCCTGCTGGCCCGAAACAACCCGGCTTTTGTCCCCCTGGCCGCCTTCGCTTATTCCTACCTGCGGATCGGTGGGGACATCATGGAGCGGACCGCTGCGGTGGGCTCAGACCTAGTGCGGCTGATCCAAGCCGTGATCATCCTGTTTTTGACGGCCGAGGCGCTGTTTGAGCAACTCTCCCACTGGATCGCCCGCCGGAGGCATCTCCATGTCGGAAGCTGAAGTGCTTCGCGCCATCTTCTCCGTTGCCTTCCTGGCCAGTGTTCTGCGCGTGACCACCCCGATTCTCTTGCCAGCTCTGGGAGGGCTGATCTCCGAGCTGGCGGGGGTGATCAACATCGCGCTGGAAGGGATCATGCTGACGGCCGCTTTCGTGGGGGTGGTGGTCAGCGCCTACACCCAGAGCCCTTGGCTAGGCCTCGCCGCTGCGTTGCTGGCCAGCGCGTTGCTGGCCCTGGGGCTCGCCTTCTTCCACCTGGAGCTGAAGGCAGATCTGATCCTGTCCGGCCTGGCCTTGAACCTCCTCGCCTCCGGCGGCACGGTTTTCGCCCTCTACAGTCTGACCGGGGATAAAGGCACCTCCGCCGCGTTGGCTAGCCGGGCGATGCCCGCCTTGAATCTCCCTTTCTTAGAGGGTGTCCCCATCCTCGGCCCTATTCTTAACCAACACAACGTGATGGTCTACATCGCCTTCCTGATGGTGGGAGTGATCGGATTGCTTCTCTATCGAACCCGCTGGGGGATCCATGTGCGGGCGGTTGGGGCCAACCCCGAGGTAGCCGCCAGCGTCGGCCTCAATGTGCGAGCGCTTCGCTATCAGGCGCTGGTGCTCAGTGGTGTGCTCGCTGGGCTAGGGGGTGTGTATATGAGCATGGGCTACCTGCAGCTGTTCCAACGGGATATGATCGCTGGCCGGGGCTTCATCGCCCTAGCAGCGGTTTTCATGGGCGGACGACGTCCCCTGGGCACGATGCTAGCGGCTCTGCTCTTCGGGGCCGCCGATGCTTTAGCCAACCAGCTGGGCGCCCTCCAAATCCCCCCTCAGTGGGTTCAGATGATCCCCTACACGGCAACCGTGTCCGCTTTGGCCATTTATGCCCTTAGCCAACAACGGGTGACGACCCGTCATCGCCCACTTATGTTTCCAAGGACCCAGACCCGTAAGCGATGAGGATCGCGCCATGAGAACCTATTATCGGCACGGCTAGGGAAGCATAGGGAACGCCTATCCCGTTCCGTCCAACCCAGACATGGGAACAGTTTGGCGGCTGCTGGAATCGCTGCTCTGACGGAGGCGCTCTCGAATGAGATCCCGAGTTGTCGCGATCGGAGATTTGGTGGCGGATATCACCGTTGTTGTCCCGCGTTTTCCTGTCATCCCAGGGGCAACCCATACCACTTGGCCAGCCCGCATCGAGCCCGGAGGATCCGGGAACTTCCTGATCACAGCTGCTCGTCTAGGGCTGCAGGCCCTTGCCCTGGGGGCGCTGGGCACTGATGAGCTGGGCGATTGGATCGGAATGATCTTGCAGAAAGAAGGCATCGATCTTCGGTTTGTCTATCGCCTACCCGATTCCACTACCACTACTGTCCTCGTCCTCGTCGAGGAATCCAGCGGGGCTCATGCTCTCCTCGGCTCCTTTGGGGCCACGCCGCCCCTTTCGTGGGATCCGGCGTGGGAAGCCCTCTTCGATGAATCCGCAGTTGTGTTTGCGTCTGGCTTCACGCTCTTGGAGCCTGCATTCCGAGACATCGGCAGTTTGATCTTGAAGAAGGCCCAAGCGCGCGGTTGCTCGATCTTCTTCGATGTGGGCCCTATGGGTCATCACCTCGCCCCGGATGATCTGCGGGTAGTTCTCGCCATCGCCAGCGTCGTTTTACTCACTGAAGAGGAGGCGGAAGCGCTCTCGATGGATCCTGCTCGGATTGCACGGGAAGGTCCGGTGGTCGTGATCAAGCGAGGCCCCGCTGGCTGTCAGATCCTGACAGGGGAAGAGAAGATCGATGTGCCTGGATTCCCAGTGCACGCCGTAGATCCGGTCGGCGCTGGAGACAGCTTCGACGCCGGGCTGGTCTACGGATGGATGAAGGGATGGCCGTTGCCCTGGGCAGCGCTTTTCGCGAACGCCGCAGGGGCGGCAAAGGTGCAGAAGCGAGGAACAGGCCGCCAGATGCCCACCCGACAGGAGATCCAGAAGATCCTAAAGACCTACTGTCCGGATTTCCCCTTTTGGGAAGATGGACATCAGTAAGCTCCAACAGGCGGAAAGGGCGCTCATCCCTCCGCCTTCTCTAGGATCGCCCCGAAGGCCCCATCCATCTGATGGATGTGCGGGAGGACCCGATAGTAGCCGTCGGCGTCCACGAAGGGGCTGGGAACCTTGCCCTGGGCGGATACGCGGCGGAACTCCGGATGGTCCCGCAGGAAGGCTTCGATCTGCCCTTCGTTCTCCTCCGGCTCCAGCGAGCAGGTGCTGTAGACCAGGCGCCCGCCGGGGCGGAGCATGCGAGCGGCGGCCTC
>JANXBD010000072.1 GCA_025057635.1 Thermoflexus sp. | reverse complement strand
CCCCAGCACCCCCCAGAACATCAGGGCCAGAACCGGAAGGGCCAGCGCCAGCTCGGTCAGCGCCTCGCCCCGGCGCCGGCCCGCCGCCCGAATCGGTCGACCCACTCCGCCCATCGGGATCCTCCGGAAGGTCGAATGCCGGCCCCGGAAGCCCGGAGGGGCCAGAGGGGGACGCGGGGCATCCCCGGCTTCCCTCTCCTTCCCCTCCGGGACTTCCGGGCGCCTTCGACGGCCTCCCCTCACCACCAGCCGGAGGGCGGCCCTCCCCAGAACCGCCACTTGCGCAGCAGCAGCTCCAGGCTCACCCGCCACCGCACCGGCACCCCGTAGAACCGGCCCCCCGTGTCCCGAACGACGTTCACCCCCGCCTCCAGGCTCCGCCGCTCCGGGGACACCCGAACCCACTCCAGGGCGGGCGAGGGGCCCGCGTAGGAGGCCGCGCGCAGGGCCTTTTCCACCTCCTGACGGCTGTGCACGCTCCAGAAGATAGCATAGGCCCCGCTGTAGAGCAGATACAGCAGGATCAGGAAGAAGGGGACCATCGCCAGGGCGAAGGACACCAGGCCCTGCCCCCGCTGGTCCCGGGACCATCGCCGGCACATGGATTATCGCCCCCCAGAGGCAGCTCCAGTGGCCTCGTCCATTTTCTGGCCACCAATGTTAAAGGCGTTTTGGATGCGGGTTCGGACACCTGGCAGAACCAGCGCCGCCACGACCGCGATGAACAGGAAAATCAGCGCGAACTCCACCAGGGAGGCCCCCTCCTCGTCCAGAAGGAACGCACGGATTTCCTGCAGCATCTCCCACCTCCAGGCAAAGTGATTTGTGGGAAACCGCCGGACGCCGGGGCGGGCGGCCTCCGGCGGGTTCTCCCGTCCAGCGTAGCCATCGACCGGATAGCCTGACCATCCCTCGTAGACAGCCTCATCCGCCACTGGCCAGGAACCGCGCAATATGCGATCGAATGGCCGGCGCGGCCAGCGCAGCCAGCATGGAGATCGCCAGAAAGATGAATGGCCACAGATCCAGGGTCTCCCCCCTCCTGTCCCAGAGGAATGCCTGGATCTCCTTCCGCATCCTCTGCATCTCCAGCCTCCGCTCAGAACCCCAGGAAGGCCTCGCTGCCCACGAAAACCGGCATCAGGATCGCCAGCACATACCCCACGATGGCCAGGATCCCCGCCCCCAGCACCAGGGGCTCCACCGTCGTGACCGTCTCCGAGATCCCCTGCTCCATGTCCACCCCCAGATCCTGGATCAGCCCTTCCAGGATAGTGTCCATCCCCGCCCCGCCGGTCCAGGCGGCCTTCGCCATGTCCAGGAAGCGGACCAGATAGGGGTCCTGGGGGTCCGGCGCGTGGCGCCGCCCTTCCTCCAGGGCCGCCAGCCCCACGCTGTTGTGGCGGGCGATCAGGAACCGCACCCAGTTGGCGAACACCCCGTCCCCCTGGGCCGCCCGAGCGAAGGCGTCATCGAAAGACCGTCCCACCCGCAGGAATCCTCGGGCCGTGGCCACCACCAGCAGCATATTCGCCCGGAACCGGCGCCGACGATCCCGGATCGCCGCCTCAATCTCCCGATCCGGGGCCGTTAGCCCATAAAGCCCTACCCCCAGCCCGGCTATCCCTCCGGGGATCGCGGTCTCCAGAACCGCGCTTGAGAGCAAGGCGCCGACCACAGCCGTTGCCAATCCGAGGGCCATCCCATGCAGCCGCGCTGCCCAGACCGCGGATACCGTTCCATATGGGGTATAACCAGAGCGCGCGATCCGTGTGGGAAGATCGCCCTTCGTCAGCCCGATCCCTTCCAAAGTAGAAAGGAACGGCCAAAGGAGAGGATACAGAGGGGCCATCCACTCCGGCAGAGACGTCCCCCGATCTAACGGATCTCGTTCTATCCCATGGACGCGGGCTTGCTTCGAGGAGCGCAAGAATGCTGCCCAGAACCCGCCTAAGGTCAAAGCCGCCGCAAGAACCATCCCAAGCTCAACAATACCCATAAGCACCTCCGAATGAACCGCCGCGGAGAGCGGTTGGACGGGCAGATCCTCGAGCGACAAAGGGCGGTTCTATACAAGCCAGAACGGGAGGACAGCATGGGCAGCACCTGAATTATGGACACGTCGCTCATCCCTCCGGCAGAATGGGATTCCCATATCGATCCAGGGGAATCAGCCCAGCCCTCCCCCGGGCGATCCCCACAGTTTCTTCCATGGAGAAGAACCGGTCCATCAGATACTCCGACAGCAACAAGGCCCCAAACCATCCTCCCACCACGAGGATCGGATTGAGCGGATTGTTCAGCAAAAGCTCGCGGAACTCCGGTGCGGCGGAGGCGAGGATCACCAGCCCAGCGGCGCTCATCGCGATGATCATATAGATCTGGCGTTGCATTCCCCGCCCCCGCGCCCGAGCCACCTGCAGAATCCGCCGAATACGGTCTAAGCTGTCAGAAATCGTGCTCACCAGCTCCTGAATCCCAGCTCCACCGCTCGCCAGCACCCCCAACACTTGAGCGGTGGCCGTGACCACCGGATGTGCGTAATCCCGCGCCCAGGCCCAAATGGCCTCCTCTCGGGCCTCCGGGCTGGCTCCGGCTCGATCTAGCCGACGCTCCAAGTCTGAGATAGCCGCTCGAGCCAACGGGCCTGCCAGATCCTTGGCTCGCGCTACGGCCTCCATGCGCGGCAAGCCGGCTCGAAGCCCGCCAGCAGCTGCTCGTAGGAACACCATAAGCTCCATGGCCAACCGCATACGCCGCTCCGCCGCCTGCTCTCGAGCTCGAACGTAGTAAAACGTCGCTCCGAAGAGCGCCAGCATTCCCGCGGATATCCCTCCTAGGCCCGTCAGAAGCCCAAGGAGAAATCCTCCAGCTGCCCAAAGGCCAGCAAACTGAAAAAACAGCGCAGGCGGCATGTCGATTCCGGCCGATCGCAACATCCCTTCCACCCCTAAGCGCGATCGGATCTCCCGCATCCCATGGAGGGCTAGTAACTGTTCTTGAGGACGAGCAATCGCCCTTAGCACCCCAGCCCCCACAATGACACCGATAAGCACAGCGATGGCATCGACCATATCACCTCCTATGTGCACAGGGTGCACTATCCCCTTGGTCGAAGAGAAAGGAGCGCGAAGATCGCAACGGCCATCAATTTCTCCGAAAGAGAGATTCCTGGCGCAAAGAGCACCGCTCCAAGCAAAAAAACCAACGCGATCATCACGCCCCTCCAAACCTACATTCATTTGTCCATTGATTCGCTTCCAGTGAGCTCGAACAACTCCCATCGAAGTCTCACGAAAACTGCACAACATCCCCAAGCTGGAGCCCGATAGTGGCCCCATGCCTACCATACATGCAGGCCACCTCGCCAAGGCAGAGCGGCCAACCCCATTTCCTCCGCTGAGAAGCCCGGCCGGATCGGACGAGAAGCGGGAACCAACCGGCCATTCTCTCGTGTGAAGATGATCCTCAGCATCGGGCGGTCACTATCCCCCTCCACCTCGGGCATTACCTCGGCAATCGTCTCGACGAATCGCCGTGCCACTCCCCCTTCCTCCCGATAGGCCATCACCACCACCGCCGTCACGGCCTCAGCGAACATCATGGCGAGGGTCCGGCTGGGAAGATCGCGGGCCTCGGGGTGGCTCTGGGCCATCTGGAGATACCGGGACCACACCCGCTCCACACTGTCTGTATGCAGGGTGGTCACTTGAGGGCCGTGGCCGGTGTTGGCCGCCCGCAGGATCTCGAAGGCCTCCGGCCCCCGGGCCTCCCCCACCACGATCCCGTCGGGCCGCTCCCGCAGGGCCATCACGATGAGGTCAAAGGCAGAAAACGGCACGATATCCTCCCCGGGAAGCCGGGGGCGGGTGAGCTTGTGGACGATGTTGCCGGGGTCACTTTCCGGGCGGCCGTCCCAGAAGACCATCAGCTCATACGAATCCTCAATGATCACCATTCGGAACTGGCGGGCGGCCTCTCGGAGCAGTGCCCGAGCCAAGGTGGTTTTCCCGCAGCCGGTGGGCCCGGCAATGATAAGGGTTCCCCGACGGGCGATCACCCCCGCCAAGTAATCCCAAGCCTCTGCGGGAAGCACTCCCGAGGCGATCAGCTGGGGAAGGCCGGGAGCTCGACCGGGACGGGCCAGACGCAGGGTGAGGCAACTAGAGGGAACCAAGGGGGGCTCGCTCCAGGAGATCCGCACGGTGAGAAAGCCGATCGGATCAGGCAGATCAAAGGCGAAAGAACCCTCAGCAGCAGGCTTAATATCATTCGGCGTGCGGATGCCAGACGCCTCACAGACTCTACGAATCCCACCCCACAGTCGATGAGGATCACGGATCTCCCCTTCCCGGCACCACCGCCCATGACGGAAAGCATAAACGTACCGGCGATGCTGAATCGCTACATCCTCCACGGTGGAATCGGCCAGAAGGTCAAATAGCTCTCCCCAATCAAGCAACTCCAGAGCTGCCCGGCTGAGGACGGATGGAGCCGTGGAGGGCCCCAAACGCTCCTGAGCCACGCGCAACGCATCAACCGCCCGAGCGGGTCTTCCCTCGGTGAGTCGGGCCAGCAGAGCGCGCATCTCTTCCAGCACTGACGGGGAGAACGGATCCGCCTTGGAAGGGGAGGGTTCGATCATCTCTACGTGGGGCTCCGGGAACATCACGCCTCCATGATCGGATGTAGTGTGAGGACTTCCCTGTCCCCCCAATCACATTCTGCGGATGGATGTGCATACTGGATAGACCCAGAGCGGAGCAGCTCCGAAGCCTCAGCGTCCGCGCCCTCGGAAAGGATCAGCGTGCTGGAGGAGCGGCTATGCAATCGGGGGATCTTACGGCTCTGGCAACCCTTGAAGCATTCGCCCCACCTCGGCAATCGCCTCCGCGATCCGCGCCTCACCCGCTCCGACCTGCTCGTCTAGGCGGCGCCGCTCCTCCAGCCAGCGTCGGAACTGCTCTAAGCGCCGCGTGGCCTCTTCAAGATAGCCCTGAGCGGCCTCCCCAGACCAGACAGCCGTGAGCTCGCTTTGGATCAGCGTCGAAAGGGCAGATAGAATCCGTTCCGGCCGCTCATCCATGAGAGCACGCCGATAGGCCTGGATCGCTTCCGAGTCGTGGATCAACCACCCGGCAATCCCGTATAGATCGTGGCTCATGTCGACCTCCGAAATCGAAGAGTGAGAGAATGAAATCGAGCTTGGTTAGGGCAGATGAGCAAAGCGCGCCGCCTCCTGCTCCTCGGCGGCGATCTGGGCTTCAACGATCCGGACCAAGTCAGCCCCCAGCGCCTTTAGGCTCTGAGCCAGCTCTTGGCCGGCCCGCGCCCACTCCGTGCTTCGCCCTTGCACCGCTTCGACAAACGGTGATCGACAGCGTTCCTCAAGACCTTGGACTGCCCCCTGGACCTGATCGAGATAGATCTGCAGATCCGCAGCGTGCTGGTCGATCCGCTGGGCAATTTCCCGCATCGCATCGTATTCAAAGCGGCTAATCGGCATCGTTCACCTCCATCATTGGGAGTTTAGCGAGCGCGAAGAGAACGCATGCGCCGGGCCTGCTCCTCCTCCAGCGCCTTAAGAGAGTGTAGAGACTGCCGCAGGGTAGAAACCGCTGTGCGGTTGTCATGAACATAGGTGCGAGCGCGCTGGGACAACTCCACCCTATAAGCCTGCACGGCAGCCCCATGCGGAACCCAATCGGAGCCCATCGGCTCGAGCGTCCCCTGTAACGCCACTGTCTGGCTCTCCATCTCGCTAAGGATCCGCTCCAGTTCCGCACAGAGCGCAAAGGCACGTTCATAATCCACTTGAAAGATCCGCCCCATTTGTGCACCCCCTGTGGAATAGGTTTTTAGATAAATCGAAACCGAGCTGCCAGAAACCGAGGGGAGAGGATCTCATTTCTCCACCTTGAGCCTCTCCCTCTTTCCTCCACAGTCATGGCCTGTGGGTCGAGCAGGCACGGAAGAAGATGGATCTCAAGAAAAAGGAGGAGTGAATTCGCTCCTATAAGCATGATAAGCAGTTCAACAGACGCTTGATCTTCTCCTCGGTTTTGGGGTTGCACTAGGCTAGGGCATCCCTTAGTTTGGTCAAGGCAACCAGATTCAGACCCCGACAGATGCCAGGTAATGGAGTCGGGCTTCGAGAGAGGCACACCATAAGCCGCTGCATTTCTTGAGCGCTGGGAAATGGAATCACCAGCGAGGAGGCTGACCGCTCTGATCTACCCTCGGGGAGTTACCTCAATCGAGAAAGATCTGCGCTCGAAGACCACCTCGCTAAACGGGGCGGGAAAAAGAGGAAAAAGCGGGGCATAGAATGCTAAAACACAGAAAGGGATACGCGAGCGATCACTGCACCATCCCTCAGGGCTCCACGATACCCATAGATCCCCCTGAACGTCTGCCAGGTTCTCTCGAACATTCCAAAATCCTCCCTTTCCGTTTTCCATCCACCATGACTTGATGCTCTTCCATACCAGACTTCCTTAGGATCTCCAATTCATTCCATAGAACAGAACATGCAAATTGATCTCAGAACTTGCATATCATGATATAGAACCTAAATCCGCAAGGCGGGGCGGGTCAAAAACCTCCATGTCAGGAAATTGCTTATCATGATATTGAGCCTAAATCCACAAATCAGGGCCGGCTCAGATCCAACAACCCGTCCCCTACGTCCTTAATCTGGAGGGATTGCCAAGATGTCCGACAAGAAGATGCAGGAGGCGTTTGCGGATTTTGAACGGATTCATCAGCTGGCAAAGCGAGCTGCCGCTCGGATCGCCCGCACCTTAGATCTGCCTCCCTGGTTGGAGTTTGAGGATTTGGTTCAGGAAGGCCTGCGGATAGCCTGTGAGGCAGTTAATCGCTGGGATCCGAATCGAGCTCGTTTCAGCACCTATCTTTTCCTCCACCTCGATACGTTCTTGAGACGTGCAGTCCAGCGTCAGCTTCCCACTCGTTTCGAGTGTCCTCTTTCAGAAAAAGACCTCGATCTCTTAGAATGTAAGGAGGACTCATTCCACAATCTAGAGCTAGATGATACAGTCCACACTCTGATGATCCGGTTAAAAGAGGAAGCTCCGATAGCCTTCGAGGTGATCATTCGCTTCTTCGGCCTAGAGGGTCAGCAGATGCAATCGCTCTCCTCAATCGAACGCCACATGAGATTGCGACGTGGAGAAGGCAAGCAGTTGCTGAATGAGGGATTAAGCCGGTTGCGTCAGATTTTGCAGGAGGAGCTGGGTTACCCCAACTAAAAATCCCTTTCATCAACCGGCCCATCATCTCCATGCACCCCATGGCTGAGGTATGTAGAGCATCCTCAGCGATCCTGCTGGCTTTCCTGCTGATACACCGCCGGAGCGCCGCTCTGGTCTGGACTATCGAGAGGGCCTCACCCGCGCGAAGATTCCTCCAAGGCATTTCCTAATCCCAGTTCGAGCGCGTCCCTCAATGGATCCTCGTGCGCCACGGTCCGAGCCCCGCTCAGACCCTTTGTGCCCGACTCCCAAGGCCAAGGAAACACTTGCTATAGAACAGCTCGGCAATCCAGCAGGCCGGACATGAGGACGTGCCAGATTTCTCAAAAAATTTGTATAAATTTCCAAAATCATATATGATTTCTAAAGCTAAGTTGGAACGGCTGGATGATCAGCATCTATTCTGCCCTCCATACGGGAGAAGCCCAGTGGAGAGAAAGACCAACTGAGGGGATTGGCTCAGCACTTGGGGCGGTAGCCTGCTTCATAGAAGGGGGATTATACGCAACTGAGGAGGGAATGCTCATGCCATCGATCTTCTGGCTCTCGCTGCTGACCTTCGCGACCACCGGCGCTTTCGCTGTTGCGGTGCTGCGGCGCTATGTCAATCAACGCCAATGGCACCTTCTGGCATGGGGAATCGGCCTCTTGTCTTACAGTATAGGCACCCTCGCTCAGGCGATTCTCTCGGTCCAATTTGACGGATTTCTTTTCAAGCTGTGGTACTGGT
>JANXBD010000071.1 GCA_025057635.1 Thermoflexus sp. | reverse complement strand
GTGTATTCCGTGAACGGCCGTGTGGTGAAGGTAGAGGGGAACCCTAAAGATCCGAAGAGCCGCGGTCGTCTCTGCGGGCGGGGCCAGGCGGCGGTTGCTCATCTCTACGATCCGGATCGCCTGCGAAAGCCGCTGATCCGCACCGGTGAGCGCGGCACGTGGTCGTTCCGGGAGGCGACCTGGGAGGAGGCCCTGGATCGGGCGGCAGAGGCGCTGGCCCGCTTGCGGGACCAGCATGGGCCGGAATCGGTGGCTTGGTTTGCTCACACGACGGGGGATTTCTGGTTTGGGGATTACCTGCCCCTCGCCTTCGGCAGCCCGAATGTGGGGAAGCCGGCGACAGGTCTCTGTCTGACCCCGCGGGAGATCGCCGCCCAGCTCACGTTCGGTCGGGGCGTTGGAGGTCATGAGCCGATTGATTGGGAGAACGCCCGTTACATCGTCCTCATCGGGAACCACATCGGCGAGAACTCCCATAACACGGTCATGCAGGATTTCGCCCGTGCTCTGGCCCGCGGGGCCAGGCTCGTGGTAGTGGATCCCCGCCATTCGGCCGCGGCGATGAAAGCCCACCGCTGGCTCCCGATCAAACCAGGAACCGACACCGCCCTCCTGCTGGCCTGGATCCACGTCCTGATCACCGAAGAGCTCTATGACCGCGAATATGTCGAGAAATACACCATCGGTTTTGAGCGTCTGGCCGAGCACATCCGCCCCTTCACGCCGGAGTGGGCGGCGCCGATCACGGAGATCCCGGCGGAAGTCATCCGGGCGGTGGCACGGGAGATGGCCGCCCATCGCCCTCAGGCAGTGGTTCCGCCCGGGCGGCATGTGGTCTGGTATGGCAATGACACGCAGCGGATGCGGGCGCTGTTCATCCTGAACGCGCTGCTGGGCAACGTCGGGCGGCCTGGTGGGTTCTACATCCCGCGGGCTCCAGCCATAGATCCCTACCCGCATCCGCCTTTCCCAGTGGAGGTGGCGGCAGGGGGATGCGGGGCTGCAGCGACGGGCATTAAGATCCCCGACACCCCTGGTCACCCGCCCCGGGCAGACGGCGTGGGGAGCAAGTTCGCCACCGGCCCGGTGGTGATCCAAGAGCTGATCGAGCCGATGATCACCGGCCAGCCCTATCCGATCCGCGGCCTGGTGGTTTATGGGGTGAACCTCTTCCACTCGATCCCGAACGTCCCACGGACCATCGAGGCGCTGAAGCGCCTGGAGTTCGTGTTAGCGATCGATATATTGCCGCAGGAGCATCTCGCCTGGGCGGATATCATCCTGCCGGAGGCCACCTTCCTGGAGCGCTACGATGAGCTATGGGTGGGTTCCCATCGAACGCCGTATGTCGCCCTTCGGGAGCCCGCAGTGGAGCCGTTGCCGGACACGCGGCCGGGATGGTGGATCGCGCGGGAGCTCGGGTTGCGGCTGGGCCTGGGGGATTACTTCGCCTGGTCGGACATCGAAGAATATCTCAACACCCGTCTGATGTCCGTCGGCCTGTCGCTGGAGCGGCTGAGGCAGGAGGGCGGAGTTTACGTGTGGCCAGGCAAGCCTTATCTGGAGAACTATCGGGAGGGGGAGACGGTGTTCCCCACGCCCAGCGGGAAGATCGAGCTTTACTCGGAAGCCCTCGCCCGCGCGGGCTTCGATCCGCTGCCTGTGTATGAACCGGTTGAGGAGCCGCCGCCGGGCTACTTCCGCCTGCTCTATGGCCGTCATCCCCTCCATACATTTGGCAAGACACAGAACAACCCGTGGCTGGCCGAAATCTATCCGGAAAACGAGGTGTGGATCAACGAGGAGGCCGCCGCGGCGATGGGGCTGAAGACCGGAGACCGCGTGCTTCTGGAGAACCAAGATGGGGTGCGCAGCGGACCGGTTCGGGTGCGCGCCACCCCGCGCATCCGCAAAGACGCGGTCTACCTGGTTCACGGCTTCGGCCATCGCGGCTCCCGATTGAGCCGGGCGGAAGGGCGTGGGGCCAGCGACAACATGCTCATCACCCGCTACCGGCTGGATCCGATCTCCGGGGGTGCGGGGATGCGGGTGAACTTCGTGCGCGTGATCCGGGAGGTGTGAAGTGGCCCAAATGGCGATGCTGATCGACACCAGCCGCTGCCTCGGTTGCCAGGCCTGCGTGATCGCATGCAAGGCGGGGCGGGAACTTCTCCCTGAGGAGCGATGGGTTGAAATCCGCGAGGTGGTCATCGGGCGCTTCCCGGAGCTGCGAGGAGCGTTCATCCCCCACCGATGCTTTCATTGCCGGAACGCGCCCTGCGTGCAGGTCTGTCCCACCGGCGCGCTCTATAAACAGGACGGCCTGACGCTAGTGAATTTCGATCGGTGCAGCGGGTGCGGCTATTGCGTGGAGGTCTGCCCCTTCGGCGTTCCCAAGATCATCGACGGGCGGGTTTCCAAGTGTCCGTCATGCATCGATTTGTTCCAGATGGGTCAGGAGCCGTGGTGTCTGCAAACGTGCCCGGCGGACGTGATGGTGTGCGGCCCGCGGGAAAAGCTCCTGGCTGAAGCCCGGGCACGGGTGGCTGCGCTTCGGGAACGCTATCCGAACGCCCAGATCTATGGGGATACCCAGATGGGTGGGCTTGCCATTTTCCTGATCCTCACCGAACCCCCGGAGGTCCTGGGCCTGCCGCCCCAGCCCCAGGTGCCGCCGCTGGCCATCTGGAAGAACGGCGTCCAGCCTCTCAGCCTGGGCGCTCTCGTCCTGAGCGTGGTCACAAGCGGGATCGCTTTCTTCATCGCCCGCCGTCGCCATCTGGAGGAGAAGAACGGGGCGATTCAGGTCAGCGAGGTGCTTTCTTCATCTCCCGATACGGAAGGGGAATCTTCTTCATCTCACGACACGAAAGGGGAATGAGGAGATGGCCCATCAAGCGACGCGCTTGGTTTTGCGATATCGCCTCGGTCAACGGCTGGTCCACTGGATTCACACGGTGGCTTTCTTCATCCTGCTCATCACCGGCCTGGCGTTGATCTGGCCCCCGCTATCGTTTCTGGCCGCAGGGGGGCTTTCCCGATTATTGCACCGCGTGGCGGGGGTCGTCTTCCTTCTCACCCCGGTCCTTTACGCCCTCATGGACTTCCGGGGGCTCCGGGATCTGGTTCGGGATTCTTTCACCTATACGCGGAGGGATCTGGAGTGGCTGAAAGGATTCCCCGGGTATTTCCTGGGCCGGACCTCCCATCTGCCCCCGCAGGGGCGGATCAACGCGGGGCAGAAGATCCATCATGCCCTCACCATTATCTCTTATTTCGCGATCTCAGGATCCGGCCTGCTGTTGTGGCTGGCTAAGGGCTCCCTCGGGCCTACGGGCCTGTTGATCACCACAATCGTTCACGATCTTTCTATGGCGGTGATGGCTGTGCTCACTGTGGGACACATTTACTTTACCCTTGTCTACGATGCCCTTCCGGCGATGACCACCGGATATGTGACCGAGGGATATGCTCGGATGGAGCATCGTCTGTGGCTGGAATCACTACCTCAGGAGCCGCCTTATGTGATTGAGACGCGGGGGATTGAGATGCAGGAGGCGGTTCCGGAGAGTTCATCAACGCCGATGGGCGAGAAGGCCGCCGGGTGAAAGTGCTTCCGGTGGGTCCTGATGCGAAGAGCTCTGAAAAACTTAAAACTTAAGTGATCAGGAGGAGCAACAATGAAGCGCGCGATGTGGATTTTCCTGACGATCTTTGCTTTGCTGCTGGCGGCCTGCGGGCCTGCAGCTACGCCGACACCGACAGTGGCGCCACCGACGCCAACCGTCGCGCCTACACCAGTTCCGCCCACGCCAACGAAGGTGGCGCTGGATTTTCCATCTGTTATCGACAAGTTCCTGAGTGGGATTCCGGACAAGTATTACACGGTGGGGACGATTGAGGCGCTGAAGGACATGATGGCGGGCGGCAACGTGCTGCTGGTGGATGTCCGGGAGCCCAACGAGTATGCCGAGGGCCATATCCCCGGCGCTGTGAACATCCCCCTCCGCACGCTGACCAAGAACCTGGACAAGCTGCCGAAGGACAAGCCGGTGGTGCTTTACTGCCGCACTGGCCATCGCTCGGGGATGGCGACGGCCGCGCTCCAGATGCTGGGCTACTCCAACGTCCGCGCCTTCCCGCCCGCTTTCGTGGGCTGGCAGAACGCCGGAGAGCCGGTGAGCAAGGAGCCGGTCGAGGCCAAGACCGTTGGCCAGCCTGAGGTGGATCCCGCGCTCCTGGCGCACATCGACAAGTTCCTGAGTGGGATTCCGGACAAGTATTACACGGTGGGGACGATTGAGGCGCTGAAGGACATGATGGCGGGCGGCAACGTGCTGCTGGTGGATGTCCGGGAGCCCAACGAGTATGCCGAGGGCCGCATCCCCGGCGCTGTGAACATCCCCCTCCGCACGCTGACCAAGAACCTGGACAAGCTGCCGAAGGACAAGCCGGTGGTGCTTTACTGCCGCACTGGCCATCGCTCGGGGATGGCGACGGCCGCGCTCCAGATGCTGGGCTACTCCAACGTCCGCGCCTTCCCGCCCGCTTTCGTGGGCTGGCAGAAGGCCGGGGAACCTATTGAGAAGTGACGTTGAATGAGGTGTGGGATAGACGACTTCGCCGCCTATCCCACACCTCATTATTTAAGGAGGGGCTTTTTGGGGCCGGGAAGGCCGCCGAAGGCGGCCTTCCCGGCCCCAAACATTCTCTTTCTCCCCTCTCCCCACGGCCTAAAAGACCGTGGGGAGAGGGGAGAAGGGGGGGTGGGGCGGATCCTTCACCCAGTTATGCAACGAGCCTATTCTTTATATTTTATGCTGACTTGCGGCCTGGAACGGAGGACAAAGGAATGTTAGGAGCGGGTGTGCCCTGCCTCAACGGAGAGCTGGGGCAGGAGGTTACGCTCCCCACCCGTCTGAAGTCCAGTTTTTATGGACAACGCACGATATCCTGAGCCCAGAGGCAATCGGCGCAGGAAGGGCTGTTCCCCCAGCAGTCTTCGTTGTGCGCGGCGTAATCACATGCCATTCCGCAATCCACACATGAAGGGAAGCGGAAAGCTCGCACCTTCGCCCGGAACCGCACGTATTCCTCAGATCCCCAGATCTCCACCAGGGAACGGTCCTGGATGAATCCCAGGATATAGGCAGTGACCTCCTTACGGCGGCCGTAGATGTAGTAAGGATAAGAATGCATCAGGGCATAGCATGGGCTAACTCCGCCATCCCATCGGATCACAGTGGCGCGCTCTTCGACGAATCGACATCGACGCCATGCGCCCCATCGGAAACGAGGCATCCGGGCCATTCCCCAGATCAGCCAGTCCGCTCCGAGAACAGGCCATCCGGAAAGGGTGGGGGCAGGCTCTTCATGATCGTAAAGGATCGCCTGGGCCTGATCCGGAGTGTGAGGGAGCAGGTGAGTGATCAAGGCGAAGGAAGCCCCCAGAGCCTGAGCCAACCGCGGCACGTCCTGCAGATTTGAGAGGCTATCCCGGGTGAGCACGAACTCCAGCCCAATTCGAGGAACCAGCCCGCCGCGCTCCCGGGCGAGCGCCCGAAGCCCCCGGATGTTATCGAGCACCCGATCCAGTCCATCCGCTAAACCGGCTTGCCGGTAAGCCTGGAGGTGAGCGGCGTCGATGGAGACCACGATGGTATCCAAGCCGGCTCCTAACAATTCCCGGGCCATCCCACGATCCAGGAGCAGGCCGTTGGTTGTCAGCGTCGCTCCGGCCCCTAATGTCCGTGCCAGGGCGACCATATCCGCAATACGGGGATGCACCAGAGGCTCCCCAAATCCGCCGAAGATCACACGGCGCAGCTCGGGGAACGCCCGAAGCTGATGGATCAGTTCCTCAAAGAGTTCCCAGGGCATCGAGCCCGGCCGATCCCGCCAGACCTGGCGGATGCAGATGGGGCAGCTCAGGTTACAGAGGGCCGTGACCTCCACATAGACTTTGCGAAGGTCCGGTCGAACGACGTGGAAAGCCCAGCCGTCCTCTTGGGATTCCACTACCACCTCTGTGCCCGGGGATAATCCATAGTGGCGAAGGAGCTCCCCTGGAAGGCGCACGGTTCTATCCAATTCGATTTTCAAACGGGCCATTGGCCGCTCCTTCCTGGGTTCAGAGGCAGAACGAACGGATGGTTGGGCAGCGAAGCAGCCGCTCGCTTCTTCATTCAGCTCAGGCAGTTTCCTCCGAAATCAACCCTTTTCGGAGCGCGTAGCGCACCAGCTCCGCCCGGGTGCGCAAGTGGAGCTTCTCCATAATCCGCGTTCGATAGGTCTCCACAGTTTTGACGCTGAGGTTCAGCTTCTGGGCGATTTCCGTATTGGTGTAGCCCTCCGCGAGCAGGCGAAGGATCTCCCGTTCCCGATCGCTTAATGTTTCATAGGAATCCTTCTCATATCCGGCCCGGACTTGAGCCAGGTAGTCATCGAGGAGCATCCGGGTGGCGGATGGATAAAGGAACACATCCCCCCGAGCCACCACCCGAATGGCTTCGATCAGCTCCTCGTCAGCGGCTGTTTTCCGGACATAGCCGGAGGCGCCGGCCTTGAGGACGGGGAAGAGATACCGCTCGTGGGCGTGAACCGTCAGGATCAGAACATAAGTGAAAGGAGAGCGCTCCCGGATCCGTCGGGTGGCCTCCAGGCCGTCCAGCTCCGGCATGGAGATATCCATGATCACCACATCCGGCTGGAGGCGTTCTGCCAGCTGGACGGCCTCCAGTCCGTTTCCTGCCTCGCCGATCACCTCCATATCCTGCTCTTCCTCGATCAGCGCCTTCAGGCCCCGTCGGAGCACCGGGTGATCATCCGCGATCAAAATGCGGATCTTGCGTGGTCCATACATGGACAACCTCCCGAGAAACGCATTGGGATCCGGCGGGGACCCGCGCGCGAACGCGGGTTCCTTTTCCTGGTGCGGACTCGATCTCCAAGATGCCGCCTACCAGGGAGAGGCGCTCCGCCATCCCGATTAGGCCTAAAGAGCGCGGGCGCGACTTGCGCACGGCCTCCGGATCAAAGCCGATCCCATCATCCGAGATGGTCAGCTCCAGATGATCCCCACCACAGTTCAGGTGGATCTCCACACGAGTGGCCCGGGCATGCCGGGCGATGTTGGTCAGCGCTTCCTGGCCGACCCGATACAGGGCCAGCTCGATCTCCCGGGATAAGCGTTCAATGCGCCCCTGGATCTGCAGGGTCACCGGCAGACCGGTTTGCTTCTGAAACTCTTCCGCCTGCCATCGGAGAGCCTCTACCAGCCCCAGATCATCCAGGATCGCCGGCCGCAGCTCCATGGCGATCCGACGGAGGCGCTCCAGGGCTGCCGCTGTCATGTGCTGGATCTCCTCGATCTCCGGCCGCATTTCCGGGGGAAGAGCGCGGATCAGCAGGCGTTGTCGGATGAGCAGAGAGGTCAGCCATTGGGCAGCCTCATCGTGAAGTTCCCGGGCGATCCGCGCTCGTTCCTCCTCTTGGGCCTGGAGGATCCGTTGGGAAAGCCAATGCAGACGTTCATTGTTGCTGACGATCGTCTCAACCATCTGATTAAAGGTCTCTACCAGTTGTTGCATCTGCCTGTCGCTGAAAGGGTCGATGGGAACCCGCACATCCATATGGCCCTGACGTAGCGCCTCCGACGCGTTTTGAAGTTGCTCCAGGGGTCGCAGAGCCCAGCGTAGCAATACGCTATAAATCAGCGCACTCAGGGCCGTTCCTCCAACGGCGAAGAGGAGGATATAAGCGTAATGCCACCGGTGATAATCTTCCCCTGACAACTCGTGACCGGCTCGGAACGAAAGGGTCGTGCCGATCACGGCCCCTATAGCGACCAGAAATGTATTGGCGATCAGAACCTTATAAAACAAAGGAAGACGAAATGCCCATTCTGCCAGCGAGCGGGCGAAGGATCGAAGGGCTGGCGCTATGGTTTTTCCAAAGCTCAGAGTCCCTGGCGTCATCCTGTCATCAGCCTGAGCGCTTTGTCCTAACAGACACCCGGTAAAGGGTAGGGGCGAAATATTTTTCGCCCCTACCTGTTTGGAAACCGGGATCCGGGCGGCCGAGCGCCTGCCATTCGTCGGG
>JANXBD010000070.1 GCA_025057635.1 Thermoflexus sp. | reverse complement strand
CCGCAGCCAGCTTGAGGCCGCCTCGACTCACATAAGGAAGCGGCTCGGTCACCGTGATCGGCGCATCTGCGGGGACCAGGGTTCCCGGCTTATCCACCACTTGATCCCCAATTCGCACCCGGCCGGCGCGGATCAATCGCTGGGCGCGCTCACGGCTCTCCGCCAATCCACGTTCCACCAGGAGAAAGTCCAGACGAACGCGAGCCATCAAGGGCCTCCGTGATCTGAGATCCCCTTGACAACCAGGCGATGGGCTGCTGGCGGCGACTTCATCCCCCCACCAGCAGATCACAGATTGTGTTATTTTATTTCACATCGGGCGAAACACTAAGGAGTCCATGTGCGCGACCTTAATCCCATGGAAATCAAGCCATAGCTCTGGGCTGGCTGGGGAGAGCACTCCAGCAGCAGCCGTTTTATAATGAGGGCAAATCCGCTTTCAAGGTCATGGGATCGATTTATGTGTGCCAATCCTGACGACGGGAGCTATCCGGATCGTCAGATGGTTTTTCCGTAAGCATGGAAGAGATGGAACTCCTGCTGGTCTTTGAGCCCTAGGATTTGCTCTTCGTGTGGCTGTTCTGTTAGTGGCGTAGGCAGCGCGACCTAATGATCGCGCAGGCACCGCCCTGATGGCCTCCTGCCTTTGAGGGGACAAGAGGAATCCGGAGAGGTGAATTGGGCTGGAGATCCTTCTACGAATTACCGGATGGGAATCAGATAACAAGGATACGCTCAGCCTATGGAAGGACTTAACGCCTTTTAAGAACGGATCTCTGGGGTGGAGGCCTCAACCACCAAACCCTATTCCTCCCGTTGACAACCAGGATGCAGAGAGGATGCCTTTCTCTTTAGCAGCCTCGTTGGTGTTTCTGATCGCGTTTCTGCTTTCATGGAGATTGGCACCGCTGGCAGCGCATCTGGGGGATCGTCTTAAGATAGTGGATCGGCCAGGGGGACGTCGGCGCCATCGCGGGGAGATCCCTCGTACCGGCGGCCTGGCGCTCTGGCTGGCCTTCGTCGTGGCTGTCCTCTTCGCGCAGATCCTTCCCATTCCCCGCTTTGATCCAAAAGAGATCATCCGCCTGGCAGGCCTGCTGCTGGGCGGGACGCTCAGCCTGATCCTGGGGCTGATTGATGATCGACGGGAACTTCCCCCAGGGCCGCAGTTCCTGGGCCAGGCCTCGATCGCCCTTCTAGCCCTTCCCTTTCTCATTTTCATCGAATACGTGAACAATCCCTTAACCGGACGCCCGCTTTATTTTCCGCCGCTGATCGTCGTTCTGCTGACCGTTTTCTGGCTGGTGGGGATGATGAACACGGTGAACTGGCTGGATGGAATCGATGGCCTGGCTAGCGGAGTCGTGGCGATTGTGGCGCTGGTCCTGTTTCTGCACGCGGGCTATCGCCTGGATCCGCCTCAGCACAGTGTGGCGTTGCTCCCAGCGGCCCTGGCGGGGGCTTGCCTGGGGTTCCTCCCCTGGAACTGGTCGCCTGCTCGTCTGTTTCTGGGATCCTCCGGCGCGCTCTTCCTCGGCTATACTCTAGGGATCCTGTCGATCATCGGCGGCGCAAAGGTGGCTACAGTCGTGATGGCCATGGCGCTGCCCATCGCGGATGTGGCGTGGCTGATCGCCTATCGATGGCGTCGCGGGCGGCGGCCCACCCAGGGGGGGCGAGATCATCTGCACTTTCGCCTGCTGGATGCTGGATGGCCTCCTCACCGAATCCAGCTGGCTTATTACAGCTTCGCAGCGGTGTCCGGAGGGATCGCTCTGTTCATCCCTTCCGCCCTTTACAAGGCCTTGGCCTTGGCCCTGCTGTCGGGAGCGCTCATATGGGTGTTGCGCCAAGCCCCTCCAGAGGCCTCGGATTGATGATTAACAGATGGCACCGTATGGAGCGGTCGCTTTGCAACCAACAATCTCGCGGACGTGTGATTTTGATCTTTCTGCGCCTCGAGAACAGAGGGTGAGCACCCTCGTCGGGTCACTACCGATATCCGTTTGGGGAGTTCCGCCTTGATCTATCACAGCTCAAAAGGGAATAGAGGGAGAGAATAAACGCTTAGAGGAGGTGAAGCCTAGCGCTAAAGAGGCATAGCTCCACCTCCTTAACCTTTGGGACTTCCTCGTTGCTTCTCGATACAGAGAGAACGGTGGAAAACAGCGAGGGACGGCTTATGATGTAGACCAGGTCGGTATGACCTCTAGCCTTTCAAGAGAGCCATCCCTGCTGACGAGCGAAGGCAGTGATCACCGGAATCCCGAAATAGTTCCCTTGGTAGGCTTGGATCCCCCAGTAGATGAACAAAACCAAGGCGACCAAGCCCAAGAGAGGAGTGATACAACCAATGATGGGAATCAGACCCAGGGCGAAGAAGATCAATACCAAGGCGATCTGGGCGACAAGGGCCTGTACAGCGTGATACTTCTGGAAGGGCCGGTTCTTCATATCCGTGAGCAGGATGATGAGAGGGACAATGATCCCGATGATGTAAGCCAGCAAGGCCATCAGGCGATCCTGATCCCCAGCCTCCTCGGCAGGCGCTTTTCGGATGTTCTCAAGCATTCTGACCTCCTGGATTAGTTTATCTACCGCTTCGCCGTCCTCTTACAGTTCACGAGAATGCGGAATCACAAGCGCCTCCATTATAAAAAAGAAGCACGCCTGCGCAAGATGTTTGACCAAATCAAGGATGACGACGAACGGTAGCGTTGTGGCCAGATGAAGAGGGGCAACAGCATAGGCTGTCATATCTGCCTGGATTTTCTCAGTTCAAGACACGAAAGGCATGAGGGAGAGGAATCTAAATCTATGAGGTTGAGGCGCTCAGTCATCCGAATCTGTTGTGGCTTAAAAGGGAAACGAGAACCTCTCGCATCGTTTTGAAAACTTCTCGCTGTGTAGCCCTTGGTTTAGGCTTGACGGGAACCTGCAGACTAATCTATGGTTAACGGCAAGTTTGGGATGCATTCCCACGATCGTAATACTCGATTCAAGAGGTTTGCAAGGATGTTCTTCCGAGCGGGCAGGTTGCCGAAGGCGGTTTGGGCTTTTCCCCCAGTTTGAACAAGCACAATCCATTTAACGAGGTGAACGCTATGCTGGACGTGGAGCGCATCCGGCGCAATCTGGAGGAGATCCAGATTGGACTTCAGCATCGAGGGGAATCCCCGGATCTAGTAGATCGTTTTCTGGAGCTGGACGAAGCGTATCGGGCGACGTTGCAGGAAGTGGAACGGTTGCGGGCGGTGCGCAATCAAGTCTCCCGGGAGATTGGGAAGATGCCGCCGGGCCCGGAGCGGGAGGCCCGAATTGTAGAGATGCGAGAGTTGGGCGAACGCCTAGTTGCCGAGGAGGCACGACTTCGGGATCTGGAGGGGCAGCGGGAGGAACTTTTGCTACAATTCCCGAACATTCCACATCCCAGTGTCCCCGTGGGCTCGGACGAATCGGCCAATCGAGTGGTGCGGGTAGAGGGGGAGATCCCGGAGTTCGACTTCCCACCGCTTCCCCACTGGGAGCTGGGGCCTCGCCTGGGGTTGATCGATTTCGAACGAGGGGTCAAGCTCTCCGGAAGTCGCTTTTACGTGCTGTGGGGATTGGGCGCGCGCCTGGAGCGCGCCCTGATCCATTGGCTCCTGGACCTTCACACCCAGGTCCACGGCTACCTGGAGGTCTATGTGCCCTTCGTGGTCAAACGCGAGGCGCTGGTCGGGGCTGGCCAGCTGCCCAAATTCGAGGACAATCTGTATCACGACGTAGAGGATGACATCTGGCTGGTCCCCACCGCCGAAGTGCCCCTCACCAACCTGCATCGCGATGAGATCCTGGAGGCGGACCAGCTGCCGCTCTACTACGTGGCGTATACGCCGTGTTTTCGCCGGGAGCGGATGTCCGCCGGACGGGATGTGCGGGGGATCAAGCGTGGGCATCAGTTTGACAAGGTGGAGCTATATAAGTTCACTACGCCGGAGACCTCCTACTTGGAGTTGGAGAAGATGGTGGAGGATGTGGTGGATACCTGCCGACGCCTGGGGTTGCCCACCCGGGTGGTGGAGATCTGCACGGGGGATCTGGGTTTCGCGGCGGCGAAAACTTACGATGTTGAAGTTTACGCAGCGGGCTGCGGGGAGTGGCTGGAGGTGAGCTCGGTGAGCAACACCGAGGACTTTCAGGCCCGGCGGGCCAACCTGCGCTACCGGCCGCGACCGGGCGCGCGCCCGCGTTATATGCACACCCTCAACGGCTCCGGCCTGGGCCTGCCCCGCACGGTGATTGCGATCCTGGAGAATTACCAGCAGCGGGACGGCAGCGTCGTCATCCCGGAGGTCCTGCGCCCGTATATGGGTGTAGAGGTCCTGCGCGGCCCACGGTGACGGAAAGGGCACTTCGAGAGATCGTCCCTCTGGTCAATGGCGTAGCCGTTCGTTCGGATGGGATGGGCTACCTTCGGTGGCCTGTCCCGAATCGCATCCGCCAGAACCTCCGGGTGGACAAGCGTGCCGGAGAACTCGCTTAGGTCCTATCCGTTCATCAAGAGCGCGAACATGGAGTCCCTAGAAGCGCGATGGCGTTGGCTTCGCGGAGGCCGTTCTAATCGAAGGGAATCCTCTCATCCTCCAGAAGGCGGGGTCCACGGGTGGGAGGAATCCGTGCCACTGTTCACGTGGCACGGAGATCTCCCGCTGGAGGCCTGGCGGACGGTCCCGCGGGGTGCGGTGGCGACTCTCGCGGGCCATCCGGACTGGCTGGATATCCCTTTAGAGGGTGTGCTGTTCCTGGATACGGAGACCACTGGGTTGGTGGGAGGCGCTGGGACGCTGATCTTCCTCATCGGTTTCGCCCGGCTGGAGGGCGAAGCGCTGGTCTTCCGCCAGCTCTTCCTGGCGGATCCAGCAGCGGAGCCGGCGTTCTGGCAGGCCTTCCTCGCCCTGACCCGGGGGGTGCAGGGCTTGGTGACCTTCAACGGGCGGGGCTTCGATCTTCCGTTGATTGAGATGCGTCTGGCCATCCACCGGCTTCGATGGCCTGGCCTGGATGTCCCACATTGGGATCTTTTACCGACTGCCCGTCGTCTCTGGCGGCGCCGCCTTCCTGCGCGGGCGCTAACGGCCCTCGAGGAGGCGGTGCTGGGTCTGGAACGTTCCCCAGACGATGTGCCGGGTTATGAGATTCCTTCCCGTTACTGGTCTTATCTGCAGACCCGAAGCTTGGAACCACTGGAAGGGGTGTTCGCCCATAACCGCCAGGATGTGCTCTCGATGGTGATCCTGGCTGCCCGGCTTGCGCATTTATTCGAGGCCCCCGAGATGGACCCCGCGGTTCAGGGTTGGGATTGGATGCAGCTGGGCCGATGGTATCAGGACAGCGGCCGCTGGGAGGCGGCGGAGCGGGCCTTCCGTCGAGCGCTGGAGGAGGGATGGGAGGACCTGGAGCTACGTCGGGCGGCCTGGCATGCTCTGGGAACCCTGTTACGTCGGATAGGACGCCTGGAGGAGGCTGCGGGGGTCTGGCAGGAGTGGGCTCGGGAGTTCCCTGACGAGGTGCTGCCGGCGGCCCGGCTGTCCCGCTACTACGAACACATCCGACGGGATCCCCTGGAGGCCCGTCGCTGGGCTCAGATCGCCCTCAAACGGATCGATCTCCATGGGAATCCGGCGCGCTGGTGGAGCCTGCGGGAGAGCCTGACACGCCGCCTTACCCGCCTGGGCGATGTCCTGCCATGGGCGGACTCCGAAGAGCGAACGTGAGCGCCAGCGGCCTGAGGGTAGAGATCGGTTTCCATTATTCCCTCAACGCGACGATCGCCTTGCCTATCCCCCCGATTAGCGAGCGGAAGGGGAGTCCATCCCCAGCGGTGGTGTGAGTAGGCCGTAGAAAACAAAAGGCCCGTGGGATTTTGCCACAGGCCTTTTGCTGTCCTTAAGGGTTCTATAGCATGGATTCAGAGATTTCGTGAGGGGCGAAGGGGCGGCCATCCCTCAGCCACCATACTCCTCGGGTGCGAGCTGCTCGCGCTGCCAGCCCATGCATCTCCGGGCCTGCCACCACGGCTCGCACCTCCGCCTGCGGAAGCGCTTTCTGCAGCGCCTCCGCCCGTTCAGCCGCCCGCTTCACATCGTTCGTGTCAATCGTGGCGGAGACCTCCACAACCAGATAAGCCTCTCCCTCGCCTTCCCGCTGACGTCCCCGAACGATGACATCTGCCACCTCTAGGCTGTCAGCCTCCTCTGGGGTAATCGCTCCCTGGGCTTCGAGGGCTTCCAGCAGCGCTTCTCGTTCCTCTGGAGAGAGGATATGGGGATCCCGGATCAGATGGCGATAGCGGCGGGGGAAGGTGCGATACTCTTTCTCCACCTCATCACCCCGAAGCCGCCCCTCGATGCGATCCACTCGTTCGGTGAGGCGGCGAACGACCTCGACCAGCTCCGCCACCTGCTCTTCTGTGCGCCGCTGGGCTTCGGCCAACTGTTCCACCCGTTCCGTCAGCTGCCGCTGGGCTTCGGCGAGTTCGGCGAAGCGGCGGTCGGTTTCCTGGCGGTAGGCCAGGAACTCCTGGCGGAGGGCGGTGAACTCCTCATAGTGGCGGCGCTGGGCTTCAGCGAGCTCGGCGAAGCGGCGGTCGGTTTCCTGGCGATAGGCCAGGAACTCCTGGCGGAGGGCGGTGAACTCCTCGTAGTGGCGGCGCTGGGCTTCAGCGAGCTCGGCGAAACGGCGGTCGGTTTCCTGGCGGTAGGCCAGGAACTCCTGACGGAGGGCGATGAACTCCTCATAGTGGCGGCGCTGGGCTTCGGCGAGTTCGGCGAAACGGCGGTCGGTCTCAGCCCGGTAGGTGACGAATTCTTCATAGTGGCGGCGCTGGGCTTCGGCGAGTTCGGCGAAACGGCGGTCGGTCTCGGCCCGGTAGGTGACGAATTCTTCATAGTGGCGGCGCTGGGCTTCGGCGAGTTCGGCGAAGCGGCGATCGGTCTCAGCGCGATAGGCCAGGAACTCCTGGCGGAGGGCAGCGAACTCCTCGTAGTGGCGGCGCTGGAATTCAACCAGGGCGGCGATCTGTTCCTCTACCTGCCGGAACCGTCGCTCGGTCTCCTGCCGGAACTCCTCAAATGTCTGATCCCGGAAGGTCCGAAACTCCTCTCGGAAAGCCTTCACCTCGGCGGGCAGGCGCAGAAACTCCTCGGAGGCCAGAAGCTCCCAGAGCCGCTCCCGCCACTCCGGATGCCTTCGCAACAGCTCCAACAGGTCCTGGAAATCCTGTATCGTGAACGCCATCGTGGGCCTCCTTCCCCAAGAATTCTACTACAAAAACCAAAGCCGGCCAGTCGCCCAGATCCACTGCTTTGTCCAGTTATCAACTGGGGATCTGAGGAACCGAAACCAGTCCGGAAGGCCATGGCCCCTCCCTCTTTCTCCCCACTCTCCACGGCTCAGAGGGCTATGGGCAGGGAGGAGAAAAAATCTTTCGAGGGCGATGCGAGGGGCCCAAAGGCCCCCCACACCGCCCCCGAAAACCCCCAATGAAAAATGGACAAAGGATTACCCTGCTTGTTCCGGATGAATGTTGGAGGGTCATGTCCCGGCTGGGGCTGGGCGGTGGCAGCAGGGAAGGGAAACGCCGCCCAATGGTTTGAGGACAGCGAGAAGAGGCCCGTGAGGCCACTGCCTCGAGGCATCGGATATCTGCGGATCCGATGGGGGGTCGCCCCAAGAGAAGAACGGCTGGGCAATCCGAGTGCATGAATATGCGGTTTTCTACGGTTGTCGCAGGGTAGAATGCGATGGCCGCTCGAACTTGCGTTGGGGCTATCGCTCGTTCTCCCGAAGGCGAGTGACAGCCTCACGGAGCTTTCGGGCGACCTCCGCCATCTCGGCCTCGCTGGCGTAACGTCGCCGGGGCCAGAAAAAGCCTCGCAGCCCATCCCCTTTCCGCCGGGGAACGATGTGGATGTGGAGGTGCGGCACGCTTTGGCTCACCCGGTTGTTGATGGCTACGAAGGATCCCTCCGCCCCCAGTCCGACTTCCATGGCCTGGGCCAGGAGGCGCGCATTTCGAAACAGCGGCCCTACCTGCTCCAGGGGCAGATCCATCAGGGTCTCGTAATGCGCTCGGGGGGATCAACAGGCAATGCCCGGGAAAGAGCGGACGATGATCCAGGAAGGCAACCGAGATCTCGTCCTCCAGCACCATCCAGGCGGAAGCCTCGCCGCGAAGGATGCGACAGAAGGCGCAGGTCATCTTCAATCCTCGTGAATCCTTGCCGAACCAGTGTATGGGCCGTGCATAGGTTGTAGGGGCAACCCCCTGTGGTTGCCCCTACG